>NZ_CP025407.1:7018998-7355798 GCF_002847285.1 Streptomyces sp. CMB-StM0423 | reverse complement strand
GCGGGGGTCTGGAGGCGAAAAGGGCCGTGCAGTGGTCTGCGGGCGTACGGGCCGGTCGCCGGGGTCCGTTGCGGCTCCCGGCGGCGCGGCCCGTACGCCCTACTCAGGTCAGACGCCCAGGAGGTGGTCCATCGCCAACTGGTCCAGGTGCTCGAAGGCCATCCCGTGCCGCGCCGCCGCCTCCGGGTCGAAGTCCTCGTACGCGCCCCGGTCCGCGAGCAGCCCGGCGAGGCCGGAGTCGTCCGCGGTGGGCTGCGTCAGCTCGTCCAGGCGCGAGGCGCGCAGCGCCTCCTGCACCGCGGGGTCGGCGCGGAAGGCCGCGGCGCGCTCCTTGAGGATGAGGTAGTTGCGCATGCAGCCCGCGGCCGACGCCCACACCCCTTCCTTGTCCTCGGTGCGCGGCGGCTTGAAGTCGAAGTGCCGCGGGCCGGTGTAGCCGCCGGTCTCCAGCAGGTCCACGAGCCAGAACGCCGCGCGCAGGTCGCCCGCGCCGAAGCGCAGGTCCTGGTCGTACTTGATGCCGTTCTGCCCGTTCAGGTCCAGGTGGAACAGCTTGCCCGACCACAGCGCCTGCGCGATGGCGTGCGGGTAGTTGAGCCCGGCCATCTGCTCGTGGCCGACCTCGGGGTTGACCCCGTACAGCTCCGGGCGCTCCAGCCGCTCGATGAAGGCCAGCGCGTGCCCGACGGTGGGCAGCAGGATGTCGCCGCGCGGCTCGTTGGGCTTCGGCTCGATGGCGAACTTCAGGTCGTAGCCCTGGCCGGTGATGTACTCGCCGAGGAGGTCGAACGCCTCCTTCATCCGGTCGAGCGCGGCGCGCACGTCCTTGGCCGCGCCGGACTCCGCGCCCTCGCGCCCGCCCCACGCGACGTAGATCCGCGCGCCCAGCTCCACCGCGAGGTCGATGTTGCGGATGGTCTTGCGCAGCGCGAAACGGCGCACGTCGCGGTCGTTGGCGGTGAAGCCGCCGTCCTTGAAGACGGGGTGGGTGAAGAGGTTGGTGGTGGCCATCGGGACGGCCATGCCGGTGGCGTCGAGCGCCTGCCGGAAGCGCTTGACGTGCGACTCGCGCTCCGTCTCCGAGGCGCCGAAGGGGATGAGGTCGTCGTCGTGGAACGTGACGCCGTACGCCCCGAGGTCCGCCAGTCGGCGGACGCTCTCGACCGGGTCGAGCGGCTCGCGGGTCGCCTCGCCGAAGGGGTCGCGGCCCTGCCAGCCGACGGTCCACAGGCCGAAGCTGAACTTGTCCTCGGGGGTCGGGGTATACGACATGACGGCTCCTTCGGCGGATCTATTTCGTAAGGCCGCTTTACAAAATAGGATGCCGACCGGGTCGGAGGGAAGAGCCGGCCCACGAGTCGCGGAGGACACAGCATGGGGCCCCTCGTCATCGGCGTCGACAGCTCGACGCAGTCCACCAAGGCGCTGGTCGTCGACAGCGAGACCGGGCAGGTGGTGGCGCACGGCCAGGCCGCGCACGTCGTCAGCACCGGCGGCCGGCGGGAGAGCGATCCTGAGCAGTGGTGGGAGGCACTCGGCGCCGCGCTGGCCGCCTGCGGGCCCCCGGCCCGCGAGGCGGCGGCCATCGCGGTGGGCGCGCAGCAGCACGGGCTGGTGACGCTGGACGCCGACGGGCGTCCGGTACGGCCCGCGCTGCTCTGGAACGATGTGCGCTCCGCCGCCCAGCGCGACCGGCTGGTCACGGAGCTGGGCGGGCCGAAGGGCTGGGCGGAGCGCACCGGCAGCGTGCCGGTCGCCTCCTTCACCGTCACCAAGTGGGCCTGGCTCACCGAGGAGGAGCCGGACTCCGCCGCCGCGACCGCGGCCGTCCGGCTGCCGCACGACTACCTCACCGAACGGCTCACCGGCGAGGCCGTCACCGACCGCGGCGACGCCTCGGGCACCGGCTGGTGGGACGCCGCGACGGAGACGTACGACAGCGCGACGCTGGAGCACGTAAGCCTCTCTCCCGACCGGCTGCCGCGCGTGCTGCGGCCGGGCGAGGCGGCCGGCACGGTACACGCCGACGGCCTGCCCGTGCCCCGCGGCGCCCTCGTCGCCCCCGGCACCGGCGACAACATGGCCGCCGCCCTGGGCCTGGGCCTCACCGCCGGGCAGCCGGTGCTCAGCCTCGGCACCTCCGGCACTGTCTACGCCGTCTCCGCGCACCGTCCCGCCGACCCCACCGGCACCGTCGCCGGCTTCGCCGACGCGCGCGGCGACTGGCTGCCGCTGGCCTGCACCCTCAACTGCACGCAGGCCGTGGACCGGATCGCCGCGCTCCTCGGCCGCTACCGCGAGGAGGTGCGGCCCGGCGGCACGGCCGTCGTGCTGCCGTTCCTCGACGGCGAGCGCACCCCCGACCTGCCGCACGCCTCCGGCCTCGTCCACGGGCTGCGCCACGACACCACCCCGGGGCAGGTGCTCCAGGCCGCGTACGACGGCGCGGTGCACGCGCTGCTGACGGCGCTGGCGGAGGTCTCGGGGCCCGACGCCGACCCCGGCGCGCCGCTGCTGCTCATCGGCGGCGGGGCGCAGGGCGCGGCGTGGCGGGAGACGGTGCGGCGGCTGTCGGGGCGGGCGGTGCAGGTGCCGCGGGCGCAGGAGCTGGTCGCCCTCGGCGCCGCGGCGCAGGCGGCGGGGCTGCTGCTGGACGAGGACCCCGCGGCGGTGGCCCGGCGCTGGTCCACGGCGGAGGGGCGCACGTACGAGCCGCTGGAGCGGGACGACGCGACGCTGGAGCGGATCGGCGCGGTGCTCGCGGACGCGGGCGCGCTGCTGCGCCGGGCGGGCTGAGGGGCGTACGGGCCGGCCGGGGCGGGGCGGCGGCTCGGGCCAGGCGGTGCCGGAGCACCGCCCCTGCGCCGCGTACGCGAGGACGGCGGCCGCGTACCGGCGCGGCGGATCAGCCCGCGCGGACGAGCGTCACACCCGCCGCCGCGCAGCGTTCCGCCAGGTCGTCCGGCGCCTCCGCGTCGGTCACCAGCGTCCAGCCCCGGGGCAGCCGGGTCCAGGCCGGGGCGTCGTCGACGGCCAGCTTCGTCGCGTCGGCCAGGACCACGACGTGGTGCGCCCGGGCGGCGACGCGCTCCTTGACCGCCGTCTCCTCCAGCGTCGGCTCGCCGACGCCGCGTTCGGGGTCGACCGCGTCGGCGCCGAGGAAGGCCACCGAGAACGACAGCCGGTCCAGCGCCAGGTCGGTGAGCGGTCCGACCAGCCCGTGGCTCAGCGGGCGCACGCTGCCGCCGAGCATCACCACGTCGATGTCGGGCGCCCCGGCGAGCAGTTGCGCGGTCTCCAGGCCGCGGGTGACCACGACGCTGCCGCCCGCGTGCGCGTCGGCGTCGAGCAACTGGCGGGCCAGCGCCGCGCACGTGGTGCCCGCGTCGACGAACACCGCGCCATTCTCCGGCACCAGCGCGAGCGCGGCCTCCGCGATCGCGGCCTTCGCGTGCAGCCGGACGAGCGCGCTCTCCCCCACCGGCCGCTCGGGGAACGCCTCGGGCACCACCGCGCCGCCGTAGGTGCGCGTCACCCGGCCGCCCTCGGTGAGCCGCCCCAGGTCGCGCCGTACGGTCGACGGCGACACGGCGAGCGCCGCGGCCAGCTCCTCCACCTGCGTGGTGCCTTCGCGGAGCAGCCGCAGCAGGGCTTCGTGCCGCTCGCGCGTGCCGCGTCGCGCCGTCGGGTGGGCCACACGTGCCTCCGTCTGTCGTGTCCGCCCGCCGCGGCGGGTCCCGCGGCGGGCGGGGTGGGTCAGCCGTACGTCCGGCGGATCCGGTCCGCGAACGGGCTGTAGTCCACGCCCGCGAGATACGCCGAGAGCATTGTGCCGTGATCGGCGCGGCCGGTGCCCGCGATATCGAAGGCCGTGCCGTGGTCGACGGACGTGCGCAGGATCGGCAGCCCGACGGTGACGGAGATGGTGCCGTCGAAGTCGTAGGTCTTGGCGGGGATGTGGCCCTGGTCGTGGAAGTGGGACAGCACCCCGTCGTAGCGGCCGACGAGGCCCTGGTGGAAGACCGAGTCCGCGGGGACGGGCCCGCTGACGTCCAGGCCCTCGGCGCGGGCCGCCTCGACGGCGGGGGCGATGTGCACGATCTCCTCGTCGCCGAACGCGCCGTTCTCACCGCCGTGCGGGTTGATCGCGGCGACGGCCAGCCGCGGTGCCTCGGTGCCGAAGACCTGCAGCGCGGTGACGGCCTCGCGGATCGACTTGCCGACGCGCTCCGCGGTGATCTGGTCGAGCGCGGTGCGCAGCGCAACGTGCCGGGTGGTGAAGAAGATGCGCAGGTGGTGGCCTTCGACCGCGGTGTTGCGCACGACGAACATGGTGTCCTGACGGGTCACGCCGGTCAGCTCGCCGAGCATCTCGGTGTGGCCGAGGTGCTTCGAGCCGGCCTTCCAGATGGCCTCCTTGTTGATGGGGCCCGTGACGATCCCGGAGACCTTGCCGTCGAGCGCGGCGCGGGTGGCGACCTCGATGGCGGTGACGGCGGCGCGGCCCGCGCGGGCGTCGACCTTGCCCCACTCCGGTACGTCCGCGCCGAGTTCGCCGGTGTCGAAGACGTCGATGACGCCGGGGCCCGCGGGCTCGGCGTCGAAGCCGCTCACCGCGCGCACCTCGGTGTCCAGCCCGGCGGCGCGGGCGCCGCGGCGCAGCGCCTCGGCGTCGCCGACGGCGATGCCGTGGTGCCCGGTCTGCCCGGCGACCTCGGCGAGGGTGCGCGCCGTGATCTCCGGGCCGATCCCGACGGGGTCGCCCAGGGTGACGGCGAGGACGGGGCGGGTCATCGGTGGTTCCTCCTCGTGGTGCGGCGGCGCGGTGCGTCCGCCGTCCGGTGGGGTGCGGTCGGCCCGAACTCCTCGGGCCGGTCGGTGTGCACAGGGTTCACGGGTTCACAGTCTGCTCTGGGTGGCCGGGGACACGGGGTCAACGTCTTCCGGCGGCCGGAACGTGCCGCCGGGCGACGGCCGCGGCGCGGCGCAGGTGTGCGACGCAGGCGGCGGTGGTGTCGGCGCCGCCGATCAGGCCGCCCTTGGTGACGACCGGCAATCCGGCCCAGTCGCCGCCGACGAAGCTGCCAGCGACCGCCAGCGGCTCCAGTTCCTCCTCGACGTCGAGCCCGGCCGCGCCGAGCGCGGCGAAGAGGGCGGCGGAGACGTCGCCGCCGGTGGCGAAGAGGCCGTCGACGGGCTGCCGTTCCAAGGCGGTACGGACCGTGCGGGCCAGCTCCGACGGGAGCCGGGCCGCGTCCGCGGGGTCGAGGGCGACGACGTCGGCGTCCTCCAGCACGGTCGCGAGCAGCACGACCTCGCCGGGGCCCGCGGCGGCCAGCTCCGCCGCCAGCGCCTCGGCGGTGGCGGCGGCCTCGGGGACGGGCGAGCCGGGTGCGGTGACGGGGCGGACGACGCGCACCGGCTCGACGGCCCGCAGCCGGGCGAGCTGGGTGCGGGTCAGCGTGGTGGCGGAGCCGGAGACGGCGAGCACCGGGGCACCCGCGGCGCGGCCGGTGATGCCGAGCGCGCGGGCCAGCGCCACCGAGCCGGGCCCGGAATCGACGCCGGTCCACACGATCTCGCCGCCGCCGGCGGCGACGGCCGCCGCGGCCGTGCGCTCCAGGTGCTCGACGGTCAGCGCGTCGGCGACGACCACCTCGGCGCCCTCGGCGACGACCTTGTCCAGATGGGCCTGGAGCGTCCCGGCCTCGGCGGTGACCACCGACAGCGGCACACGGGCGATCCGCAGGTCGGCCTGGCGGCGCAGCAGCTCCGCGATGTCCGAGGTGGGCACGGGCGAGCGTGGGTCACGGGCCAGCTCGGTCTCCTCCAGCCGGACGCCGTCGAGGAGTTGGGTGCCCTGCACGGTGTGCCGGCCCGCCTCGGGGTGGGCCGGTGCGCACAGGGCCACGGCCCGCCGGCCGGAGGCCGCGTGCACGGCCGCCAGCAGGGCTTCTGTGGAGGCGCCGACGTTGCCGCGGAGGGTGGAGTCGACGCGGTTGCTGACCAGCTCGGCGGGCCAGCCGGCCCGTACGGCGTCGGTCACCCGGCGCGCCGCCTCGGCGGGCGCGCAGTGCCGGCTGTCGGTGCTGACCACCACGGCGTCGAACCGCTCCGCGAGGCCGGCGAGGACGTCGGGACCCTGGTCGGCGCCGACGGTCACGGCGCGCAGCCCGGCCCGGGCGAAGCCCGCCGCCGTGGCGTTCGCGCCCGTCAGGTCGTCCGCGGCCACCAGCACGGCCGCTCGCCGGCCGGCCGGATGCGCCCTCGCCGGCCCGCTCATATGAACGTGCTCGCGACCAGCAGCAGCGGCAGGGAGCCGAGCCACACGGCGGTGGTGATGCCCGACCAGCCGCGGATGGCCGCGATCCCGTCGAGACCGGTGAAGCGGGTGACGACCCAGAAGTAGGAGTCGTTGAAGTAGCTGAAGACCATCGAGCCGGCACAGCAGGCCAGTGCGGCGAGCAGCGCGGATATCCCGAGGCCGTCGATGAGCGGTGCGGTGACGGACGCGGCGGTGATCATCGCCACTGTGCCGGAGCCCTGGGCGACCCGCACCAGCGAGGCTATGAGGAACGGCACCAGCACTCCCGGCAGGCTCCAGGACGAGATGGCCTCAGCCAGCTCGTCACCCACGCCGGTGTCGCGCAGGACCTGGCCGAGCGCACCGCCCGCGCCGGTGATGAGGATGATGAGTCCTGCGGACGCGGCGGCCTCGGAGAGCCAGCCGCCGACCTGGGAACGGGTCGTCCAGCGGGGCAGCAGTACGTAGACCGCGAGGACGATGCCGATGAGGAGTGCCACGACGGGGCTGCCGATGAAGGCCAGGGCCTTCGGCAGGGCCGAGGGCTCGTAGTCGTCGGAGCCGACCGCGCCCTGGCGGTTCTGGTCGATCGCGGAGGCCACGGTGTTCGCGATGATGAGCAGCAGCGGCACCAGCAGCGGCAGCGTGGCGAGTCCGGGGCTCATCCGGTGCGGCTTGGCGCCGGGAGGCGGGGTGCCGAGGGCGGCTGCCGGGTCCCGCTCCGGCTCCGGCTCGTCCGCGAAGTCGCCCTGGGACAGGTCGGCGGGCGCCCCCGCCGAGCCCGAGCCGACGCCCGCGGCGACCGCGGCCTTGCCGTACACGGCCTCTCGGACCTCGTCCGAGAGCTCGCTCTCCAGCTTCGGGCCCATCCAGCGCGCGTACGCGATCACGATGGGCAGCAGCACGACGGAGAAGGCCAGGCCCGCCAGCACCAGCGCGCCCAGCTCGGCGTCGAGGATGCCGGCCACGCCCAGCGGGCCAGGCGTCGGCGGCACCAGGTGGTGGGTGAGCGTCATGCCGCAGCCCAGCGCGAGCGCGAGCGTCACATAACCTGCGCGTTTCACGCGGGCTATGGAACGGGCCAGCGGGTTCATGATCACGTAGCCGGAGTCGCAGAACACCGGGATCGAGACGACCGCGCCGGTCGTGCCCATCGCCCACGGCTCCCGGCCCTTGCCGAAGGCCCGGACGAACATCCTGGCCAGCGCGTCCGCGGCGCCGGAGACCTCCAGGATCTTGCCCAGGCCCACGCCCAGGCCGATCACGATGCCGATCGATCCCAGCGTCGAGCCGAAGCCCGCGGTGATCGAATCAAGGGTTTCCGTGGCGGGCGCACCCGCGACGAAGCCCGTCACCAGTGAGGCGACCAGCAGTGCGACGAAGGCGTCGAGCCTGGTGCGCAGCACGATGACGATGATCGTGGCGATACCGAGCACGAGCGCCGCCAAGAGCTGAAGATCCACGCCGATCCTCCTCCGACTTTGCTGTGGACGTCCGTTCGGACACGCACATCATGCCCGCGTAACCTGCGCGAAACAAGCAGTACGACCAAGATTTTCTGCGCAGTCCGCGCAAGTAATGGTTTCGGGCCTGTCGGACATGCTCCGTTACCGCACCGACAGGCCGTAGGGTCGTCGTGCCCGAGCCCGACGTGACAGTCATCACCGCCGTCCACCGCCCGTTCACCGCCAGAAGGAGTCGCCCGTGTCGGCGCCCTCTCCCCGCACGCAGCAGGCGCTGCGGCAGCGGAACCTGTCCCTGGCCCTGCGCGCCGTGGCCGCCGGGGGCCCGCTGTCGCGCGCGGCCGTCGCGGCGCGGATCGGGATGACGCGGGCGGGGGTCGCGGCCGTCGTGGACGAGCTGCTGCGGGCGGGGCTGCTGGTGGAGCTGGGTCCCGGCCGACCGGGCACGGTGGGCAGGCCCGGCAGCGCGCTGGCGCTCAACGACCGCGGGCCGTGCGGCCTCGGCGCCGAGATCGGCGTGGACCACCTCGCGGTCTGCGCGGTGGACCTGCGCGGCCGGGTACGGGCCCGGGTCGCCGCCGACGCCGCGAACCGCGACCACGCGCCGGGACCGGTGCTGGCGCGGCTCGCCGGGCTGATCGAGGAGGTCGTGGCGGAGGTACGGGGCGAGGGCCTGACGCCGACCGGGCTGACGGTCGCCGTCCCCGGCCTGATCGCGCGCGACGAGTCGACCGTCGTACGGGCCCCCAACCTCGGCTGGCAGGGCGTCGGCCTCGGCCCCCTTCTCCCGGCCGCCCCGCCCGCCCGCGTCGGCAACGAGGCCAACCTCGGCGCGCTGGCGGAGCAGCGCCTGGAGCGCACCGCAGCGGAGCCGCCCGGCACCGGCGCGGACGGGGAGCCCGGCCCGGTGGAGCAGCCCGCCGCCGAACTCCCGGCCGGAGACGGCCGCTCCCCAGGGCCCGGGCGGAACTTCCTCTTCGTCTCCGCCGAGATCGGCATCGGCGCCGCCGTCGTCATGGACGGCGAACTGCTGCGCGGGGCACACGGGTTCGCCGGGGAACTGGGCCATGTGCCCGTACGCCCCCAGGGCCGCCCGTGCGCCTGCGGCGGGCGCGGGTGCCTGGAGCAGTACGCCGGCGAGGAGGCCGTACTGCGCGCCTCCGGCATCGACCCGGCGCGGGCCCGCGCCGAACACCCGGGCCCCGGCGCGCGGATCGCCATGCTCGCCGCCCGCGCCGCCGACGGGGACGCCCTGGTCCGGACGGCACTGCGCGAGGCGGGCGGCGCGCTGGGCATCGCGCTCGCCGGCGCCGTGAACCTCCTCGACCCGGAGACCGTCGTGCTGGGCGGCGCGCTCGCAGGACTCGGACCCTGGGTGGTGCCCGCGGTCGAACGCGAGCTGGGCCGCCGGCTCGCCGACCCGGCCCGTACCGTACGGCTGACCGTCTCGGCGCTCGGCGCCGAGGGGCCGCTGCTCGGAGCCGCGCTGAGCGAGGTCGACGCCGTCATGGAGGCGCCGGGCACGGTCGTCGCCGGCTGACCCGCGCGCACCGGGCGCCTCCCCCGTACCGCCGGCCCCGACCACCGCCTTTGGTGCGCCCATTGGCATATCCGGCCATGTCTTGGCAGCGGGCCTGACGTGTCCTCATGATGGATTCCGGACTGTCATGTACGCGCAAATGTCCCTCCGCTGTCAGGAGCCCCATGGACTTCGCGAACCTCCCCCGCAGGCGGCTCATCCAGGGCGCCGCCGCCACCGCCGCCGCGGCCGGCCTCGGCGGCCTCGCCGCCACCCCCGCGCAGGCGGCGCAGTACCCCCCGACGCACTGGATACCGGCGGACGGGTCCAACTACACGGTCTCCAGCCGCCCGACCGCGTACCCGCTGGACTTCGTGGTCGTGCACGTGACCCAGGAGTACTTCCAGGACGCCGTGGACATCTTCCAGAACCCCAGCCGCGACGTCTCCTCGCACTACCTCATCGCCTCGGCCGACGGCTACATCGCCCAGCTCGTCCGGGAGAAGGACATCGCCTGGCACGCCGGCAACTGGAACTACAACACCCGCAGCATCGGCATCGAGCACGAGGGCTGGGTGGACAAACCCGCCTGGTTCACGGACGTGATGTACCGGCGGTCGGCGCAACTGACCGCCGCGATCTGCACCCGCTACGGCATCCCGCGCACCCGCGACCACATCATCGGCCACAACGAGGTCCCCGGCGCCACCCATACCGACCCCGGCCCCAACTGGAACTGGACGAAGTACATGGGGCTGGTACGGGCCGCCTGACGCGCGGCGCCGGGCCCACGATCACCCGGTGGGCGGCTCAGGGGTGTTGCCGCTCACCGGGTCCCCTTTTCCTTTCCGTAAAGTCCAATGCACTTCTTGCATATCGCTTGCATGATGTGGGAATCTGCCATCGCCTGAGCCCGTTGCCGAAGCAGGGATGGTGAGCATGGCCCGCATCGCCGATGTGCGCGTCTACGCGCTCAAGTTGCCGCACCACGAGGCGTATCTGGGCCGGCTCGACGACGGCAGCGACCTCACCGAGGACCGCGGGTACGTGGTGCGCGAGCCCTGGCGCAGCCTCTACTCCGCCCGCTTCGAGACCCTGCTCGTCCGCGTCGTCGCCGACGACGGCGCCGAGGGCTGGGGCGAGGCGCTCGCGCCGGTCGGCCCCGAGGTCCCGGGCCAGGCCGTCGCCACGCTGCTGCGCCCCGCGCTGCTCGGCACCCCCGCCGGCGCCGTACGCCCCGCCTGGCACCGGCTGCGCGACCTGATGCGCGAGCGCGGCCACCTGACGGGCCATCAGGCCGACGCCCTCGCCGCCGTCGACATCGCCCTGTGGGACCTCGCCGGACGCCGCGCCGGCCTGCCCGTCGCGGAGCTGCTGGGCGGCGCCTTCCGCACCGTCCAGCCCGCCTACGTCTCCGGGCTGCCCCGCGACACCGACGCCGAGCGCGCGAAGCTCGCCGCCGAGTGGGCCGGGCGCGGCGCGTACCGGATCAAGCTGCACCTCGGCCGCGGCGTCGAGCCCGACCTCGCCACCGTCGACGCCGTCCTCACCGCCGACGAGCGGCTGCACGTCGCCGTCGACGCGCACTGGGCGTACGGGCCCGCGGAAGCCGCCCGCCTCGGCCGGGAGTTGCAGCGGCGCCGCCGGGTGCTGTTCCTGGAGGCGCCGCTGGCCCCCGAGGACGTCGAGGGCCACCGCGACCTGCAGCGCCGCCTCGACCTCCCGGTCGCGGTCGGCGAAGCCCTGCGCAACCGCTACGAGTTCGCCCACTGGCTCGGCCGCCGCGCCCTGGCCCTGGCCCAGCCCGACGCCGGGCGCACGGGCCTGACCGAAGCGCTGGCGATCGCCGAGCTGGCCGCCGCCCACCACGTCCCGGTCGCCCCGCACCACTCCACGGGCCTCGGCGTCGCCACCGCCGCGGGGCTGCACTTCGCCGCCGCGGTCGCCGCCATGCCGTACTTCGAGTACCAGCCCACCACCTGGCAGGTCGCGAGCCGCATCCTGCGCACCCCGCTCACCGGCGGCCCGGACACCGGCATCCCGTTGCCCGCCGGGCCGGGGCTGGGCGTAGAGGTGGACGCGGAGTTCGTCGTACGGCACGCGCAGGAGATCACCGGGTGAGGGACGCCGGGACCGGCCCGCCCGGCCGCCTCCCGGCAGCCCCCGCCCCGCACACCGCCCCCCGGCCCGGCCCGCCCCGGCAAGGCGGCACCACCGCCCCGCCGCGCGGCCGGCCGGGCGAACGAAAGGACACAGCATGAGCCGGCCCGTACGAGGTCTCGTCCCCGTCCTCGCCACCCCCTTCCACCCGGACGGGAGCCTCGACCGCCCCTCGCTGCGCCGGCTCACCGCGTTCCAACTGCTCGCCGGCGCCGACGGGGTGGCGGTCTTCGGCATGGCCAGCGAGGGCTTCGCGCTCACCGCCGCCGACCGGGACGCGGTCCTCGCGGACGTACGCGACGTGGTCGCCGGCGCCGTGCCGGTGGTGGCCGGGGTCAGCCCGACGAGCCTGGCGACGGCGCTGGAGCAGTGCGGGCAGGCCGTCGCGGGCGGCGCGGACGCGCTGATGGTGCTGCCGCCGTACCTCGCGAAGCCCGGCCCGCAGCAGCTCGTCGACTTCTACGGCGCGCTCGGCGAGCGCGCCGGGGCGCCGGTCATGGTGCAGGACGCCGCCGCGACGACGGGAGTGGCGATGCCGGTGCCGCTGATCACGGAGTTCGGCAAGCTCGACGGGGTCGGCTCGGTGAAGGTCGAGTCGCCGCCGACGGTGCCGAAGATCGCGGAGACGGTGGCGGCGGCCCCGGCCGGGTTCGACGTGCTCGGCGGGCAGAACGCCTTCTTCCTGCTGGAGGAGCTGGCCGCGGGTGCGGTGGGGACGATGCCGGCGTGCGAGTTCACCGACGCGCTGCGGCCGGTGCTGGACGCGTGGTCCGCGGAGCGTACGGCGGAGGCGCACGGGGCGTACGAGCGGCTGCTGCCGCTGATCCGCTTCGGCATGCAGGCGGGGTTCGCCTGGGCGGTGCACAAGGAGGTGCTGGTACGGCGCGGGGTGATCGACTCCGCGGCGGTGCGGCTGCCGGCGAAGGGGCTGACGGAGGCGCTGCGGGGGCAGTTGGACGGGATCCTGGAGCGGCTGGCGCTGCCGCCGGTGGCCGCGGGCGGGGCGCGGTGAGCGGGGTCCCGGCAGCCGGCGCCGGCGGCGGCACGGCGGCGCCCGGCGGGAGCGGGCAGGCGCGCGGGGTGCTCGTCGTCGGGGGCGACTCGGCGATCGGGCGCGCGGTGGCCGACGCGTTCGCGGCGGGCGGCGACCGGGTCGCGGGCTGCGGTCTTGCGGAGTGCGCGCACCTGTCGTACGCCGCGTACGTCGCCGCCGACTGCGCGGAACCCGCCGAGGCCGCCCGGTGCGTGACGTCGGCGGCGGAGACGCTGGGGCGGCTGGACGTCGTGGTGCTCGCCGCGGCGGCGCAGCCGGTGGCGCGGGCCGACGAGACCACCGACGCGCAGTGGCGGCTGGCCCAGTCCGCCACCCTGGACACCGCGTTCTACGTCGCCCGCGCGGCGCTCCCCCGGCTCCGGTCCGGCTCCGCGATCGTCGCCGTCACCTCGGTGAACGCCTTCCTCGCCGCCCCCGGGCTGCCCGGCTACGCGGCGGCGAAGGCGGGCGTCGAGGGCCTGGTGCGCCAACTCGCCCTCGACTACGGCCCGCGGGGCGTCCGCGTGAACGCGGTGGCGCCCGGCATGATCGGCACCCCGCCGCTGGCGCACGTCGCCGAGGGCTACCCCCTGGGCCGTACGGGCACCCCGCCGGAGGTCGCGGCGGCCGTGCACTTCCTGGCCTCCCCCGCGGCCTCGTTCATCACGGGCGCCGTGCTGCCGGTGGACGGCGGCCTCAGCATCTCCTCCCCCGCCGCCTGGCTCCGCCCCGACCTCCGGGAGCGCTTCCTGTAGCCGGGATCCCGCGTGCGCGTCGCCTGCTCGGGGGTCCCGGACTTCCCCGGCGGGGATCGCCCTACGGCACCGCACCGACGCCGCAACGGTCACGGATTCCGTGCCCGTATTCCGAGGAGCAGTCCCGTATGACGGGAATCCGCCCCGCATTGCAACGCACGTACATCCCGGCCCGTCCCCTCCGGGTACGGGCCGGGACACCGCTACGGGTCTCCCCGCTCAGCCCGTTGACACCTCCGTCCACTCCGACCACGCGCTCGTCGCGTCGCCGCGGACGCTGCGGACGCGCACCCGGATGTCCGTCCCCGCCGCCAGGTCCTCGATGCGGCTGAAGCCGCGGAGCCGGGGGCCGCCGTAGCGGCCGTCCGCGTCGGCCTCGGTGACGAGCGCGTACGTGCCGGGCGCGGTGCGGAACAGCGGCGGGTAGGCGTACGCGCCGTCCGGCACGTCGGCGACCGCCGCCTCGAACGGCCGCTGCGCGTACGTCACCCCGTACGGCGCGAGCCACGCGGTGGCGTCCGTCAGCGGCGCGGCTGCCGGCCTCATCGGCGTACGAACTTCACCGCGTCGGCGTGCGCGCAGCCCGTGCCGCTCGCGGTGAGCGACACCGACGCGCTCTCGCCGGCCTGGTAGGGCTGCGTGCCGAGGGAGACCCAGCCGGGGCTGCCGGAGCGCTCGTCGAGCGTGCGGGCGGTGACGGCACCGGCGTTGTCCAGGGTCACCTTCGCCGCCGGGTCGCCGCCGGTGGCGGAGACGGACTTGCGGATGAACACCTCGTACGAGCCGGCCGCCCGCAGCCGGGGCCGCCACGTCGCCTCGGCGCCCGCGGCGCAGCCGTAGGAGACGGGCGAGTCCTTGGTCCAGCCGGTGAGCGAACTGGGCTGCCAGGTACCGGTGGTGGAGTAGCCGTAGGCGGCGGCGCCGTCGTTGTCGACGTAGTAGTCGCGCTGCCAGTAGCGGACGTAGTCGAAGGAAGCCGCCGAGGGCAGTTTGCTCGCGTCGGGCAGCGCGCCGGTGGCGATGCTGGTGAGCCAGACGGCGGTGTAGTCGTGCATCCACTGGCCGGGGGTGTACGGGGCCGTGTACTTGAGGGTGCCGTCGACGTAGAACTTCGCGCCGCTCTCGGACCAGTCGATGCCGTAGGTGTGCCACTGCCTGAGGTCGAGACCGGTGTCGTACGTCCCGGAGCCGTACGTGACCGGGCCGTGGACGCCGCTGCCCACCCAGCCGTGCACGTTGTGCGAGGTCCTGGTCGGGTTCACCGAGTCGGTCTCGAAGCCGTCGATCTCGGTGCGCTGTTCGGCGGGGAAGGTGGTGCTGCCGTCGCCGGCCTGGAGCCAGAAGGCGGTGTGCCAGCCGGCGCCGTCGTTGATCCTGGCGCGGGTCTCGTAGTAGCCGTAGCGCAGGTGCTTCCTGGAGATGACGCCGCCGCCGGTGAACTGCTTGCCCGCGTGGTCCTCCTTCTTCAGCGCGATGTGCAGCGCGCCGCCGGACTGGGTGACGTTCTGGGGGCGCTGGGCGCTGTTGGCCTTCACGTCGGTGCGGAAGTTCCACTTGGCGGTGTCGACGGCGGCGGCGCCGAACTCGTCGCCGAAGACCTGGGTCCAGCCGGTCCCGGCTGGCCCCGCGGCGGGCGCCGCCTCGGCGCGCTCCGCGGCGGTCCCGGCCGGGGCCGCCGGGGCCGCGGCGGCGGGCGGGGCGACGGCGAGCAGGGGCAGGGCGATGGCGGCTGTGATCACCGCGGCGAGGGGGGTGGCGCGGGGCATGGGGCGTCCTTCCGGTCGCGTCGGCGTACGGGCTACTCGGCGAGGTCGAGCGCGACGACCGCGATGCCGTGGGGCTTCAGCGCCACGGTGAAGCGCGGCGCGTCGGCGGCGGTGAGGCGGCCGGAGACGGCGCGGATGCCGGTGATGGTGCGCGGCCCGTCGGGGTGCGCCAGCGCCGGGTCGACGGTCACGGTGGCGGTCAGCGGCCTGGCGCTGCTGTTGAGCACCAGCGCGAAGAGCCGGTCGCCGCCGGTGGCCAGCGCGCCGAGGGTCTCCGCGTGCGGGGTGTCGGCGGTCAGCAGCCGCGGCGGGATGCGCAGGGTCGCGGGGGTGCCGTGGACCCGGCCGGGGGCGAAGCCGTAGGTGAGCTGGCCGCCGACCTTGGGCGTGAAGTAGCCGCGGGGGAAGCTGATCCGGTCGCCGCTGCGGGTGCGTACCTCCTCCAGGAGGTAGTCCAGGATCCAGCCGATCTGCCACCAGGCGTGGTGCGGGAAGGAGCCGATGCCGCCGGTGAAGCTCACCCAGTAGTACGAGTGCACGCCCGGCGCCTCGGCGACGAAGGCGTCGCGGCCGAGGGCGGCGGCGCGGGCCATGTCGCGGAAGAGCGGGTCGCCGGTCAGGCGGTGGATGCGCAGATAGGTGCCGGCGAAGCTGGAGAGCAGGATGGGGCCGTTGCCCGGGGCGCTGGCGTTCTGCTCCTTCTGCAGGCCGAGTTGGGTGAGCTGCCACGCCTCGTAGGTGGCGCCGGCCCGGGTGCGCGGCTCGGTGGACGGGGCGGGGTGGGTGTAGATCCAGGTGGTGTGGAGGCGGGCGACCTCGATGGCGGCGTCGCGGTAGCGGCGCTCGCCGGTGGCGTCCGCGAGGTCGAGCAGGCCCTGGATGCCCTGGGAGAGGGACAGGTCCATGCGGAAGCCGGAGTCGCCGGTGGAGCCGAGGTAGCGGGCGCGCTCGACGGCGTGGGTCACGTACCAGTCGGCGCCGCGCACCGCGCCGTCGAGGTAGCGCCGGTCGCCGAGGGCGTGGTGGGCGACGAGCAGCCCGTACCAGGTGGGCCGCAGGTCCTCGGTCAGGTGCGGGTACGTGACCGCGTGCGGCGGCTCCTTGTCGGTGGCGACCTCCCAGGAGCCGTCGGCCTTCTGGGCGTCGGCGAGGTGGTCGGCGGCGAGCCGGATGCGGCCCTTCAGCTCGGCGTCGCCGGGCTGGAAGAGCAGGATGTGCGCGAGGTCGGTGATGACGTAGTACGCGGTGGCCAGCGGCTCGACGTAGTCGGCGATCTCGGCGTTCGGGTTGCCCTCCTCGACGAAGCGGTCCGACTTGAACAGGTAGTACTGGCCCTTGAGCGCCCCGCGGTAGTGGCCGGCGGCGGTCTGCTGCTGGGCGAGCTTGAAGTTGCGCACGTACGGCAGCCGGTCGCGTTCCAGCAGCGCGTCGGAGGTGGCGGCGGCGAGGCCCCACATGGCGCCGATGTCGGAGTTCTTCATGGCGTCCTTCTCGGCGCCCTGGACGAAGCCGTTGTACTTCTGGGCGCCGATGGTGGTGCCCTCGTACTCGTCGGTGAGCCACTGGGACAGCACCGGGTCGGCGATGTACGTGCCCTGGATGCGGGCGAGTCGCTCGGTCAGCGCGTGCTTGTTGGCGGCTAGTTCGAGGTACCGGCCGAAGCCGTAGACGTCGGTGGCGGCGTGCCGAAGCGCCTCGAACCAGTCGGCGTCGGTGAGGGTGAAGCGGAAGTCGAGGACCCGGCGGTCGCCCGCGGTGCAGCGGGAGTCGGCGCGGCCGAGGATGGGCCGGGCGAGGTGCGGGGTGAGGCGGCCGGCGCGGTCGCGGGTGGAGAGGGCCAGGCGTACGTCGCGGTGGGTGACGCGGTCGGCGGCGTACGGGTCGCGGGCCATGCCGGGTTCCGCGACGGCGGCGAGGGTGAGCCCTTCGGTGGTGCTGAGGACCGGGGCGAGGGTGGTGGCGAGGTCGTCGTAGAAGAGGTGCGGCACGGCGGGCAGGCCGTGGCCGTACTCGGCGGCCATGCGCAGGTCGGGGTTGGCCTCGTGGCCGTACCAGCCGCCCGGGACGCAGCCGAAGGCGAGGTCCTGCTCTGCCAGGGCGCACAGGGTGGGGGTGCGCAGGCTGACCCAGCCGTCCTGGGCGGCGGTCCAGGTGAGGGTGACGCGGACGTCGTGGGGGTGGCGGCCGTCGATGCGCCAGCGGGCTTCGAGGGTGCCGAGGGGGTGGGTGTGGCGGAAGACGACCGCCTTGCCTTGGGAGGTGCCCTCGACGGCGGCCTCGGCGGGGAGGAAGGCGTGGTGGGTGCCGGCCTCCTCACGGCGGACCTGCTGGGCGTCGGGCGGTTCCGCACCGGCGTGGTGGGTGAGGCCGTACTCGCCGAGGGCGCCGGGGAGTTCGCGCCAGCCGCGGCGGGTGCGGGTGCGTACCCGGACGGCGCGCCAGCCGGCGTCGGTGCGGCCCCAGGTGAGGCGGACGCGGTCGCCGTCGAGGTGCAGGGTGTCCGGGCCCGCGTCCCGGTCCGCGGCGGCGGCAACCGCGCCTGCCTGGGCTGACGTTGCCACGGCGGTGACTCCCGCGGCCTTGACAAAGCTCCGGCGGCTGGGCATCGATGACACTCTCCCCACTGGTGCAATTGACATCCGTAATGCAGGAAGAGTCTCCACATGTTGCACGGCCGTCAACCCCCGCCGCACGAGAGAACCGGTCGTCACCATCGGCCCGGATCGGGGCCGTTGCTGCAGAAGCCACCGCCACAAGGGTTGACGCCGTCGCAATATGTGGGCAACGATCCCGCATGTTGCAAAGCAGATTCACTGGAGTCGCGGATGGCATCGGATCAGGGCAACAACCAGAGCGTGGAGCGCGCGGTGGCCGTGCTCGCCGTCTTCCAGAACGGCCACCCGGAGCTACGGGTCTCCGACGTCGTACGCATCACCGGCCTCGGCACCTCGACCACCTCCCGGCTGCTGGCCACCCTGGAGTCGCTGGACTACGTCGAACGTGACGCCGTCAGCGGCCTGTACCGCCTCGGCACCGCCCCCATCACCCTCGGCGGCGTCGCCGTCAACCACCACCCCGTCCACCGCGAGGCGCGCCAGCTCACGCAGGAGCTCGCCGCCCGCCTCGGCCTCGGCGCCAACGTCGCCATCCGGCACGGCGCCGCGCTCTTCTACCTGCTCAACTTCGAAGGCAGGCTGGCCCCGAGGTCCACCGTGCTCACCGGCCAGCGCAAGCCGCTGCACGCCACCGGGCTCGGCAAGTGCCTGCTGCTGGGCCTCGCCCCGCAGCGCCGCCGCGAACTGCTCCCCGAGGACGCGCTGCCTGGCTACACGCAGGCGACCCTCACCTCGCACGCCGCGCTCGACGCCGAGCTTGAGGCCGTCGCCCGCCGCGGCTACGCCACCGAGGTCGAGGAGCTGGCGCACGGCCGCTCCTGCGTGGCCGCGCCGATCCGGGACCGCTCCGGCGACATCGTCGCCGCCATCTCCATCTCCGGGCCGCTGTCCACCGTCGCGCTCGACCGGCGCGAGGAGGAGCTGTCCCGCGCCGCGGTCGAGGCCGCCGACTCCGTGAGCGTCGGCCTCGGTTACGTCGGCCCGCGCGCCGCCCCGCCGCCCGCCAGGACCGGTGAAGGGCGCGGCCACGGGAACGGGCAGGGCCACCCGCGCGAGCCCGAGAGGAGCCGGCCGTGACGCCCCCGTCCGCCTCGCCGAAGCAGGCCGCCCCCGCGCCGCCCGCCCCCTCCCCCACACCGGCTCGTACCTCCAGGCCGGCCAAGCGCGAGGGGCAGCGGCTGTCGAACGGCGCCTTCGCCTTCCTCCTCACCGTGCCGGGCCTGGCGCTCTTCGCGGCGATCGTGTTCTACCCGCTCGTCGCCTCCCTCGTCACCGGCTTCTTCGACCAGGATCTGCGGCTGCCGGGGCGTACGTTCGTCGGCCTCGACAACTACGCCGACGTGCTCGACCGCGACTTCTGGCCGGTGCTGGAGAACACCCTCGTCTTCACCGTCGGCGCCACCCTCGCGCCGTTCGCCGTCGGGTTCGCGCTCGCGCTGGCGCTGAACACCGGGCTGAAGGGCAGCGGGTTCCTGCGCGGGCTCTTCCTCTTCCCCTGGGTGATCCCCGGCGTCGTGGTGTCATTCCTCTGGATGTGGATCTTCAATGCGAACTACGGGGTCCTCAACGGCGCGTTGCTGGAGCTGGGCTTCATCGACGAGAGCGTGTCGTGGCTCGGTGAGCCGACCACGGCCATGGTCGCCGTGATCGTCACCAAGACGTGGGCGAGCTTCCCGTGGATGATGGTGATGATGCTGGCCGGTCTGCAGACCGTGCCGCGCGAGCTGCACGAGGCGGCGGCCGTGGACGGGGCGGGAGCCGTGCGCCGGTTCCGCGCCGTCACCTGGCCGGGAGTGCGGGGCGTCGCCGCGATCGTGCTCCTGCTGGAGTTCATCTGGAACTTCCAGCACTTCGACACCATCTACGTCCTCACCGGCGGCGGCCCCGCCGGAGCCACGGAGACCTTCGCGGTCGCCGTCTACCAGGACGCCTTCAAGGGCTTCGACCTCGGCCACGCGGCCGCGCTCGGCGGGTTGTGGATGCTGCTGCTCCTGGTCCTCGTCGGGGTGTACCTCAAGACCTCCGAGCGGGAGGACAAGCACTCGTGACCACCGCCCAGTTCACCACCGCCGACGGCGCCTCCCCCAAGGCACCGTCCGCCGGCCCGCCCGGGACCCCCGCCGGGAGCCGCCAGGCTCCCCGGAAGCCCCGCCGCCGCCCCGACCAGGTCCGCTCCTCCGTCGCCGCGTGGGCAGCGGTGGGCGTCATCGGGCTGTTCGGCCTGCTGCCGATGTACTGGATGCTGGTCACCGCGCTCAGCCCGCCGGGCCAGGCGTTCCGCTTCCCGCCGCGGTTCTTCCCCACCGAGATCACGTTCGCGCACTTCCGGGCGTTCGCGGAGAACGACAAGCTCTTCGACTACATGGTCAACAGCGTGATCGTGGCCGGGGTCACGGCGCTGCTGAGCGTGGTGGTCTCCACGTACATGGGCTACTCGTTCTCCAAGTTCCGCTACCGCGGCCGCAAGTCGCTGATGAACTTCGTGCTCGCCTCGCAGATGTTCCCGCAGGCGCTGCTGCTGATCACGCTGTACGCGGTGTTCCGCCAGTTCGACCTGCTCGGCACGTACACGGCGCTGATCCTGTCCTTCACCACGTTCACCATGCCGCTGTGCGTGTGGATGCTGAAGGGCATCTTCGACACGGTGCCCGACGCGCTGCTGGAGGCGGCGGCCATCGACGGCGCGTCCCGCTGGCGCACCCTGCACAGCATCGTCGCGCCGCTGGCGGCGCCCGGGATGGTCGCGGCCGGCCTGTTCGCGTTCGTCCGCGGCTGGAACGACTTCATCTTCGCGCTGACACTGTCGGGCGACGACACGATGACGCTGCCGCCGGGCCTGGTGAACACCTACATCGGCGAGTTCCAGACGGCCTGGCCGGCGCTGATGGCGGCGTCGCTGATCGTCTCGGTGCCGGTGGTCGTCGCGTTCATGTTCCTGCAGCGGTACCTCGTCGGAGGGCTGACCGCCGGAGCCGTCAAGAGCTGACCGGCGCCGGCGCCCGGTCCCGTACCGCGCCACGCTTCCCAACTTCCAAGGAGTCGGCATGTCCCGCCACGCACTTCCACGCCGCGACACCCTCAGACTGCTGGGCCTGGGCACCCTCGGGCTCGCCGTGCCCGGCGCCCTCGCCGCCTGCGCCCCCTCCGGGGGCGGCTCGGGCGACGGCGGCGACGCCGATGCCAAGAAGTTCGGCTTCACCTCCTGGGCCCTCAACGAGGAGGCAAGCAAGCCCGTCGTGGAGGGGATCATCACCGCCTGGGAGAAGTCCGGGAAGGTGGAGGTCTCCACGACGGAGTATCCGTACAACGAGTATCTGAAGCAGTTGACGCTGAAGCTGAGCAGCGGGGGAATCAGCGGCGCGGTGCAGTTGGACATCGCGTGGCTGGCGGCGGTGGCGCAGATGGGCACGCTGCTGGACCTGGGGGACGCGGCGGCCGGGGCGGGCTACACGGACGTGGCACTGCAGAGCGGGCAGTACGAGGGTGTGCAGTACGGACTGCCGTGGACGACGGGCTCCATCGGGCTGATCGGCAACCAGAAGCTGCTGGACGAGGCCGGGATCCGCCGGCTGCCGGGCACGATCGCGGAGTTCGAGGACGCGCTGCGGGCGCTGAAGGACCTGGGCGGCGGGGTGACGCCGTACGCGGCGGCGACGAAGGTGGAGCAGCTCAAGGACATCTTCCCGTGGATGCAGACCTTCGGCTGCCCGATCCTGGCGGACGGCGAGGTCGCGATCGGCGACGACGCGTCGGTGGACGCCGTGGAGTGGTTCAAGAAGCTCTACGACGAGAAGCTGATCGCCAAGGCGGTGGACCGCTTCGACGCCCGCGCGCTGTTCGCGCAGGGCAAGGTGGGCTTCTACGACGACGCGCTGGTCGGCAAGGGCGCGACGCTGGCGGAGGCGACCGACGAGTCGCTGGCGGAGGCGATGGTCGCGGTGCCGCGGCCGGTGCTGAAGAAGGGCGACGACCCGCAGGCGCTGCTGTGGGGGCACGTCATCGTGGTGACGAAGGGCGAGGGTTCGGCGGCGGCGACGGACTTCGCCGTGCACACCACCTCCGACCAGGCCACGGTCGTCGACTACTTCGGGAAGCTGGCGCTGCCGCCGACGACGGCGGAGGGCCTCGCGGCGCCGGAGGTGGCGTCGGACACGTTCACCACGGAGTGGACGGAGAAGATCACGGCGACCGCGACGCCCGGCCCGTTCTGGACGTACGCGAACAACGCGCAGATCGAGGAGGCGGTCGCCAAGCAGGTGCAGGCGGTGCTGGTGGGCGACTCCTCGGCGAAGGACGCGATGCGGACGGCCGGCGAGGACGTCGTCCGCCTGATCGAGGAGTGAGCGTGCGCACAGGTGTCAGAGCGCGCGCGGTGCGCCGTACGCTGCTGCCCGCGCTGCCGCTCGCGCTGCTCCCGGCGCTGCTGCCGCCCGCGCAGGCAGCGCAGCCTGCGGACGCGGGGCGGGGCGCCGGGGTCGCGGGGGTGGCGGGTTCCGCGGGGAGCCCGGCGGGGTACCGCGTCACCGAGCAGGGGCGCGGCCTGGTCGTCACCGGCGCGACGTACCGGATGACGATCGCGGAGGACGGGTTCCGCTACGGCTTCGAGCGGCGCGACGGCACGGCCGTGGCGCCGCCGCACGCCGTGTCCGGGCTGCGGGTGAAGGGCCCGGGGGACGCGGAGTTCGCGGACGCGGAGTCCGCCCGGCTCGTCACGGCGGGCCGGTCGGCGGCGGTGCTGGACGTGCGGCTCGCCGGCGGCGGCCCGGCGCGCGTCGTGCTGCGTCCGCAGGCCCGCTCGGTGGGCGTGGCGGTGACCGGGCTGCCCGCGTCGAGCACCGTCGACCTGCGCACGGGTCATGCCGGCCCGGCGTACGGGCTCGGCGACCACGGCTCGTTCGGGGACGGCCGGCCGGAGACCGGCACGCCGTGCAGCGGCAAGGTGGAGGCGCGCCCGCGGGCGGAGCTGACCGGGCTGGTCCTGGACAACGTCACCAACCAGGGCTCCTGCAAGCGCTTCGTCTCCACCTTCGCGGTCTTTCCGCGGCAGAGCTTCGCCGAAGTGCTGTTCGCCGAGGGGCAGAAGCGCGTCGGCCTGACGGAGACGGAGAACCGGCTGGGGGTGGCGGGCGCCGACGGCGTCGACGGGCTGCACTACTTCCTCGGCACGGACGTCAAACAGCTCTACGCCGACTACCGCCGGGCCCGGCACGCCGCAGGATACGCGGACGTCCGGCCGCGGCCGCGGATGTTCGAACTCGGCTGGGAGGCGTACGGGGCACTGGGCTGGAACACGTACCAGTCGTCGGTGGAGGACACCGTGCGGGACTTCCTCGACCACGGCTATCCGCTGGGCTGGGGCGTGGTCGGCTCCGGCTTCTGGCCGGGTGAGCGCGGCAATCCGGCGGAGGGCACCACGAACTCCTTCGGGATGTGGGACGACACGGCGGAGGAGGGCCGCGACGACGGGCTGCCCAACCCCCGCTACCCGGACCCGGATGCGCTGAAGCGGCTCTTCGCGAGCAACGACGTGGCGCTCCTCCTCGGCGCACGCAACAACTTCAAGGCCGCGAAGGACGACGGCGGCAACCACAACCCGGCCACGGACGCCGGGTTCGTGGAGGAGGCCCGGCGCAGCGGCTACCTGCTGGCCGGCCCGGACGGCGAGCCGGTGAAGGTCACCCGGGCGCAGTTCCCCTCCGGTGCGTCGTACGTGCTGGACGGCCGGAATCCGGAGGCCGTCGACTGGTACGTGGCGCAGACCCGCAAGTGGGGCGTGGACGGCTGGAAGGAGGACACCATGCTCTACAGCCCCGACCTGTGGCGCGACGGCAACTGGAACGCGCTGCTGAAGGCGCTGCACGACGCCGGGGACGCGGTGATGGTGCGCAACACCGCCTATTCGCTGCCCGGCGACTGGGCCAGGATCAACGACACGATCTACGGCACGGGCGCGGTGTACCACGAGGACCCCGACCGGATGCCGGTGAACCTGCTGAACATCGCGGCCAGCGGCTACGGCAACCTCTACCCGGACTTCGTCGGCGGCACCCCCGGCAAGGCGGAGCCGACCGACCCGGCGTACCGCGCGTACTTCGCCCGCAACGTGCAGTTCAACGCGCTCACGCCGGTGCTCGGCTTCGGCCAGGGGCCGTGGCGGTTCGGGGACGACGTGGCCGCGGACGCAAGGAAGCTGGCGCTGTGGCACGACTCGCTGCATCCGTACCTCTACGACGCGGTCCTCGACGGGCACGCCTCCGGCTTCCCGTACGCGATGACGCCGCTGCACCTGGCGTATCCGGCGGACGAGCGGACGTACGGGCTGGTCGACGAGTCGACCCGGCGGTACGAGTGGATGCTCGGTGAGTCGCTGCTGGCCGCCCCGGTGTGGGGGGCGGACTTCGCGACGGCGACCGGGCGGGACGTGTACCTGCCGGCGGGGAGGTGGATCGACGTCAACACCGGCGAGCGGCACGAGGGCCCGGTGACGCTCACGGGCCACGAGGTGGCCCGGGGCGACGTGCCGGCGTTCGTGGGCGGGAAGGGCGTGCTGGTGCGCCGGGTGGAGGCCGGTTCTTCGGCCCGGCTTCAGGCACAGGTATTCCCGGTGACGCGGGATTCGGTGTACAGCTACGGTGACGGGAAGCGCACGTCCAGGATCGTGAACGCGAACGCCGGCTGGCACGCGAAGTCGCTGAAGGTGCTGGACACGACCACAGGACGCGCGGTCGACTTCTCCGTGGACCCCGTCACCGGCGCGGTCGGGTTCCCGCTGCGCGCGGGGCACGACTACCGGCTGGTGGGCGGGAGGTCGTGAGCGTCCGCGGGTGAAGCGGGCGGTCGTCGCCGTCGAGGGTTCGGCCGACGCCCGCCGGAGCCCGGTCCCGAGGCCCGCACCCCGGGACCGGGCTCACCTGTGTCCCGGGGTGCGGAACGGGCGTACGGGCTTACGGGGGCGGCGGGTTCAGAGCGCGGCGGGGCGGGCGTGGGCGAGGTAGCCGAGTCCGGTGGAGATCTGGTCGGCGTACTCGACGGTCCTGGCGGCGAGCGTGTCCTGACGGGCGGTCAGATCCATGGCGGACAGCGAGCCGGAGACCGACAGCGCGGCGACGACCGCGCCCGAGCGGTCGCGTACGGGCGCGGCGAGGCAGGCGCGGCCGAAGGCCAGTTCCTCGATTTCGGTGGCGTAGCCGCGGGCGCGGGTCTCGGCCAGGGCGTCGAGCAGCCCGGGGAGGCCGGTGATGGTCCTGCGGGTGTACGCGGGGTAGTCGGGGCCCATGAGATCGCGGACCTCGTCCTCGGCGAGCCCGGAGAGCAGCGCCTTGCCCATGGCGGTGGCGTGCAGCGGGGCGGAGCGGCCGGTGAGGGTGAAGGTCCGCGGGGCGAGGGGGCCTTCGAAGTGGCAGAGGTAGAACATGCGGTCGCCGTGGCGTTCCGCGACGTTGGCGCCGAGGCCGAGTTCGTGGGCGAGGTTCTGGGCGACCTGGCGGGCGGCGCGGTGGACGGTGGACTGGTTCAGCGCGACGCCGGCCAGTTCGACGACCTTGGGGCCGATGCGGTGCAGGCCGCTGCGCTCGTCCCGGACGAGATAGCCGAGCGACTCCAGGGCGGCCACGAGCCGGGAGACGGTGGACTGGCCGAGGCCGCTCAGCTCGACCAGCTCGGCGATGCGGCGCTCCGGCTGCTCGTCGGTGAAGTACGACAGCAGTGACAGGGCGCGCTCCACGCTCTGCGTGCCCGACGCGGTGCCTCCCGTTGCCGCCATCGCGACCTCCGTTCCCGGTCCCGGCCCCCGTTCCCCTGGCGGGAAGATGGCTCATCCAGATAGCGGATGTTACATGGACGGAAGGGCCCGGGTGCGCGGATCCCGTTACGGGTCCGGGGTGCCGTAGGAGACGAGGGTGGTCGGGACCATGGTCCGGCGCTCCGGCGGGGCCGGTGCAGTGTCCACGCGAGGGCCGGCGCCGGCGGCGCGTTCGCCGAGGCGGGCGAGGAGCAGGCGGCCGGCCTCGCGGCCGAGTTCGTCGGTGTCGTACGCGACGAGGGTGAGCGGCAGCCCGAGGGTGTCGGCCATCTCGAAGTCGTCGAACCCGGCGAGGGCGGTGGCGGTGCCGGCCTCGCGGATGGCGCGGAAGGCGCCGATGGTGTTGCGGTTGTTGGAGCAGAACAGCGCGGTCGGCGGCTCGGGCAGGGCGAGCAGCGAGGCGGCGGCGCGGGCGGCTTCCGCGGTCTGCTGCTGCCCCTGCCGTATGTACGTGCCGTCGGCGGGCAGCCCGGCGGCGGCGAGGGCGGCGGCGTAGCCGCGGAGTCGCTCGGTGCCGGTGTAGACGGCGGGCGGGGAGCCGAGGAAGCCGATGCGGCGGTGCCCTGCGGCCAGCAGCCGCTCGGTCGCCGCGCGGGCGCCGCCGTAGTCGTCGACGAGGACGTGGTCGGCGGCGAATCCGACGGGCGGCCGGCTCGCCAGCACGACGGGCACGCCCTCGGCCGCGGCGGCGGCCAGGTGCCGCTGGTCGCCGCCCGCGGGGACGGCGACGATGCCGTCGACGCGGCGGGCGACGAGGTCCTCGACGAGGCTGCGTTCGGTGTCGGGGTCCTGGCCGGTGTTGCCGATGACGGCTTTGAGGCCGTGCTGGGCGACGACGGCGTCGACGCCGAGGGCGAGGCGCGAGTAGAAGGGGTTGGCGAGGTTGGTGACGACGAGGCCGACGAGCCCGGTGCCGCTGCCGAGGCGGAGGCTGCGGGCGACCTCGTTGCGCCGGTAGCCGAGTTCGGCGACGGCGGCGCGGACGCGGGCGGCGGTGGCGGGCAGCACCTTGGGGTCGTCGCGCAGCACGCGCGAGACCGTCATGGCGCTGACCGCGGCGCGTTCCGCGACGTCCCGCAGCGTGGGCTGCGCGTCCCGCGGAGCGGGCCCGCCGGCCGGGCCGGGCGTCATCCGGCACCCCCGGCGGCAGCGGCGGCGCCGATCAGCCCGGCGTCCTCGCCGAGCAGGGCCCGTACCAACCGGCGGGATCCCGGGGGCGGTTCCGCGGAGTCCGGTGTGCCGGCGTCCGGCCGCCAGCCTCCGGCCGCCAGGGCGGTGGTCAGGGGTGGCGCGACCAGGTCCCAGGAGTCCGCCATGGAGCCGCCGACGACCAGCGCCGTGGCGCCGAACGCCGCCAGCCGCGGGCCCAGTTCCGCGCCGAGCGCGCCGAACGCCGCGCCGAGCACCCGGCGGGCCCGCTCCTCCCCCGCCCGCGCGCGCTCCGCGATCTCGCGCACGTCGACACCCGCGCCCGCCCCGTCCCCGGGCCCCGGTCCGCCCCCGCCGTCCGCGGCGGTCCCGTACCGGGCGAGGATCGCCCGGCGGGAGACCACCTCCTCCAGCGGTATGCCGTCGATCCTGGCCAGGTCCATCCGGCCCTCCGGCGGCAGCCCCGGACCCGTCGTGTGCAGCGTGCCGTCCGCGAGGAACGCGGAGCCGACGCCCGTGCCCAGGGTGATGCCCACCGCGCGGGTGTGGCCGCGGGCGGCGCCCGCGGCCCACTCGCCGGCGAGGAAGGCGTGCGCGTCGTTGCGGAAGGCGATGCCCGACGGACTCCCCGGCAGTCCGTCGAGCAGCGCCTTCCGCACGTCCACCCCGTACAGCGACTCGAACTTGCCGACGTCGGCGAAGAGCGCGATGCCCGTCGCGTAGTCGAAGGGACCCGGCACCGCCACCCCCCACCGCGCGCCCGCCGGCGTCGCCGGCAGGGCGCGGGCGCAGCGCAGGACCGCGCCGAGGATGTCCTCGGCGCGGGCCCGCGCGTCCAGCGGACGCCGCACGCGGGTGGCGACGGCGGCGGTCCGCGGGGAGACCAGCGCGGCGGTGACGTGCGTGCCGCCGATCTCCAGGACGGGGATCAACGCTCGGCGGCCTTCCTGACGAGGGCCTTGACGACCCGCACGGGCCCGCCGCCCGCGGTGGCCACGAGCCGGTAGCCGCCGACCGCGGCGGGCACGGTCAGCGTCTCGGCGTAGGACAGCTCGTGGATGTCGCCGGCCGCGGTGTGCACGGTGACGCCGGCGCCCTCGGCCACGTTGAGGACGTGGAAGCGGCCCTCGGTGTCGTCGCCGGCCTCGGCCCCTTCGTCCAGGGTGTACCTCCTGACTTCGTAGAACATCTCGTCGAGCGCGCCGAGGAGTTCCTCGCGCCAGCCGGGGCCCGAGCGCAGTTCGCGCGGGTCCTGCACCAGTTCCTGGGCCACCGCCTCGCCGCGCCGCGCGGTGTCGAGGTTCGCCAGCCCGTGCTCGTACGGCATGGGCCGCGGCTTGCCGTCGGCGCCGGGCCGCAGCCAGTCGTAGAAGCGGAGGCTGTAGAGGTACGGCGTGGCGCTGATCTCCAGGACGAGGTTGCCGGCGCCGCTGGCGTGCGGCGTACCGGCGGGGATCATGAACAACTGCCCCTTCTCGCCCGGGAAGGCCAGCACGTGGTCCTCCGGGTCCATGGGCACCGCGTCGGTGATCGCCTTCTCGATCTCCTTGCGGAACTGCCCGGTGTCGGTGTCCTCGCGCAGCCCGAGGTACACCTTGGTCTCGGCGCTGCCGAGGGTCATGTAGTACGTCTCGTGCTGGGTGTACGGCCAGCCGAACCGCTCGCGCATGTACGCGTCGCGCGGGTGGCAGTGCAGCGACAGGTTGCCGCCGTCGACGGTGTCGAGGTAGTCGAAGCGGATCGGGAACGAGGTGCCGAAGCGCGCGTGCACCTCGGGGCCCAGCACGTCCTCGGGGGCGAGGACGCACATGAGCTGGAACGGCACCTCGGCCTGCGCGTCCGGCCCGGTGCCGATCAGGATGCCGGCCTCCGGTGCGATCAGCTCGTAGCCGAGTGCGGTGTTGGGCGCGTCGGGGCCGAAGCCCAGCTCGCGCTGGGCCCAGTGGCCGCCCCAGGGGGTGGAGTTGAAGTAGGGCCGGGTGCGTACGGGCCGGCGGGCGAGTGCGGCGAGGGTGGTGCGCAGCCCGTCGCCGTCGAGGTGGACGGGGTGGGCGGGGTCCTGGACATCGAGCCAGCCGTCGATGCGGCGGGCCAGCGCGTCGCGGTGGCGGTCGAGCATGGGCCAGTCGACGTAGAACAGCCGCCGGTGGGCGGGTGCTTCGCCGGGCAGGCCCAGGTTGGCGCCGGTGGTGCCGGCGGTGACGGCGGCCTCGGCGTAGCGCTTGGGCACGTCGGCGTACCAGAGCAGGTCGTGCGGTACGACGGCGGCGCCGGGACCGTAGACGATCAGCAGCCCGGCGTCGGGGCGCCGCGCCGCGGGCGGAGTGTCGAAGAGGTCGTCGAGGGGGTTCTCGGCGAGCTTGCAGTAGTGCGGGTCGGCGGCGTCCTCGGGCCGCTCGGTGCGGCGTCTGACCTCGTCGGGCGCCGCGTAGTGGCGCCGTACGTCGAGGAGTGCCACGGGGGTGCCGCGGGCGGTGAGCTCGCGCCGGAGCCGGCCGGCGAGGGCGTCCCAGTCCGCGGACGGGGGTCCCTCGACGGCCACTACCGCCGGGCCGTGGGGGAATTCCGCCGCCACGGCCCGCCAGCCGGTGGTGAGGACGGCCGGCGGGGCGGGTGCGTAGCGCGGGTCGAGCCGGTACACGCAGTCTCCTTCGGATGTGGTTCAGCGGCGCCGGAAGAGCACCGCGGTCGTGCCGAGGGCGGGGAGGTCGACGGTGACCTCTCCGTCCGTTACCGGCAGGTCGTCTCCCGGGCGGCCGAGGTAGTCGGCGAGCCCGGCCCCGGTGACGGGGAAGAGGGCGCGTACGGGACAGGCCACGGGCTCCTCCGCGAAGGACTGCAGCCGCAGCAGCACGGCGCCTTCGCCGGCTTCGCCGCCGGGGGTGGTGGCGCCGACGAGCCGCACCCGCGGGTCGCCGATCTCGGCGAACGCCAGCCCGTCGGCGACCTCGGGGCCCCCGTCCTGCGGGGCGCGGGCCCGTACGGCGTGCAGCGGGCGGCTGAGCCCCGCGGCGGTGCGGGCGCCGAGGGAGCCGTGCGGGGTGGCGTCATCCGTACCGCAGGCCAGGCTGTAGCGGAAGGTGAACTCGAAGCCCTGCTCGCTGGGGAAGTTGGTGTCCCACAGGTTGTTGTGGATCCAGGAGAAGACGGTGGCGGGCTCGTCCTGGCCCATCGTCTTGGGGAACGGCGCGTACGGCAGCGCGATGTTCCCGAACTGCACCAGCGGCGCGTCCTGGGTGGCCCAGGCGACGGCGAGCCCGTCGTCGGCGAGCGTCACCCAGCGGCGCACGGCGCGCATGTGCTGCGCGGAGCCGGGGATGACGGACAGGCCGGTGCCGGTGGCGCCGCCGGTGGCCTCCATCCGCACGGTGGGCGTCTCGAAGGCGAAGGGGAACGCGAAGTAGGCGCTCTCCTTGCCGAGGGTGGCGTCCTTGTCGACGCGGTTGTCGATGTCGAGGCGGGCGGCGCCGTGCGGCAGCGTGAGTGTCGTACGCACCCGGTTGGCGCCGGCGGGGCGGGTCTCGTAAGTGAGGGTCTCGCCGGTGGCGGTGGACTTGCGCGCGATGAGCGCGGCCGGCGGCGCGACGGAGCGGTTGCCGAGGTGCTCCAGGCGCTCGGAGCCGGTGGTGCGGCTGGAGTTGTGGTTGAAGCCGCCGGCGGTGGTGTAGCTGTCGTGGATGTAGGCGTTGAAGCCGGCGACGGCGTCGGCGCGGACGAGTTCGCGTCCGGTGGCCTTGTCGACGACCGAGGCGATGCAGGCGCGCGCGAGGTCGACGCGGACCGCGAGGTGCTCGTTCTCCAGCAGCGTCGGGTCGGCCTGGGCGTGCGCGGCGGCGGCGGTCTCGGCGGGGTCCTCCTGTTCGGTGCCGCCGGTGGGGTTCCAGCCGGTGGCTGCCTTCAGGACGGTGCCCTCGCCGTCGGCGGTCCCGTCGTCCGCGCCTTCTGCGACGACGTCGAGGCGTACGGATCCGGCGGCCGGCACGTCCGCGACGCACACCAGCAGGAACCGGCCCGCGTCCCGGTGGTCGTCGTTGACCTGTGCCTGCTCCTCGTGCCGCAGCTTCTCGCCGGTGCGGGCGTCGCGGACGGCGACGCGCTGCTCCAGCGGCACGCTGCTCTCCGGCAGGAAGATCCGCACGACGTCGGTGCGGGCCCAGGAGCAGGTGTTGACGACGTGGTACGACACGGCGTCGGGCGCGCCGGCGAGCCGCTGGCCGAGGCGGGCGCGGGCCCGGTCGAGCAGCGAGTTGCCGTCGTCGTACGCGCGCAGCGCCTGCCCGTACTTCCAGTGCCACTGCTCCTCGCCGCTGTGGCCGCCGTGGTCGCCGTGGGTCCAGGGGTCGCCGGCGCCCCAGGTGTGCTCGTCGAAGAGGGACACGGCCTCGTAGACGGGGGCCGCGTCCCGGCTGTCGTCGGCGGCTCCCGTGGCGCCCAGGATGCCGGCGAAGGTGCCGAGGGTCTGCGCGTCGGCGACGGTGGCCTGCGCGGTGCGGGCGAGGGACAGCGGGCGGGCGCCGGAGCCGACGCCGTCGACCCACCAGTCGGTCCAGTCACCCTCGAAGGTGCGGATCTCGTCGCCCAGGCGGGCCTCGGCGTCGGTGAAGAAGTCCTCGTTGCGGGAGAGCCGGAGCTGGGGGTAGGCCCAGGTCTCGTTCCAGCGGCGGACGGTGTCGGCGATGATCCGCCGCGGCGGCGCGTTGTCGCCGAACTTGCCCTGCACGCGCAGGTGCAGGATGTCCCACGGGTAGGGCTGGCGCTTGACGTCGGCCTGGTCCATGGCCCAGCCGAAGACGCCGCCGCGGTACGGGTACGGGTTGCTGGCCAGCGACGTCAGGTAGGCGGGCAGCAGGTCGTCGACGCTGTCGTAGTCGGTGTCGAAGCCGAGCAGCGGGCCCTCCATGTAGGCCAGGCCGTGCGGGGTGTCGGTGACCCAGACGAGGATGCTGTTGCCGCTGGGCGCGCGCCAGCGGAAGAGCCGGGGCAGCTTCTCGCCGCCGACGAGGTGGGGCACGGACCGGCCGGCCCAGTTGTGCGCCACGGACAGGTACCTGACGCCCGCGGCGGCGAGCGCGTCGACCAGGCCGACGACGGCGCCGGGCACGTCGGTCTGCATCGCGGAGGTGAACTCGACACCGTGCTCGTCGCGCACCTCGTCGGCGAGCCGCAGCAGTTCGTGCAGCTCGTCGGTGGAGCAGGTCTCGGTGTGCAGGTTGAACGGCATGGCGGTCAGCTCGATGCGGCCCTCGCGGACGCGCCGTACGAACTCCTCGACCTGCTCGGCGGGGCGGGCGTCGGCCCACTGCCGGAAGGACCACAGGGATTCCACGCACCAGCGGAACCGGGACTCGGCGGGCCAGTCGTCGGTGGCGCGGGTCAGCTCCAGGCAGGAGTCGAGGAACGACAGGTGCTCGGCGAGGACGCGGCCCTGGGGGTCGGTGTAGCCGATGTCGAGGTGGGAGTGGTGGACGAGGTGCAGGGTCCACTCCCGCTGCGGGGTGAGGGTCAGCTCGATGCCGGCGTCGGCCCCGGCGCCGCCACCGGCAGCCAGGCCGACGGTGACGCGCTGGGCGGTGTCGACGGCGGGCAGCAGCAGCCGTACGGACCCGCCGGGGCCCGGTTCCGGCGCGGCGGGCAGCGCCGCGCCGGATTCGGTGCGTACGACGAGACCGGCGGCGAAGCCGTCGGGCAGGGCGCCGCCGGTGGCCGCGACGCGCAGGCTCTGCAGCAGCCCGCCGCCCTCGGCGTGCTTGAGCAGCGGCTCCTGGGTCAGGCGCAGGGCGGTGCCGGCGAGGCTGCCCTCGGCGGTGACGACGCTGCTGCGCAGGCTGTCGCGGATGCGGTCGTTGTCCCAGTCGGTGGTCTTGACGAGGGCCCGAGTGGTCATGCGGTGGTCTCCGTACTCTCCCGCGGTGGTGCGGGCGGTGAAGCGGGCGGGTTCGTGGGCCGGGCAGGGGTCGGCGGGCGGATGGGTCGGCGGTCGGGCGTCGGCAGTCGGCGGGCGGGTCAGCGGGCGGAGGCGGTGATGCCGCGCAGGAACAGGCCGCGGAACACCAGGAACACCAGCAGCGTGGGCAGCGAGACGATGAACGCGCCGGCGAGGATCACCGGCGGCCCGGCCGAGCTGTACGCCTGGTTGAGGGAGTTGAGGGCGGCCATCACCGGCTGGATCTCGGGACTGCGGCTGAGCGTGATGCCGAACAGCAGGTCGTTCCAGACGGCGGTGAACTGGAAGATGAACGCGGCGCCCAGCCCGGAGCGCATCAGCGGCACGTGGATGCGCCAGAAGATGCGGCGCATGGACGCACCGTCGAGCATCGCAGCCTCGGTGATCTCCGGCGGCATCGTCGTCATCTGGTTGCGGATGAGGAAGAACGCGAAGGGGATGGCCCAGGCCGCGTAGACGAGCATCAGGCCGAGGCGGGAGTCGTAGAGGTTGGCGTCGGCGTACATGCCGAACAGCGGGGCCAGGAACATCTGCAGCGGGAACAGCGTCCCGGAGAAGATCACCCAGAACCACAGGGCGGGCCTGGGTATCGGCAGCACGATCACGGCGAACGCGGCCATCGCCGCGACCACCACGGCCACCCCGCCGCAGACGACGGCGTACAGCATCGAGCTGGCGAAGCCGTCGCCGATGCCGGCGTCGACCCAGGCGGTCTTGAGGTTGTCGAAGATCGCGAAGCCCTGCGGGGTCCAGTCGACGGACCCCGTGTACTCCTCGACGGGGGTGAGGGCGTTGACGATCAGCAGGTAGAGCGGCAGCAGCCAGAGCAGCACGCAGCCGGCGACGAAGAGGTTGCGCATGTGGCGTCCCATGTCGGTGTCTCCTCTCAGTCCTTGGCACCGGGCATCTGGCGGCGGAGGTACAGCCAGGAGGAAGCGACGACGATCACGGAGAGCACGAGCGCGATGGCGGATCCGTACCCGACGTGGAAGAGGCGGAACGCCTCGCGGTACATGGTCAGCGCCAGCGTCTCGGAGCTGCGCGAGGGGCCGCCCTGGGTGAGGACCCAGATCATGTCGAACGCCTTGAGGCTGTTGACGATGGCCATGCCGACGACCACGACCGTCACGGCGCGCAACTGCGGCAGCGTGATGTGGCGGAACATCCGCCAGCCGGTGGCGCCGTCCAGCTCGGCGGCCTCGATCGTCTCGCGCGGGATGGCGCGCAGGCCGATGGCGAAGAGGACGACGTTCAGTCCGGTGGCCTGCCAGGTGCTGGCGACGATCATCGAGATGGTGTTCTGCGGCCACTCCAGCAGCCAGCTCTGCGCCCAGGAGTCGAGGCCGACGCCGCGCAGGATCTCGTTGACAGCACCGTCGGTGGTGAGCATGAAGCGCCACAGCGCGGCGGTGGCGGCGCCGGATATCGCGAACGGCAGCACGATGACGAGCTGGGCGAGGCCGCCGAAGCGGCGCATCCGGTGGGTGGCCACCGCGATGGCGAGGCCGGCGACGACGGGCAGCAGCAGGGTGCCGGCGACCCACATGAAGGTGTTGAGCAGCGAGCGGCCGAAGATCGGGTCCTCGGCGAGCCGCGTGTAGTTGTCGATGCCGGTGAAGCTGCTGGTGAAGCCGTTGTCCTCGAAGAAGCTGCCGTAGATGCTGCGGAGGAAGGGATAGACGAGCAGCACGCCGACGAGGGCGAGCGCGGGCAGCGCCCAGGGGACGCCGGCGAACGGTCCTCCCATGCGGCGGGTGGACGTGTTCTTCGCGGCCTGGTGCGGGCTGCGGACGGGTATGCGGCGGCGGAGGCGTACGGGCTTGGCGGCCTCGGCCGTGCCCACGGTGTCGGTCATGACTTCTCCGCCTCCCGCCACACCTTCCACGCCTCGTCGGCGCGCTCCTGCATGGTCCGCAGTCCGCTGCGGTACGAGTGCGGTTCGATGAGCATGCCCGCGAGGTCGTCCACGGTGGACTCGACGAGTTCCGGCGGGCCCTGTTCCCAGAAGCGGTTGAGCAGCCAGAGGTCCTTCGACTGCCGCGTCACACCGTCGATGACCGTGTTGGCGGGCTTGACCATCGGATTGGGGCTGCCGTCGGAGAGGCCGTGGGCGAAGGCCGTGGCGACCTCGGGGTGCAGCCAGCCGCCGGCGGCCTTCAGCGCTTCGTCCTTGTCCGGGCCCTTGACGGTGACGGCGAACGCGCTGGACTCGAAGATCACGCAGGGGCGGGCGGCCGGGTCGGCCATGGGCAGGACGAAGGCGTCGACGGTCTTGCCCGGCTTGGCGCCGGCACCGTCGAAGACGCCGCCCAGCCAGGTGCCGCAGGCCACCATCCCGATGTCGCCGTGGACGACGGCGGCGGCGGCGTTGTTGTGGTCCACGTCCATGCTGGTGAACCAGTTCTTGTCGAAGAAGCCGGCGATCGTGCGCAGCGCCCGTTCGGCCCTCGCGTCGGTGTAGCGCTCGCGCCCGTTCATCAGGTCGTCGTAGAACTGGGGGTCCTGACGGCTCAGGATCTCCTGGAACCAGATGAACGCGGGCCAGCGGCCGGCCGTGGTGCCGTGCAGCGGGGTGATGCCGTTGTCCTTCAGCCGGGTGCAGGCGGTGAGGAAGTCGTCCCAGGTCTCGGGCTTCTTCAGGCGGTGCTCCGCGAAGACCTCGGGGTTGTAGAAGATCACCCAGTACGCGAGGTTCATCGGCAGCCCGTAGACGCGCCCGCCGTAGGTGAACGCCTCGCGCAGCGAGGGCTCGACCCAGCCGCGGGACTCGGCGGCCTCCCACTCCTTCGACAGGTCCTCGATGCCGCCGGTCCTGGCAAGGTCGCGCAGCCGGTAGCCGGACCAGTACTTGAGCAGGTCGGGGGTTTTGTTGGTACGGAGCGAGGACTTGACGATCTGTTCGAAGGACTCCAGGGACGGGATGACCTCGGGTACGAGCTGCACCCCGGCGGTGGACTTGAGTGCCTGGCCGGCGGCCTGCAGCGGGGCCTCCCAGGTGGCGTTGTCGCCGTGGATGGCGACTTCGCCGGGCCCTTTTCCGGAGGCGCTGCCGCAGGCGGCGGCAAGTCCGCCGGTGGCGGTGGCGGCCGCGCCGGCCGCGGAGACCCGCAGCAGGGTACGGCGGTCGAAGCGGCCGGCGCCGGGGATTGTCGTGCGGGGGGTGGTCGTGCGGGGGTCGGCGGGTGGTGGGGGGATCGGCGGATGACGACCTGACATCGGGCGGCTCCCTTGGTCGTTCTCGTGTTATCGTTAACACGCAGTGGAGAGAGCTTGACGGCCGACTGCGGCCGACGTCAATGGGCTTGCAGTGAAATTTCAGCAGACGGCCTGACAAGTCGGGCCGCGCTTCCCCTTGCGGCGAAATGCCCGAAATGTATAGTTCTGGCCCAGTAGGTCGCAGGCCCGTCGCCGCGCCTCTGCGCAAGGACGGCACCCGGCCGCCGGGCCTGCGACCTCGACGCCGCCGCGGTACGCCGCCCGCATCCCCGCGAACGCGCCGACGACAATGGCCCGATGACCCACCCGCACCCCGCCCCCGCGCTCACCGTCGTCGGCCTGCTCAGCGGCACCTCGTACGACGCCGTGGACGCCGCCGTCTGCGACCTGCGCCTGGCCGGCGACGAACTGCTCCTGCACCCCCGCGGCCTGCACAGCGCCCCGTTCCCCGGCGAGCTGCGCGGCGCCGTCGCCGCCGCCCTGCCCCCGGCCGCGACGACGATGGCCGAGGTCTGCCGGCTCGACACCGGACTGGGCCGGTTCTTCGGCCGGGTGGCCGCCGAGGCGGTCGAGGCGGTGGCGGGCGGGCGCGCGGACCTCGTCGTCTCGCACGGCCAGACCGTCTACCACTGGGTCGAGGGCCGGCGCGCCCGCGGCACCCTCCAGCTCGGCAACGCCGCCTGGATCGCCGAGGCCACCGGGCTGCCGGTGGTCTCCGACGTCCGCATCCGCGACATCGCCCGCGGCGGCCAGGGCGCACCGCTCGCCTCCACCCTCGACGCGCTGCTCCTCCTCGGCGAAGGTCCTGGACCGCGGCGCGGGGCGCTGAACCTCGGCGGTATCGCCAACATCACGGTCCGCGGCCGCGGCGGCGAGGTCGTCGCGTACGACCTGGGCCCCGCCAACGCGCTCATCGACGCGGCGGTGGCCGACGGCACCGGCGGCGCGGAGACGATGGACAGCGGCGGCGCGCGGGCGCGGCGCGGCACCGTGGACCGGGAGCTGCTGCGCAGGCTGCTGGCCGAGCCGTACTACGCGCTGGCGGCGCCCAAGTCGACGGGCAAGGAGCTGTTCCACGGGGCGTATCTGCGCGAGCAGGTGGCCGCGGCGGGCGCGCGGCCCGCGCTGGACGACCTGGTGGCCACCGTCACGGAGCTGACCGCGGAGCTGGTCGCGGCGGCGTGCCGGGAGTACGGGGTCGAGGAGCTGGTCGTCTCCGGCGGCGGGGTGCGCAACCCGGCGCTGGTGGCGCGGCTGGCAGCACTGTGCGCGCCGGCGCGGGTGTCGCGGATGGAGGACCACGGGCTGTCGTCGCAGGGCAAGGAGGGGTATCTCTTCGCGCTGCTGGGCTTTCTGACGGTGTGCGGGCTGCCGGCGTCGGTCCCGTCGGCGACGGGCGCGCGCGAGGCGGCGCTGCTGGGCTCGATCACCCCGGGCGCCCGGCCGCTGCGGCTGCCGGAGCCGGCGGCGCAGGCGCCGGTACGGCTGCGGGTGGTGTGAGGACCGGCGGCCGGTGAGGGCCGGGGGCCGGTCAGCGCCTGGCGCTCAGCGCCGCCGCCAGCGCGGTCGACCCCGCGCAGCACCCGGGGGCCGCGTCTGCCGTAGCGCCGCCCGACGCCGGCCAGCCTCATGGACCCGGATGATCCCACGGTGGCCGCGCCCGCGGCGACCGCACTGACGTGCGCCCGGGTGGCCGGATCGCTTACGGTGCACGGGCCGTTGGACTACTTTGTGTGGCTTCAGCGCGACTGGTGGTGGGAGAGATCTGATGGGGGACGCAGATGGCGGCGGAGGCGCGCCGGTGATAGACACCGCCGTGCCGCAGTCGGCGCGTATCTGGAACTTCTGGCTCGGCGGCAGCGACAACTACCGCGTCGACCGGCTCGCGGGTGAGGCGTACGTGCGGGCCTCGCCCGCCATCGTCGACGTCGCCCGCGCCGCCCGGGCCTTCCTCGCCCGCACCCTGCGCTATCTGGCGGCCGAGGCCGGAACACGCCAGTTCCTCGACATCGGCACCGGGCTGCCGACGGCCCAGAACACGCACGAGGTGGCGCAGGCGGTGCACCCGTCGGCGCGGGTCGTCTACGTCGACAACGACCCGATGGTCCTCGCGCACGCGCGCGCCCTGCTGGTCTCCCGGCCGACCGGGGTGTGCGACTACGTGAACGCCGACGTGCACGACCCGGACGCGGTGCTGGCCGGCGCGGCGAAGACGCTGGACTTCGACGAGCCGGTGGGGCTGATCCTCAGCGGGATCCTGGGGCACGTCGCGGACTACGACGAGGCGCGCGGGATCGTGGCGCGGCTGGTCGGCGCGCTGCCCGCGGGCAGCCATCTGCTGCTCAGCGACGGTACGGGCGTGGTGCACCGGGAGGCCAGGCGGGCGCAGGACGCGTACAACAGGAGCGGCGCGGTGCCGTATGTGCTGCGGACGCCGGAGGAGATAGAAGGTTTCTTCACCGGCCTGGAGCTGCTGCCGCCCGGTGTCGTGTCGTGCCCGCGGTGGCGGCCGGACGGCGGCGGGGAGCCGGAGCCGGTGGACCAGTTCGGCGGTGTCGGACGGAAGGCGGGAAGCGCGTGACGGAAGCGGAGTTCGATCCGGGGGCGGTACGGGCCGTTGCGTTCGACGTCTTCGGCACCACCGTCGACTGGCGCACGGGCGTCGCGGAGCAGGTGACGCACCTGGCGCGGCGGCGCGGCGTGGAGCTGGACGGCGCCGGCTTCGCCGACGAGTGGCGGGAGATGTACCTGCCGTCGATGGGCCGGGTCAACGGCGGCGAGCGGGCGTGGGCGTATCTCGACGTGCTGCACCGCGAGTCACTGGACGAGCTGCTCGAACGCCACGGCATCGGCGCCGCCTTCGACGACGCCGACCGCGCCGGGCTGGTACGCGCCTGGCACCGGCTGCCCGCGTGGGAAGACGCGGCCGCGGGGCTGGCGCGGCTGCGCGGCCGGTACGTGGTGGCGGCGCTGTCCAACGGCGGCTTCGCGCTGCTGACCCACCTGGTGAAGGCGGCCGGGCTGCCGTTCGACTGCATCCTCTCCGCCGAGCTGGCGCAGCGGTACAAGCCGGACCCGGCGCCGTATCTGACGGCCGCGCGGCTGCTGGACGTGGCGCCGGGCGAGTTGCTGATGGTGGCGTGCCACGGCTGGGACCTGGCGGGCGCGCGCGGCGCGGGGCTGAGGACGGCGTTCGTCTCCCGCCCGCTGGAGAAGGGCCCGGCGGGCGGGGCGGACGCGGACGTGCCTGCCGATGTCATGGCGCGGGACTTCACCGGCCTGGCGGACGCGTTGGGCTGTCCGTGACGGTGCGTTCACGCACCGTCCATCCGTACGAAAGCAATCAGCCACTCGGCGCGGGCTTCGCCCCCGGGGCCAGTTCCTCCCAGGCGACCGTGCGGTCGCACCAGCGCTCCAGCAGCGTCCGGTCGTGCCCCACGGCCAGCAGCGCGGCGCCCGAGGCGCGGCGGTAGTCCTCGACCGCCGCGACCAGCGCCGCGGTGGTGGAGGCGTCGAGCATCGCCGTCATCTCGTCGCAGACCAGGATCAGGGGGCGCAGCGCCAGCGCGCGGGCGAGGCAGGCGCGTTGGAGCTGGCCGTCGCTCACCTCGTGCGGCCGGCGGGCCAGCAGGTCGGGGGTGAGGCCGACGAGTGCCGCCAGCTCGCCGGTACGGGACGGAGCCTCCGCGCGGCGGCCGGTGGCGCGCAGCGGCTCACCGATCAGGGCGGCCAGCGTCAGCCGCGGGTCGGCGGCCAGGCGGGGCTGCTGGAAGACGACGCCGAAGGCGGTGCGCTGCGCGCGGGGGGCGCGGTGGCGCCAGCCCCGTACAGGCACGCCGTCGAGCAGCACCTCGCCGGCGTCCGGGCGGTGGAGCAGCGCGGCGACGCGGGCGAGGGTGGACTTGCCGCAGCCGCTGGGGCCGAGGAGTCCGGCGGCCTCGCCGGGGGCGAGGGTGAAGGAGACGTCGCGGACGACGGGGGCGCGGCGGTCGTATCCGGCGGTGACGGCGCGGAGTTGCAGCGGGGGCGGGGCTTCAGCGGGCATCGACGGCCTCCGGCTGCGGTGATCCCGGCTCGTCTGTTCGCGGCGCCGGTACCTGCTGCGCCCCGGCGCTCGCGGGCTTGCCGGGCTTGCCGGGCTTCTCCGGCGGTACGGTCGCCGCGGACAGCGGGTGGTGGCAGGCCGCCCCCGCCGTCAGGGCGGGCACCGCCGCGCAGGCGGCCGTGGCGTACGCGCACCGCGGCGCGAACGCGCAGCCCGGCGGCAGCGCGCCCAGCTCCGGCGGCAGCCCGGGGATCGGCGTGAAGGCGCGCTCCGGGAGGGCGTCGAGGAGGCCGCGGGCGTACGGGTGCCGGGGCCCGGGGGCGCCGAAGAAGGCGGCGGCGCCGGCGAGTTCGACGATCCGGCCGGCGTACATCACCGCGACCCGGTCCGCGATCCGCTCCGCGGCGGCCAGGTCGTGGGTGATCATCAGCAGCCCGTGCCCGTCGTCGACCTGGCGGCGCAGCTCGTCGACGGTGCGCTCGACGAGGTCGCGGTCGAGCCCGGTGGTCGGCTCGTCGGCGAGCAGCAGCGGCGGGCCGCCGACGAGGGCGAGGGCGGTGGCGGCACGCTGGGCGAGGCCGCCGGACAGTTCGTGCGGGTAGCGGTCGAGGTGGTCGGCGGGGAACGCGGCGCGCTCCGCGGCCTCTTCGGCGGCCGCGCGCAGCCCGGCCTTGCGGGTGTCCGTCAGTTCCCGGACGACCTCCTGGAGCTGGGAGCGCACGGTCCGTACGGGCGTGAGGTGCGCCGCCGGGGACTGCGGGATGAGGCCGACGCGGCGGCCCCGTACCCGGCGGGCCAGCTCCGCCTCCTCCGCGCCCAGCAGCTCCAGTTCGCCGAGGTGCGCGGTGCCCGCGGTCTCGGCGTTCTCGGGCAGCAGCCCGAGGAGCGCCGAGGCGAGTACGGACTTGCCGCAGCCGCTCTCGCCGACGAGCGCGACGCACTCGCCGGGGGCGAGGGCGAGGGAGACGTCGGTGACGGCCGCGACGTACCGGCCGCGGGGCATCCGGAAGCGGACCGACATCCGGTCGAGGGCCAGCAGCGGCGCGGCGGCGCGGTCCTTCTCGTCGTGTGGGTCCGTACGGTCCGTCACAGCGTCAGCTCCGATCGGCGGCGCGGGTTCAGCCGCTCCCGCCACGCGCCGGCCAGGCCGGCGACGGCGAGGGTCGGGATGATGATGAACAGGCCGGGGAAGAGCGTCGGCCACCAGTCCCCCGCCAGCAGCGATCCGCGCGCGCCCTGGACCATCGCGCCCAGGCTGGCCTGGTGCGGCGGCAGCCCGAGGCCGAGGAACGACAGCGCCGACTCGTGCCAGATGGCGTGCGGCACCATCAGCACCGCCGCGAGCCCCGCCTGCGGCAGCACCCCGGGCACGAGGTGGCGGATCGCGACCCGGGTGCGCGAGGCGCCGCCGGAGACGGCCGCGTCCACGAACGGCCGGCCGCGCAGCGACAGCACCTCGGCGCGCACGATGCGGCAGGTCGACACCCAGTGCGTCAGTCCCACGGAGGCGACGACCGGCCACACCCCGGGCTGGAAGAGGGCGACGATGAAGATGCCGAGCAGCAGGTGCGGTACGGAGGCGAAGACGTCCACGAGCCGCATCACGGCCCGGTCGACGTGCCCGCCGAGCGCGCCGGCCAGCGCCCCGACGGCGGTGCCGACGACGGTGGCGACGAGCGCGGCGACCACCCCGACGAGCAGCGAGACGCGCAGTCCGTAGACGCAGCGCAGCAGCACGTCGCGGCCGACGTCGTCGGTGCCGAAGGGGTGGGAGAGGGACGGTGCGGCGAGCTTGTTGCCGATGTCGACGGCCTGCTGGTCGAGTTGGACCAGCGGCGGTACGACGAGCACCGCGAGGACGGCGAGCGCGACGACCGCGGCGGAGGTGCGGACGCGCAGCGTACGCACCGACTTGCGGCCGGTGCCGCGGGTGCGCCAGCGGGTCGCGCCCGGCGGCGCGGCGGGCGCGCCCGGCTTCCGTACTGCCTCAGCCATCGAAGCCCACTCTCGGGTCGGCGAGCCCGTACAACAGGTCGGACAGCAGGTTGCCGAGCAGCACCGCCGCCGTCGCCAGCACGGTCAGCGCGGCGAGCAGCGGGAAGTCGACGGAGGTGGCGGCCTCGACGGTGGCCGCGGCGATGCCCGGCCAACTGAAGACGGTCTCGATGAGCAGCGCGCCGGTGATCAGCTCCGGCACCCGGGTGCCGATCAGGGTGAGCACGGGCAGCAGCCCGGAGCGCAGCGCATGCCCCAGCAGCACCGTGCGCTCGGCGAGGCCGCGGGAGCGGGCGCCGCGCACCGGGTCCTCGTCCAGCGCGTCGCCGACGCCCTGGCGGACGTAGAGGACGAACCACGGCATCTGCGAGACGGCGAGCACCGACGCGGGCAGCAGCACGTGCTCGGCGACCTGCCCGAAGGTGACGGCGTCCGTGCCGGTGTCGGTGAGTCCGCCGGCCGGCAGCGCGTCGAGCTGGAGCGCGAAGAGCCAGACGGCGAGCAGCCCGAGCCAGAACGGCGGTGCCGCCTCCATGGCGTACGCGACGGAGGTGACGGCCCGGTCGAGCAGCCCGCCGCGGCGGCGCGCGGCGAGCGCGCCGAGCAGCGTGCCGACGACGATGGCGACGGCGAACGCGACCGCGCACAGCAGCACCGTCCAGCCGATGCGCTCGCCGATGACGTCGGCGACCGGCTGGCGCATGCTGGTCGACTGGCCGAGGTCGCCGGTGACGACGGCGGAGAGCCAGTCCCACCAGCGGGTGACGAACGGGTCGTCGGCGCCGAGGCTGTCGCGGAGCTGGTCCAGCGCCTCCCCGGAGGCGCTGAACCCGGCGGTGCCCGCGTACGCCTTCACCGGGTCGAACGGCGAGGCGGCGGCGATGGCGAACACCCCGAAGGTGACGGCCAGCAGGACGGGGACGGCGTACAGCAGCCGCCGCCCGGCCATCCGCGCCATCGGGGCCAGCGGCAGCCCGGTCACGACGCGGGCTGCCAGCTCTCGACGTTCCACCAGGGCCCGCTGCCGAAGCCGTGCTCGTGCGGCTCGACCTGGGTGGTCAGGCCGCGCCAGGTGTCGGCGACGACGTAGATGTGGTCGATGTGGGTGAGGAAGACGTAGCCCGGGTTCTCGGTGAGTTCCTGCTGCACCTTGTCGTACGCCCGCTTGCGCTCCGCCTTGTCGCCGCTCTCCCGGCCCTCGACGAGGGCGGTGTCGACGTCCGGGTTCTCGTACGAGGCCATGTTGTTGAAGCCCTGGCCGGCCAGCTCGGAGTAGAGCATCGGGTAGAGGTCGAAGTCGGGGTCGGCGGGGCTGCCGCCGCCGGCGAGCACGGCGTCCTCGCCCATCCGCGGCTCGATGACCTCCCACGTGCCGCTCTCCACCCTGGCCTCGATGCCGACCTTCTTGGCGTCGCCGGCGAAGGCGAGGGCGTGCTCCTGGCGGAGCTTGTCGCCGGAGGGGTAGTAGAGGGTGAACGAGGCGCGCTGCCCGTCCTTCTCGCGGATGCCGCCGTCCTCCGCGCGCCAGCCGGCGTCGTCGAGGATCTTCCCGGCCAGCTCGGTGTCGTACGGGCGCTCGGTGCCCTTGGCGAACCACTCGCTGTCGGTGGGCACCGGCCCGTACGCGGCCTTGCCCCGGCCCTCCAGCAGCTTGTCGACCATCGCGCCGCGGTCGACGGCCACGTCGAGCGCGCGGCGGATGGCGACGTCGCCGGTGACGGGGTTGTCCGTGGGCAGCGTGACGGCGCGGTGGTCGGCGGTGGTGGCGGCCAGCGTCTGCTTGTCGTCGTCCTCGGCGAAGGTCTTGGCGAGGTTCGGCGGCAGGATGGCGCCGTCGAGGTCGCCGGAGCGCAGCCGGGTGGCGCGGATGTCGTCGTCGGCGATGATCGCCATGGTCAGCTTCCTCACCTTCGGCTTGCCGCCCCAGTAGCCGGGGTTGGCGGAGAAGGTGAGCTTCTCGCCCTTGCGCCAGTTGTCCAGCACGTACGGTCCGGTGCCGATGGGCTCGGTGTTGAACGCGCCGGTGTTGACGTCGCCCTTGCCGGCGACGTGCTCGGGCGCGATGGGCAGCACCGTGCGCTCGGCGAAGGGCGCGTAGGGGTACTCCAGGGTGAAGACGACGGTGTCGTCCCCCTTGGCCTCGACGCTCTCGACGGCTTCCAGGTCGCCCTTGGAGGCGTTGTTGGTGCCGGGGTCGAGGATGGTCTCGTAGGTGAAGACGACGTCGGCGGCGGTGAAGGGCTCGCCGTCGCTGAACGTCACGTCGTCGCGCAGCTCGTACGTGTACGTGGTGCCGCCGTCGGTGATCTCGGGCAGCGCGCGGGCGAGGGCGGGCTTCAGCTCCATGTCGCCGTCGCGGGCGAGGAGGCCGTCGAAGAGCTTGGAGTTGCCGTCCTTGCCGTAGCCGAGGAGCGGGCTGAGGGTGTCGGGCTCGTTGGCAACGCCGATGACGGCGGTGGTGCCGTTCCCGCCGGAGCCGCCGGAGTCGTCGTCGGCGTCCGGGTTCGAGCAGGCGGCGGCCCCCGCGAGCACCGCCGCCGTCGCCGTGACCGAGACCGCTGCGCGTATGCCGCGGACTGACATGCCCACTCCCCTGTTGAAGGCCGACCGTTATTGCGAACAGTTCGCAATTAGAACCCATGATCGGCGTATGGCGCAATGAGGAGTCCACTCCGCGGGCACCCGACTTGCGCACGATCCGCCGAGGTCAGCCGCCGAGCGCCGGGCGGAGCGGCCCCGGTCCCTTGCGTCGACCGGGTGGCCCGGGGCGGGACACGACGGCCTTGAGGGATATTCCGGGGCATTCCTCCCCGTAGCATCCGGTGTCCCGTTCCCGACCGGGAAGGACCCCCATGGCGCTCCCCCCGCTGTCCCGCACCCTCGCCGGCGGCGCCTGCCTGGCCGTGCTCGCCGGCTCCGGCTACGGCTGGGCGCTCGCCGCCGCGCCCGCGCCGGGCGGCACGGGCACCAACGTCCTGGTCGTCGGCAGCGACTCGCGCGCCGGGCTGACCAAGGAGGAGAAGAGCCGGTGGCACGCGGGCGGCGCGGCCTGCCGATGCGCCGACGTCGTCATGGTCGTGCACCTGTCCGCCGACGGCCGGCGCGCAAGCGTCGTCAGCCTCCCCCGCGACTCGTACGTGCCGTTCGCGCCGCACGCCGACGGCGCGGGACCCACCGCCCACTCCGGCAAGATCAACGCCGCCTTGCAGCACGGCGGTCCGGAACTGCTGACGCGCACCGTGGAGCGCGCCACCGGGCTGGACATCGACCACTATCTGCAGGCGCGCTTCAAGGGTTTCGTACAGGCGGTCGACGCACTCGGCGGCGCACCGGTGTGCACGAAGGAGCCGATGCACGACGAGAACTCGGGCATCGACCTCAAGCCCGGGAAGCACCACCTCGACGGCGTCGGGTCGTTGCAGTACGTCCGCACCCGGCACCGCGGGCACGGCGACATCGACCGGGTGCGCCGCCAGCAGCGGCTGGTCGCCGGCATCGCCGGGCGGCATCTGGCCGCGGGCACCCTGCCGGATCCGCCGGAGCTGGACGCGCTCGTCGGCGAGGTCGCCCGCGGGCTGCGCCCCGGCCCCCGCACCAGCGTGGCCGACATGCTGGCGCTGGGCTGGCGGGCGCGGCATCTGCGGCTGCGGAACGTGGAGTTCGCGACCGTACCGCTGGCGAGCATCAGCCACCCGGCGGGCGAGTGGGGCTCGGCGGTGCAGTGGAACGAGGCGCGGGCCCGCACCATGTTCCGGCGGCTGGCCGCGGACCGCAGGCTGGCACCCGGCGACGAGCGCGGCCCGCGCGGCGGCTTCGACTGGACGGGCCGGGTCGCCCTCGGCGACCGGATGGGCTGCGACTGACGCACGGGGCGCGCAGGGCGCACGGGATACCGGGGCGCGCACGCGAGCGGCGCCGCCGGGCATGGGACCGGCGGCGCCGCGGTGCGCGACGGGTCAGAGGACCCGGCGCACGGTCACGTCATCGGCATTGACGAAGCCGATGCGGTGCCCGATCTGGATGATGTGGTACTTCGTCTTGCCGCGCACCACCGTGCGGTCGCCGGGCGCGGAGCCGTCGAAGGACACGGCGCGGTAGTACTCGCCGGGGACCGTGCCGCCGTAGGAGTACGCCTGGCCGGCCTTGAACTCGTACGGGTGCGCCGAGATCGGCTGGTACGGGATCTCCGGCGGGTACGCCGCCTGTTCCGGGTACGCCCGGCCGTAGACCGGCACCGACTCCTTGCCCGGCTTGGGCGTGACGATCTTCCCCGCGGTGTAGTCCGCGACCCGCGCGCCCGCCGGATTGTGGAACCAGCCCTTCAGGCCGTGGTACCAGATCGCCACCCAGTCGCCCTGGCGCCCGGCCACCGCGTACATCTGCCCGGCCGAGGCCCGGCTGCCGATGTCCGAGACGTGCATGTCGGACGCCCGGCCGTCGGGGTGGAGACCGGTGTCCGCCAGCAGCGGGGAGTCCGCGTCGGGCTGCGAGTGCAGGATCACCGACGACGAGGGCGCGAGCGGGCACGGCTCCTTCGGGTCGGAGCCCTCCTCGTAGCTGCAGCCGGTGAACTGCGGCTTGTTCTCCGCGAAGTCCGGCTTGATCATCACCATCGACTTCGAGAACCCGCCCGGGCTGCGCAGCGGGGCCTGCAGCAGCTCGAAGTACCGCTCCCAGTCCCAGTACGGGCCCGGGTCCCAGTGCATGCCGGCGATGTTCGGCGTGGTGGTGCCGGGCACGTTGTCGTGGCCGATGATGTGCGTGCGGTCCAGCGGGATGTCGTACTTGGCCGCCAGGTAGCGCACCAGCGTCGCCGAGCTGCGCATCATCGCCTCGGTGTACCAGGTGCCCTGGTCCTTGGCGAAGCCCTCGTGCTCCAGGCCGATGGACTTGGCGTTGATGTTCCAGTTGCCCGCCTGCCAGGCGACGTCCTTGTGCTTGACGTGCTGGGCGACGTGGCCGTCGGAGCTGCGCAGCGTGTACTGCCAGCTCGCCGCGCGCTTGGGGTCCTGGACCAGGTTGATGACACCGGGATAGCGGCCCTCGGTGTCGTGGATGACGATGTACTCGATCTTCTGGTCGCGCGGCCGGTTCGCCTTGTCGTGGTTGACGTACGCCTGGATGTTGTCCGGGTTGGTCTGGCGGTACGTCGCCGGGATCCACTCGCAGCCGAGCCGGTCGGGGCACTCCACTTCCTCGTCCGCCAGCCGCGGCAGGCCGAGTTCGCCGAGCCACCGCTGCTGCGGCGCCACGGACGGGTCGCCCGCGAGCCGGACGGCGTGGCCGTCGTCGGTGGTGCGGGCGGCGCCGTCGCGGATGGTCGCGTACACCTCGTCGGCGAACGTCGCCGCGTCCTGCTCGTACGCGGCGCCCGCGTACTTCGCCACCGCGCCGTACCAGTCGGCCGGGTCGGCCGAGGCCGGAGCGCCCAGGTCCTCCTGGTACGCGGCCAGCAGCGCGGCGCCGCCGGCGATGTTCTCCGCCGGCTTCGCGCGCAGTGTCGCCGCGTCGGTGCCGGTCAGCTCGGCGGCCGCGTACAGCGTGGTGAGCGCGGGGCCGAACGTCTCGTCGCCGACGGGCCGTTCGGTGTCGCCGCGGGGGTCCTCCGCGGTGCCGCCGTGGTGGTCCTCGGCGAGCACGGTGGGCCCGTCGGTCAGGTGCATCGGGCCGAAGCCGGCGTCGGTGCTCGGCTCGCCGGCGTGGGTGTCCCAGCGGGACTCCAGGTACGACACGCCGAGCAGCACGCTCTCCGGCACACCGTACTCGCCGGCCGCCGCGGCGTACGCCGCCTGCCGGGTCGCGGGCGCCGCCGCATCCTCGCCGCCGGCGGCGGCCGGGAGGGACGCCGAGGTCAGCGGCAGCAGCAGGCCGGCGGCGACGGCGGCCGTCGCCCAGGGTCCTCTTCGCAGGTTCACACGCAGGCGGGTGGCTGGGGTGGGAGGCAACGGGACTCCTCAGGGGGTCGGGACGAGGACGTGCGCGTGCGGTGCGTATCAGGGGTACCGACTCGGTCACGTACCCGTCAATCCCTCCCAGGGGCACGAAAGTTGCACGTCAGCCCGGCTGCCGCCCAACTGCGCGGCGGCACTGGTCCAGACCGATGTCGACGGCCGGCCACGGCTCGGGGCCGCGGCCGGCCGCCGTACGGCCGCCGGGCCAACCCGCCCGGTTGCCCCGCGGCCGGTCAGGGGGCCCGGCGGCGCCGGGCGAGCCAGGTCTGCGCGATGACGACGACCACCAGGAAGCCGCCGCTGACGACCTGCTGGTAGGCGGAGTCGAGCGAGCCGATCTGGTTGATGACGTTCTGGATCACCTTCAGCAGCAGCACGCCGACGAGCGAGCCGCCGACGAAGCCCATGCCGCCGGAGAGCAGCGTGCCGCCGATGACGACCGCGGCGATCGCCTCCAGCTCCATGCCGTAGCCGAGGATGGTCACGCCGGAGTCGAGCCAGGCGGCGTTGAGCGCGCCGGCGAAGCCGGCGAGCAGCCCGTTGAGGGTGTAGACCAGCGTCTTGGTACGGGCCACGGGCGCGCCCATCAGCGCGGCGGCGTCCTCGTTGCCGCCGACGGCGTAGACGTGCTGGCCGAAGCGGGTGCGGCGGAGCAGGACGCCGCCGGCGACGAAGAGCGCGGCGGTGATCCACACCGGCACGCCGATACCGAGCAGCTTGCCCTGGCCGAGGTCGGCGAAGAACGAGCCCTCGGCGACGAGGTAGGTGTCGGCGCCCTCGTCGGTGATCGACAGCATCACGCCGCGGGCGCCGAGCATGGCGGCCAGCGTGACGATGAAGGGCGCGAGCCGGAGCCGGGCGATGAGCAACCCGTTGACCAGGCCGAAGAGTCCGCAGACGGCGAGTGGCAGCAGAAGCGCGACCAGGGTGCCGTGGCGTGAGCCCCAGGCGGCGAGCACGCCGCCCAGCACGAAGACCGAGCCGACGGACAGGTCGATGCCGCCGGTGATGATGACGAAGGTCATGCCGAGGGCGACGATGGCGAGGAAGGCGGAGGAGACCGCCATGTTCTCGATGTTGCCGGTGGTGGCGAAGGAGTCGAAGGACAGCGAGGCGACGGCGGCGATGGCGATGAGCGCGACCAGCGCGCCGTGCTGCTGCGCGAGCGCGCTCAGCCGCTCGCCGCGCCCGGAGCCCGCGGGCTCTTCCGGGCCGTACGCCACGGCGACGGGTTCGTCTTTCACGACGGTCACCGCTTTCCCCTCTCCCTGGCGGCTGACTGCTCGCCGCAGTGGCCGACCGCAGTCCGTCCACCCCGTGCGACGGCCGCACCCGTCCGGCTGTGGACCGGGGTCCCACCCCGCACAGGCATCACCGCTTTCCCCTCTCCCTGGCGGCGTAGACGGCGAGGATGATCACCACGGCCTGGGCGATCTGCGTCCACGACGGCTCCAGGTCGTGCTTGATCAGGGTGGCCGTCAGCAACTGGATGAGCACCGCGCCCGCCACCGTGCCGCCGATGCGGACCCGGCCGCCGGTCAGCGGGGTGCCGCCGACGACGACGGCGGTGATGGCCGACAGCTCCATCAGGCTGCCGAGCGACGTGGGGTCGCTCGCGGACAGCCGGGCGGTGGCCAGGAAGCCGGCGACCGCGGCGAGCACGCCGCAGACGACGTACACCACGATCAGCACCCGGCGCACCGGCAGCCCGGCGAGCTTGGCAGCGGGGCGGCTGTCGCCGATGGCGAGCAACTGGCGGCCGAAGGTGGTACGGCGGACGACGAAGGCGACGACGAGCGCGAGCGCCACGGCGATCAGCACCACGTACGGCACGCCGGCGAACTCGCCGGAGCCGAGGGTCGCCATGCCCGGGTCGCGGATGTCCTCCAACTGCGGCAGCAGCACCAGCGCGAGGCCCCGGGCGCCGACCATCAGCGCGAGCGTGGCGACGATGGGCTGGACCCCGATGAACGCGATCAGCGAGCCGTTGGCCAGGCCGACCGCGGCACCGCCGACGATGGCGACGATCAGCGCGATCCACGGCCCGTACCCCATGTAGAGCGCGACCAGCGAGGTGGACAGGGCCATGACGGAGCCGACGGACAGGTCGACGCCCTCGCTGCCGATGGCCAGCGCCATGCCGAGCGCGACGATGACGACGGGGGCGACCTGGACGGCCTGGGTGCGGAAGTTCTCGGCGGACAGGAAGTGGGGGGTGAAGGCGATGTTGACGAGCAGCAGGAGGGCGACGCCCGCGTAGACGCCGTACTCCTGGAGCCAGCGCAGCACCCGCTCGCGGTCGGCGGGCAGCGCGCGGCGCAGCGTGAGGTCAGCCATGGCCGGCCGCCTCCGCACCGGCCCCGCGGGGCGCCGGGTCCGGGTCTCCGCCCGGCTCCGCGGCGGCCGCGATGGCCTCCATGAGTCTGTCCTCGGTGACGTCGTCGCCGGTCAGCTCGCCGACGACGGCGCCGTCCCTGAGCACCACCACGCGGTCGGACCCCTCGATCAGCTCCTCCACGTCGGAGGAGATCAGCAGCACGCCGAGGCCGTCCTCGGCGAGTTCGTCGACGAGCTTCTGCACCTCGGCCTTGGCGCCGACGTCGATGCCGCGCGTCGGCTCGTCCAGCAGCAGCACCTTGGGCTGCATGGCGAGCCAGCGGGCCAGCAGCACCTTCTGCTGGTTGCCGCCGGACAGCTCGCCGACCTTCTGGTGCGGGCTCGCCGCCTTGATGCGCAGCCTGCTGACGAACGTCTCGACGACGGCGTCGATCCGGGCCTCGGAGACCAGCCCGTAGCGCGACATGCGCGGCAGCGCGGCCAGCGCGATGTTCTCGCGGACCGAGAGCCCCGGCACGATGCCCTCGGACTTGCGGTCCTCAGGCAGCAGGCTGATGCCGGCGCGGATCGCGGCGGGTGTGGAGCCGGTGCGTACGGGCGTGCCCGCGACGGTGACGCGGCCGGCGCCGAGCGGGAGGGCGCCGGCGATGGCCTTGGCGGTCTCGGTACGTCCCGAGCCCAGGAGCCCGCCGAGGCCGACGACCTCGCCCGGGCGGACGGTGAGCGAGACGTCGTGCAGCTCGTGCCTGCGGGTCAGGCCCTCGGCACGCAGCACCGGCTCGGCGACTGCCCCGCCGTCATGGCCACCTGAGAACTTGGTCAGGCCCTCGGCGCGCACCTCGCCCATCTCCCGGCCGAGCATGAGGGAGACCAGCCGGAGCCGGTCGAGCCCGGCGAGCGGTCCGGTGTGCACGACGCGGCCGTCGCGGAGCACGGTGACGGCGTCGCAGACGGTGTACAGCTCGTCGAGGCGGTGGCTGACGTAGACGACGGCGACGCCGTCGGCGCGCAGCCGGCCGATGACGCCGAAGAGGGTCTCGACCTCGCGGGGTTCGAGGGAGGAGGTGGGCTCGTCCATGACGACGACGTCGGTGCGTCCTGCCGCGGAGACGGCGCGGGCGAGGGCGACCATCTGCTGGGCGCCGACGCCGAGTTCGGCCAGCGGGCGGCGGACGTCGACGCGGACGCCGTAGTCGAGGAGCATGCGCTCGGACTCGCGGTGCATGCGGCCGAAGTCGATGAGGCCGCCGCGGCGGCGGGGCTCGCGGCCGAGGAGGAGGTTGCGGGCCACGCTCATCAGCGGGATGAGGTTGACCTCTTGGTAGATGGTCGAGATGCCGGCCTGCTGGGCGGCGAGCGGGGTGGCGAAGGCCGCCCGCTCGCCGCGGTAGGCCAACTCGCCCTCGTCCGGCTGGTAGACGCCGGTGAGGACCTTGATGAGGGTGGACTTCCCGGCGCCGTTCTCGCCGACGAGGGCGTGCACCTCGCCGGCGCGGGCGGTGAAGTCGACGCCGTCGAGGGCGAGGACGCCGGGGAAGCGCTTGGTCAGGTCGCGTACGGCCAGGACGGCGGGGCGCTCCGCCGCGCCGTCCCGGGGGGCACGGTCGCCCTCGGCGCCCGGGACCTCCTGGACCTCCGCCGGGGGCGGCCCGGCGGACCGGGCGGGCCCGGTGGGCCCGCCCGGCTCGTGCCGCTCGGGCGGCTCGTTCGCTGCGGCCATCGGCGTCAGAACGCCTTGCCGAGGTCGGCCTCGGCGTTGTCGGCGGTGTACTCGCTGTCCTCGATCACGATGTCCTGGCCGACCTCCTCGCCCTTGGTGAAGGCGTCGAGGGTCTCGAAGGCCAGCGGGCCGAAGCGCGGGTTGGACTCGATGACGGAGTCGATCCAGCCGTCGACGATGCCCTGGACGGCGTTGCGGGTGCCGTCGATGGTGACGATCTTGACCGCACCGGGCTCCTTGCCCGCGCCCTTGAGCGCGTTGACGGCGCCGAGGCCCATCTCGTCGTTCTCGGCGTAGATCCCGGTGATCTCCGGGTTGGACTGGATGAGCTGCTCGGTGACCTGCTGGCCCTTCTCGCGGGCGAACTCGCCGGTCTGCTCGAAGACGACCTCCAGGTCCGGGGCCTTTTCGGCGATCCGGTCCTTGAAGCCCTTGGTGCGCTCGGTGGTGACGTTGTTGCCGGGGGTGCCGAGCAGGATGGCGATCTCGCCCTTGCCGCCGGTGGCCTCGATCATCTTGTCCGCAGCCCGCTTGCCCTGCTCGGTGAAGTCGGAGCCGATGAAGCTCACGTAGTCCTTGCAGGGCTCGGCGTTGATCTTCCGGTCGATGGTGACGATGGGGATCTTCTTGTCCGCCGCGGACTTCAGCACCGGGTCCCAGCCGTCGGAGTTCAGCGGGGCGATGACCAGCAGGTCGGCGCCCTTGGCGATGAGGTCCTGGACGTCGCTGATCTGCTTGGAGAACTGCGACTGGGCGTTGGCGGTGAGCAGTTCGATGCCGCGCTTGTCGGCCTCGGCCTTGATCGAGGCGGTCTCGGCGATTCGGAACGGGTTGGCTTCCTTCTCGGACTGCGAGAAGCCGACGGTGGCGCCGGCGAGGTCGGTCTCCTCGGCGCCGTAGTCGCCGATCACACAGGTCGGGCCCGAGCCCCCGGAGACCTTCTGCTCGCTGCCCTTGGCCTCCTCGGAGCCGGCGGCGGCGCCGGTGCTCCCCTCGTCGTCGTCCTCGGACTTGGCGCAGCCGGCCGCGAGCGCGAGGCTCGCGCTGAGCGCGACGGCGAGGAGTGTTCTGGCGGCGGTACGGGCGTGCGGCTTCATGGTGATACCCCAATTCGGGCGGTGGAGTACGAGGGCCGGGCCGCTGCGCGGGACCGGAAGAATTCAGGGGATGTTTTACATCGTTGGAAGGGCGCTGTAAACACCTCCCGCAGCATGGATTTGTCCGGCGAAGATCGCCAAGACCCCTGCCCCGTACGGGACTTGACGATCCGTCAGCACGGCCGGGCGCAGGCCGCGGCACCCGCCCGTGGGCCGGCCCGGGCGGGGCGCTCCACGGAGGTCAGCCGCTCGCGCGGCCGCGCGTGCTCTCCCGCTCCACCAGCGAGAACGCGGGATACATCTCCTGCGACTCGGGCACGCTGCCGTCGCCGTGGGCGGCGTCGAGACGCTTGACGAGGGACTCCACCGCGAGCCTGGCGATGGCCCGCTTGTCGGGCGCGATCGTGGTCAGCGTGACGGCCCCGTAGCGGCTCTCGGTGATGTCGTCGAAGCCGACCACCGCCACGTCCTCCGGCACCCGCAGCCCGCGCTCGGACATCACCCGCATCGCACCGATGGCGATCAGGTCGTTGTATGCGAAGACCGCGTCCGGCCGCTGCCCGGAGTCCAGCAGGGCCGCCATGGTGACCGCGCCGTCCGCCCGCTCCCAGCCCTCGGTGTACGCCACCAGCGCCTCGTCGACCGGCACGCCGCGGTCCGCCAGCTCCGCCCTCCAGCCGAGAAGTCGCAGGTGGGCGGGTTGGTGGGCGCGGTCCTCGCGGGCGCCGAGGAACGCGATGCGGCGCCGGCCGAGGTCCAGCAGATGGCCGACCGCCTGCCGGGCGGCGGCGATGTTGTCGATCGCGATGTGGTCGTACGGCAGGTCGTAGCGCCGCTCGCCGAGAAGCACCAGCGGGCTCTCCTCGGCCCGGCCGCGCAGATCCTCGGTGTCCAGCTCCAGCGGGCTGAGGATCAGCCCGTCCATCACCCGGGCGCGGAAGCCCTGGGTGACGAGCAGCTCCAGCTCGCGCCGGCCCTGGGTGTGGTCGAGCAGGACGGTGAAGTCGTGCCGGGCGGCCTCGTCGATGACGTGTCCGGCCAGCTCGGCGAAGTAGGGGTTGCCCAGCTCGGGCACGGCGAGCGCGATGATGCCCGTACGGCCTTTGCGCAGGTGGCGGGCGGTGAGGTTGGGGCGGTAACCCAGCTCGTCGATCGCCTGCTGCACCCGCGCCCGCATCGCCGGCGTGACGTGCGGATAGTTGTTGACCACGTTCGAGACGGTCTTCACCGACACGCCCGCCCGCTCGGCCACATCCTTCAGGCTGACTCTCAACGCGTTCCTCCTACGCCGTTTGGTCATGCACTGGACACAACGCAGGAGGCGTGCTGTCATGCCAACTGCCCTTGTTTCCAACGTTATACAAGACGCCCGGGGGCAAAGGGCAGCCCTAGCACCCGCATTCTCCGACTTCCGGAGGTACCCGTGCACCCCTCGCTCAGACGCGTACGGCGGCGACTACTCCGCTGGCCGACGCCCATCCTCGCGGCCCTCGCCCTGACCCTGGTCCCCGCCGGTCCCGGCTTCTCGGCCACCAGCGCCGACCGCCCGGCCACCGCCGAGGCCGCCGACTCCCGCGCAGCCGCGGAGGTCCACGGCCTCAAGGGCGAGTACTACACCCACAGCGCCCCCGGCACGTTCGACTTCGACCAGTTGAAGGCCACCGCCTTCGACCCGTCGCTCGACTTCGACAATCTTGAGCCGCGCCTCGCGGCCCGCGCCGGCCAGGCCGACAACGTCAGCGTCCGCTGGACCGGCGGGATCACCCCCGAGGTCTCCGGCGCGCACACCTTCCACGTCAGCGCGGACAACGGCTTCCGGCTGTGGGTGGACGGCGAGATCGTCATCGACCACTGGATCGACGACTGGGACAAGGAACAGACCTCGCAGCCCGTGACCCTGGAGGCGGGCCGCACCTACGACATCAAGGTGGAGTACTTCGAGCACCACGGCGGCTCGAACTTCCACCTGCGCTGGACCAAGCCCGGTGCCCAGAAGGAGGCCGTGCCGCAGTCCGCGTTCTCGCTCCCGGAGGACTTCGACTACACCGGTCCCACCGACGTCGCCGTGCAGCCCGACGGCCGCACGCTGACCATGGACTTCGCCCAGCCGCTCACCGCTCCCCCGGCGACGTTCGACGAGCATCTGGAGACCGTCATCGGCGGCGCCGACTGGCCGCGCGCCGCGGCCGAGCTGGACCCCGACGACCCCTCGCGGCTGATCGTCCCGCTCGACGAGCCGGTCGTCGGCCAGGGCGGCTCCGCCGACGTGCGCTACGACGGCGAGGGCGGCCTGACCGGCGCCGACGGCTCCGACATCGGCGAGTTCTGGACCTCGGGGGCGAACGACTCCGAGTACCAGTTGCGGACGAAGTGGGCCGACGACGTCGACGAGGACGCCCCGCTCCCGGAGTACCCGCGCCCGCAGCTCACCCGCGAGGACTGGCAGAGCCTCAACGGCACCTGGCAGTTCGCCGGCGCCACGGAGGGCGAGAGCCCGCCGTTCGGCCGCACGCTGGACGAGAAGATCGTCGTGCCCTACCCGGTCGAGTCCGAGCTGTCCGGCGTCCAGCGGCACGAGGAGCGCATGTGGTACAAGCGCACCTTCACCGTGCCGCTTGACTGGCGCGTCGGCCAGCGCGGCGAGCGGCTCCAGCTCAACTTCGACGCGGTCGACTGGAAGGCCGACGTCTGGCTCAACGGCAAGCAGGTCGCGTCCCACAAGGGCGGCTACGACCGGTTCAGCGCCGACGTCACCCAGGCCCTGCGCGGCAGCGGCAAGCAGGAGCTGATCGTCGGGGTCTACGACCCGACCGACTCCGCCGACGGCGAGAACCCGCCGATGGGCAAGCAGCGGCTGTCGCCCAGCGGCATCTGGTACACCTCCTCCTCCGGCATCTGGCAGTCCGTGTGGATGGAGCCGGTGCCCACCGACCGCGCCGAGGACCTGAAGATCACTCCCGATGTGGCCGGCGAGCAGGCCGCCGTCCAGGTGCGCGGCGTCCGCGACGGCGTGCCGGTCACCGCCACCGCGTACGACGGCCGCCGCGAGGTCGGCACGGCCACCGGGACAACCGGCGAGCCGCTGACCGTGCCCGTGCCCGACCCGGAGCTGTGGTCCCCCGACGACCCGCACCTGTACGACCTGAAGGTGACGGTCGGCCGCGGTACCGCCGCGGATCAGGTGCGCGGCTACTTCGGCATGCGCACCGTGGGCGTCGAGACGATCGACGGGCAGCAGCGGATGACGCTCAACGGCGAGCCGGTGTTCGCCATGGCCACCCTCGACCAGGGCTTCTGGCCCGAGGGCATCCACACCGCGCCCACCGACAAGGCGCTGAAGTACGACCTCGAAATGCACAAGGAGATGGGCTTCAACTCCGTGCGCAAGCACATCAAGGTCGAGCCCGACCGGTGGTTCTACCACGCCGACAAGCTGGGCCTGCTGGTGTGGCAGGACATGCCGTCGATGAACACCAAGACGCCCTCGCAGAGCTCCCGCACCCAGTTCGAGCACGAACTGAAGGAGATGATCGAGCAGCACGACAGCCACCCGTCGGTGGTCATGTGGGTGACGTTCAACGAGGGCTGGGGCCAGTACGACCAGGCCCGTATCGCCGACTACGCCAAGGAGCTGGACCCGACGCGGCTGGTCAACAACATGAGCGGCCACAACTGCTGCGGCGCGGTCGACGGCGGCAACGGCGACATCTCCGACGCGCACGGCTATCCGAGCGCGCAACTGCCCAAACCCGACGGCACCCGCGCGCTCGTCAGCGGCGAGTACGGCGGCCTCGGACTGGCCATCCCCGGCAACGCCTGGCCGGTGCGGCACACCTACGTGGGCGTGGACCGCGAGGCGTACACCGAGGAGTACCTGATCAAGCTGGCCGAAGTCGAGCGGTTCGCCGCCTGCAACGGCAGCAGCGGCGCCGTCTACACCCAGATCACGGATGTGGAGGGCGAGCTGAACGGACTGCTCACCTACGACCGCAAGGTCCTCAAGCCCGATGTGGAACGCATCAGGGCCGCCCATGAGGCGCTGATCGAGGGGGCCGCCGACGGCACCCTCACCTGCGACGCCTCCTGACGCACCGCCCGTTCCCCGCACCCCGGCCGCGGCGCCCGCCGCGGCCGGGCCGGGGGCGGGCCCCGCGCGCCCGGCGGTACCGCCGGGCGCCCCCGAGTACCAGGCACCAGGCACCCTCACCTTCCAGGCACCCAGGGACCCGACATGCCTCCTCCGCTGAACCGCCGCCACTTCCTGCACGCCTCCGCCGCCGGGGCTGGCGCGCTCGCCCTCGGCGCCACCGGCCTCCCGGCCCACGCGTACGGGCCCGCCGCCGGCGGGCCGGCGCGCACCCCGTACGCGGCCGCCGCCTTCGGCAAGCTGCCGCTCGGCAGCGTCACCGCGCGCGGCTGGCTCGCCGGGCAGCTCGGCACCCTCCTCGGCGGACTCTTCGGCCGCTACGACCGGATCTCCCACTTCCTCGACCACGACGGCTCCGGCTGGGTCCACCCCGACCGGGCCGGCTGGGAGGAGGTCACGTACTGGCTGCGCGGCTACGTCTCGCTCGCCGCGCTCACCGGCGATGCCGCCGCGCAGGCGACCGCCCGCCGCTGGATCGACGCCATCCTCGCCACCGGGCAGCCCGACGGCTTCTTCGGCCCCGCCCGGCTGCGCACGGCGCTCAACGGCGGCCCCGACTTCTGGCCGTACCTGCCGCTGCTCCAGGCGCTGCGCAGCCACGAGGAGTTCACCGGCGACGAGCGGATCGTGCCGTTCGTGCTGCCGTTCCTGCGGTACATGAACGCGCAGGGCAAGGGCGCGTTCGACTCCAGTTGGGTGTCCAAGCGGTGGGGCGACGGCATCGACATCGCGTACTGGCTGCACGCCCGCACCGGCGAGGACTTCCTGCTGGAGCTGACGGACAAGATGCACCGGTGGGGCGGGAACTGGGTGGACAACTTCCCGGACCTGCACAACGTCAACGTCGCGCAGGGCTTCCGGGAGCCCGCGCAGTACGCGCTGCGCGCCGGCGACGCCGGTCTCACCCGGGCCACGTACCGCGGCTACGAGCGGATCCTCGCGGAGTACGGGCAGTTCCCCGGCGGCGGCTTCGCCGGCGACGAGAACGCCAGGCCCGGCTTCGGCGACCCCCGGCAGGGCTTCGAGACCTGCGGCATCGTCGAGTTCATGGCCAGCCACGAGCTGCTGACCCGGATCACCGGCGACGCGCTGTGGGCCGACCGCTGCGAGGAGCTGGCGTTCAACCTGCTGCCCGCCGCCACCGACCCGGCGGGCCGCGGCGTGCACTACGCGACGAGCGCCAACTCGATCGACCTGGACGACGTGCGCAAGAACGACGGCCAGTTCCAGAACGGCTTCGCGATGCAGTCGTTCCAGCCGGGCGTCGACCAGTACCGCTGCTGCCCGCACAACTACGGCATGGGCTGGCCGTACTTCACCGAGGAGCTGTGGCTGAGCACGCCGGACGGCGGGCTGGCGGCGGCGATGTACGCGCCGTGCGAGGTGCGCACCCGGGTGCGCGGCACCGACGTGACGATCACCGAGGAGACGGACTACCCGTTCACCGAGACCGTGACCCTGCGGGTCGGCGCCGCCCGCAAGGTGCCCTTCACGCTGCGGCTGCGCGTGCCCGGCTGGTGCGACGCGCCGGAGGTGACGGTCAACGGGCGGCCGGTGGCGGCAGCTCCCGGACCGGGCTTCGTCCCGGTGGAGCGGACCTGGTCGGGCGGCGACACCGTCGTGCTGCGGCTGCCGCAGCGCACGTCGGTGCGGGTGTGGGACGCCAACGGCGGCGCGGTGAGCGTCGACCGGGGGCCGCTGACGTACTCGCTGCGCATCGGCGAGTCGTACGAGCGCACCGGCGGCAGCGACGACTTCCCGCACTTCGCCGTGCACGCCACCACCCCGTGGAACTACGCCCTGGCCCCGGACGCCCCGGCGGGCCTGGCGTTCCACCGCGACGACGGGCCGCTGACCGGCGACCCGTTCACCCACGAGCACACCCCGGTGCGCATCACCGCGCCCGCGCGCCGGCTGCCGGAGTGGGTCGCCGACCGGCAGCACGTCGTCGCGCCGTTGCAGCAGAGCCCGGCCCGTAGTACGGAGGCGCCGGAGACGGTGACGCTGATCCCCATGGGCGCGGCCCGGCTGCGGATCACGGCGTTCCCGACCGCCGGCCCGGACGGCACGCCGTGGACACCGGAGGCCCCTCACCACCGGGTGCAGAACAAGCACAGCGGCAAGGTGCTGGCGGTCGACCGGATGTCGCTGTCGGACGGCGCACGGGTCCACCAGTTCGACAACTCGGGCACGTCCGACCACTCCTGGCAGTTGCTGGAGCGGGGCGACGGGCTGCTGGTGATCCGCAACGGGCACAGCGGCAAGGTCCTCGCCGTCGACGGCGCCTCGACGGCGAACAGCGCGCCCGTCGTGCAGTACGGGGACGACGGCGCGCCGGACCACCTGTGGCGGATCGTGCCCGACGCGGACGGCTGGTTCCGCATCCGCAACGAGCACAGCGGCAAGGTGCTCGGCGTGGACGGCATGTCGACGGCGAACAGCGCGCAGGTGGTGCAGTACGACGACAACGGCACCGCGGACCACCTGTGGCGGCTGGTCGCGGCGCCGGGGTGACGCGCGCCGGGTGACGCGCGGGCGGCCGGGCCGGCACGCGGACTCCGGCCGCCGCGCGCGTAGCGTGGGCGCATGAGCAATCTCGACATGAAGCCCCCGGTCGCCGCCTGCGGCGGCCGGGCGGACGTGACGGCGGAGCCGGTGCGCGAGGTGCTGGAGGCGCGCCACATGCCGCTGGGCGAGAGCACGGTGGTGCGGCGGCTGCTGCCGAACCTCGGCCGGCGGATGGTCGGCGCCTGGTGCTTCGTCGACCACTACGGCCCCGACGACATCGCGGGCGAGCCGGGGATGCAGGTGCCGCCGCACCCGCACACGGGGCTGCAGACCGTGAGCTGGCTGCACGACGGCGAGGTCCTGCACCGCGACAGCCTGGGCAGCCTGCAGCCGGTGCGGCCGCGGGAGCTGGGGCTGATGACGGCGGGGCGGGCCATCGCCCACTCGGAGGAATCGCCGCGCGACCACTCGCGGCTGCTGCACGGCGCACAACTGTGGGTCGCGCTCCCCGGCGCCCACCGCGCCACCGCGCCCGCCTTCGAGCACCACGCGGAGCTGCCGCACGTGGCCGGCGGCGGCCTGACGGCGACGGTGATCCTCGGCGAGCTGGCCGGCGCGGCGTCCCCGGGGACGACGTACACGCCGATCGTCGGCGCCGACGTCACCCTGGCGGCGGGCACGGAGGCGCGGCTGCCGGTGGAGCCCGACTACGAGTACGCGGTGCTGACGATGTCCGGCGAGGCGGAGGTCGACGGGCTGCGGCTGGCGCCGGAGTCCATGGTCTACCTGGGCTGCGGCCGTACGGAGCTGCCGCTGCGCGCCGACGTGGACAGCTCGCTGATGCTGCTGGGTGGCGAGCCGTTCGCGGAACGGATCGTGATGTGGTGGAACTTCGTGGGCCGCCACCACGACGAGATCGACCGGGCCCGTACGGAGTGGATGAGCGGCACCGGCTTCGGCGAGGTCCACGGCTACGAAGGCCCCCGGCTGGAGGCGCCGCCGCTGCCGCCGACGCCGCTCAAGCCGCGCTGAGCGCCGGCCGTTCACCCGCCGCCGTGCCCGTACGGGCACGGCGGCGGGGCACGTTATGGGCCCCGCTGCCGGGGGAACAACGGGGCCCGAACAGAAGACTACGCGTCAGTAGCGGAGTTGCGAAGCGGTCCGCCCACACCGGGGCACAATCCGGCCACCTGCATCGATGACCGTTCAGGCATCCGGGACCCGCCGTGCGCCGGGACACGGGCACCGGATCGCACGGCGAACCGGGACCAAGCCGCTGAATGCGCCGCGCGCGGCGTCGCCGAGGTGCTGCTGCGGCAGCGCCCGGTGACCGTGCTTCCGAGTGGACCGACCACGCGCGGAGGACCGGGGACGGCTCACGGAACCCACGGCGTACGACCCGGACACCGACCACTACGTGCCGGTCGGCTGGAACGACGCGTTCGGGACGGCCGGCCGCACTCTCCGGGCCGCCCGCGCCCGCCGTACGTGCCGACGGCGGCGCCCCGGCCGGGCGTCGGAATCCGGCCGGGGCGCCAGCCCGCGAAGGGGCGCTGATCAGGGCTGGATGTCGATGCTGAAGGTGGACGTGGTGTTCTTGATGTCCTGCGCGTTGTTCCTCAGGGTCAGGCCGCGGAACGTGACCTGGCCGACGGCCGGGCCCTGGCCCGCCTCGGGCATCTCGTTCGCCCACAGGCCGAAGCCGGACTTGGCGTCGAAGGCGTCACCGCTCTTGCGGGCGCCGGAGATCGTGATGTCGCTGAGGATCGTGTCCTTGATCGGGAACTGCGGCTGGCCTCCCACGTAGTTGGTCTGGAACATGATCCCGGAGTACGTCGGGTCGACGATGTCGACGTTGTTGATCCTGATGCCCTGGAAGACCTTCGAGGCGGAGAAGAGCCAGATGCCCGGGAAGGTCTGCGCGCCCCAGAAGTGGCCGCCGCAGCGTTCGATGGTGATGTTCTCCAGGGTCGTCGGCTGGGTGCCGAAGCCGTTCATCGGATAGCCGAAGTCCAGCGAGCTGACCGTGACTCCGGAGTAGACGAGGGTGTCGGCGATGCGGATGTTGCGGAAGGTGTTGTTGTAGCCGCCGTAGACGGCGATGCCCGCGGCCCGCCAGGTGAGCAGCGAGGTCAGGTTCTCGTAGACGTTGCTGTGCATGTCGGAGCCGCCCGCGTCGATCGCGGAGAAGAGCGCGAAGCTGTCGTCGCCGGTGGCGCGGGACTCGTTGTTGACGACGTGGGCGCCGGTGCTGCCGTTGGTCATGTTGATGGCGTCCGCGAACGAGTTGCGGATGCGGGAGTTCCCGATGGTGATGTCGTCGGTGTTGGCGCCCCAGTAGAGGCACACCATGTGCTCGTTCCAGATGTCGTCGATCGTGATGTCCGAGACGTTCTGGAAGTCGAAGACCTTGCCGGGGCCGTCGATGCGGCTGGTGTAGTTGCCGAAGTAGGCGAAGCCGCGGAAGGAGGATCCCGCCGCCGCCTGCTCGGCGCGGAAGCCGACGTCGGTGTTCTGCTGGCCCGCGGGCGCGTGGAAGCGGGTGTACCAGGGTCCGGCGCCGACGACCTGCACCGGCTTGCCGTACACCTGGAACTTGCTCGACGTCTGGTACTCGCCGGGCGGCAGGTAGACGCCCTTGAGCTGTCCCGTGGTGTCCATCCGCACCCGGTCCAGGGCGTTCTGCACGTCCTGGTGGGTGACCCCGGCGGGCACGGTGTACGCGGCCGGGTCCGGGTTGGCCTTCGGCGCGACCTGCTCCAGGCTGACGAAGTCGATCGCGTAGCTGGTGGTGTTGGCCGCGTCCTTCTGGAGCCGGATCTTGCTGCCGGCGGGCACGGTTCTGTCCAGCATCAGGTTCGCCTCGTCGTAGATGTGCCGCGCGGGCCCTGCGCCGGGACTGTTGCCGGGGCTGGCTTCCGCCCCGTACAGCCAGGCGTACTTCGAGGTGAGGCTGATGGCCTTGTGGAAGGTGCCGTCGACGTAGACGTTCAGGGTGGCGTCGATGCCGCCGCCGCCCGGGGCGTCGGGGATGGAGAACCGGGTGACCAGGGTGTTCGTGCTGGCCCTGGTGGTGAACTCGACGGACTCGCCGGTCTGGTCGAGGGTCACCGCGCGCCGCCCGGACGCCTCGCCCGCGACGTCGCCAATGGTGCGGTTCGGGCCGACGACCTGCGCGCCGCCGGCGACGGCGCCGTCCTCGGCCTCGTACGTGTCGTACGGCATGTCGGCGCCGCGGCCGACGAACAGCGACTCGGTGCTGGTGTTGTTCTCGCGCTTGACCGGCACCTCGTTGGCGTCGGCGGCGACCGTCACCTCGACGGTGTACGAGCCGTTGGCCGCCGTCCAACTGCCCAGGCCGACGGGGGCGGTGGTGGCGCCGGCGGCGATGGTGCCGTTGTGCGCGCCGTTCAGCGTGGTGACCGTACCGCCGGAGGCGTTGCGCAGCGTGAGGGTGATCGGGTGGCTGCCGCTCGCCGACGCCTGGGTGCCCTGGTTCTTCAGCGACACGGAGAAGTCGACCCGCTCCCCGCCGGTCGCGGAGCTGGGCGTCCAGTCCACGGAGGCGGCGACGAGGTCGCTGCTCTGCACCGGCGAGACACGGAGCGGGGTGGGAGCGGTGTACTCGTTGTTTCCCTCGTCCTGTTCGACGACGGTGTCGTCGGGGTCGACGACGGCGGCGACGGCGTACTCGCCGGCGTCGTGCGCCCCGGTGTTCGCGGTCACGGTCTGCGTGGCGCCCGGGGCCAGCGTGCCGACGGCGGCGGTGCCGGCCGGTTCGCCGCCGAGCAGGAAGTCGACGCCGGTGGCCGCAGCGGGCTCCTCGCCGGCGTTGTGCACGGTCGCGGCGAGGGTGACGGACTGGGTCTCGTCGGGGCTTGCGGGGGTGTGGGTGAGGCCGGTGACCTCCAGGTCGGGGTTGGGCGCGGCGGTGCCGAGGACCTGGAGTTCGCCCACCTGGCCCGCCGGGGCACCGGTGTTGCCGGTGAACGACAGCCGCAGGTCGGCAACGCGGCCGGTCACCGGGACGGTGACGCTGTTGCCGGTGGCGGGGTCGAAGGCGTACTGGGCGCCGGCCTTGAGGGTGGTGAAGGAGGTGGCGTCCTGCTCCCGGCCGAGGACCGAGAAGGTCTGGGTGCGCGGGCCCCAGATGGGGTCGGGGTTGAGCTGGACGACGACGGCGCTGACGTCGGCGTTGGCGCCGAGTGCGACGGTGAGGGTGCCGGGATAGGCGCCGCCGGCGCCTTCCCAGTAGGTGCCGCGGTTGCCGTCGTTGGCGTTGGCGGCGACGAAGTTGTGGACGTGGGAGGAGGCGGTGACCGGCTTGCCCCCGGCCAGGTCGGGGTCGGCGGCGGCCGCGGTCGCGGCGGCGGTGCCGGGGTCCGGTGCGGCGGGCTCCGCGGCGGCGGTGGTGGCAGTCTGGCCGACCCGGGCGGTCACCTTGGCACTGTCGGGCGACTGGTTGCCGGCGGCGTCCCGGGCGCGTACGCGGTACGTGACCGACTCGCCGGGCGCCGGGGCGTCGGCGTACGTCGTCACGTCGGCGGCGACGCCGGTGTGCAGCCGGCCGTCGGCGTAGACGTCATAGCCGGCGATGCCGTCCGCGCCGTCGGCCGGGGGCCGCCAGTCGAGCTGGACGCGGCCGTCGGGCAGCGCGGTGCGGCTGAGGTCGCGGGGGGTGCCGGGCGGCCGGGTGTCGCCCTCGGCCGGACCGTAGACCTCCAGCTCGGCCAGCCGGGCGCTGCCGGTGCCGGCGGTGAAGACGACGCGTACGTGGCGGGTGACGGCGGTGTCGAAGGAGAGGGTCGCGCTGTGGCCGCCGGCGGCGCCGAAGGCGATGTCGCGGGCGGCGGTCAGGTCGGTGAACTCCCGCCCGTCCGTGCTGCCCTGGAGCTTGAGGTTCTGCACCCGGGCGGCGCCGCCCTCGGGGAGCTTGAGCACGGCGCGGTCGATGCCGACGGTGGCGCCGAGGTCGGTCCGCAACCACTGCTCGCGCTTGCTCTTCGCGCTCTGCCAGAAGCTGTCGCGGTCGCCGTCGCCCGCCCGGTCGGCGGTGCGGTCGCCGGTGTGGCTGCTGGCCTTGAGGGGGCGGCCCGCCGCGAGGTCGGCGGCTCCGTCCGCGGCGGTGTGCACGGTGAGTTCGGCGAGGCGGGCGGGGCGTTCTGCGGTGGTGCCGGCGAACTGCACGCGCACGTAGCGGGTGAGGGAGGCGGGGAACCGTACGTTCACGGTGTTGTCCGCGGCGGGGCGGAAGGCGCGGGTGTCCTCGGCGGACAGCGTGTGGAAGGTGGTGCCGTCGGCGCTGCCCTGCACGGCGAGCGTCTGCTTGCGCACGGCGGCGTCCGCGGGCAGTCGGAGCCCGACCTCGTCGACGCGTGCCTGCCGGCCGAGGTCGGTCTGCACCCACTGCGGGCCCGTGCCCCGGCTCTGCCAGTACGTGGCCTGGTCGCCGTCGGTGACTTCCGCCGCGGCGTGCCGCGGGGCGGCGCTGCTCGCGGCGGCGGGTCGGCCGGCGGCGGCGTCGGAGCCGGCGGCGGCGACGGCGGGGAGGACCGGCAGGCCGAACAGGAGCAGTCCGGTGGCGAGGGCGGCGACGGTGGGCCGATGTCTCGAGCGGTGCTTTCTCATGGGGGTCGTCCAACCTGTGAGTTAGCTAATTGCGCTGAGATATCGCAGAATTGCAGAACGATCATGTTAAGTCTACGGTCGCGACACCGACCCCGCTCCCGCCCACGGCCACGCCTCACCGGCTTGCGTGCACATGACAGCATGCCGTCAAGGGCGGCGTACGCACGAGTTGGCAGCGTGCGGAGCTGGGGACATCCGCACCACGCCGACCGACCCGCACGCCATCCGCCCGCGAACGCAACTCGCTTACATTTCTTGGTTGTTTCTTGCAATACCGGCTTCTCCGTCGACGGGCACGGGCGGGTCCGGCGGGTGAGCCTGGTGCCCGGCGGGGCGGTGACGCTGCGGGACTTCCGACGCCACCGCCCGGCCGGGCCCGTACGGGAGGGGGTCAGGGCCGCAGCCGCACGGTCGCCGTGGGCAGCACGACCTGGCCGGTGACGAACTCGCTCCACAGCCCGAACCGCAGCTTGTCACCGGGCCGCGCCGTCGTCTCGACGAAGCCGACGGTGCGGCCGTGGTCCTCGCGGGTCGCGCCGAACGACAACCGGAAGCGCGTGGTGCCCGCGCGCTCCCCCGGCGGCACCGGGCTGGGCGGCACGATCTCGTCGGCCGCCCACCGGTAGTCGCCGCGGTACGGGTCCCGTACGCGCTCGAAGGTCTGCTCCAGGATGGAGCCGGTGCCGGGGATGACCACGAGCACCCCGGGCGTGCCGTCGACGCGCGTGTTGACGACGGCCACCTCGTGCTCCGAGCCGTCCGGCCAGGTGCCGAGGCCCTCGCCGACGAGGGAGCCGGGCGGGCAGGCGGCCACGCCGCCGGCCTCGACGACGGCGCGGGCGCAGGTCGGGAAGGACTCCGGGCGGAAGCTGACGGAGCCGTCGAAGAGGAAGACGAAGCGGCGGGCCCCGGCGGGCGTCGTCCCCTCGGCGGCGCGGCTGCGCCGGTCGAAGGCGACCGTCACACTCCGCCCGGGGCCGCGGGTCGCGGTGACGTCCAGGGTGTCGATGTTGTCGGTGCCCTCCACGTCCGGTTCGTACGGGCGCTGCGGCCCGCCGGGCGCGGGGTCGGACGCGGCCGCGGGCGCGGCGGCCTGGGCGAGCGGGGCCAGCGCGGCGGCGCCGGCGAGGACGGCGGCCAGGGCCGTGGCGAGACGTCTCAAGGGGTCCCCCTCAGGGAGCTCGGTGGGTCGTTCGCGGCCTGCATCGAAGCACCGGGCCGCGAAAGCGCGTATAAAACCGCTGCTCCGGCGGGAGGTGGCGGCGGGCCGGACAACGCCCGTACACCGCACGGAGCTTCGCGGAGGCGGGCCGCCGTCCGCGACTACCGCCGCACGCTCGTCCCGCCGTCCGCCGCCCGGCCGTTGTCGGTGGCGCGTGCCAGACTGCACGGCGGGAGCGCGCCCGTGCGGGGCGCCGGTTGTCGCGAGGGGGCGCGATGGGGCTGGAGATCGAGGGGCGGGCGTCGGACTCGCCGTACGTGTCGTACGTCTGGCGCAGCCGCAGCGAGGGCATCGACCGGATGACGGCGGTCGCGTCGGCCTGCTGGGATGTGGTGTTCTGGGAGTCGCCCGCCGGGTTCCAGGCCGCGGTGGCCGGGCCCGAGTCGCGGACGAGCACGGTACCGGTGCCCGAGGAAGCGGCGTTCTTCGGCATCACCTTCGCCCTGGGCACCTCGCTGACGCATCTGCCGGCGCCGCTGCTCGTCGACGGCGGGGTGGACATACCCGACGCGACGCGCAGGTCGTTCTGGCTGAAGGGCTCCCACTGGCCGGTGCCGGGCCCCGACGACGCCGAGGCGTTCGCGGACCGGCTGGTGCGCGCCGGCGTGCTCGTCCGCGACCCGCTCGTCACCGACGTGATGCGCGGCGGCACGCCGGATGTCTCCGCGCGCACCGCGCAGCGGCGCTTCCAGGCCGCGACCGGGTTCACCCACGGCGCCGCCCGGCAGATAGAACGGGCGCGGCACGCCGCGGTCCTGCTCCGCGGGGGCGCGGCGGCCGAGGACGTCGTGCACCGCCTGGGCTATTACGACGAGCCGCATCTGGCCCACGCGCTCAGCCGCTTCATCGGCAGGACCGCGGGCCAGTTGCGGGACGATCCGCGGCCCGCGCAGCCGCTGGCGCTTCTGTACAAGACCTGATGCCCGGCGGCCGCTAACGTCACGACGGACTGCACGTCCGCCGAACCCCCCGCCCTCTGGAGCCTCTCGTGAGAAAGATCATTGCCAGCCTGTTCATCTCCCTCGACGGCGTCGTGGAGGCGCCCGACCAGTGGCACATGTCCTACTTCGACGACGAGATGGGCGAGGCGGTCGGCGGGCTGATGTCCGACACCATGCTCTACGGCCGCAAGACCTACGACGGCTTCGCGGAGGCGTGGCCGCAGCGGGAGGACACCGACGACGAGGACGCCGGGTTCGCGAAGATCCTCGGCGACGCCCGCAAGATCGTCGTCAGCCGCGGCGAGGTCGACCTCTCCTGGCGCAACTCCGAGAAGCTCCAGGGCGACCTGGTCAGCGGCGTGACCGCGCTCAAGCAGGAGTCCGGCGGGGACGTCTCCATCGGCGGCTCGGTCTCCGTGATCCGCGAGCTGCTCGCGCACGGCCTGCTGGACGAGCTGCACCTGCTGGTCCACCCCGTCGCGGTGCGCCAGGGCGAGCGGCTCTTCGACGAGGGCGACACCAGGATCCCGCTGAAGCTGCTCGACTCGAAGGCGTTCGGCTCCGGCGTGCTGCACCTGGTCTACGGGCCGGCGGACGGCCCGGCGGACTAGGGGGCTAGGGGCGTTCCGGCTCCTCGGGGTCGTCGGCGGCCGTGTCCTCGACCAGCGACTGCAGCGGCGGGCCCGCCATCGTGCAGTGCACGTGGCACGGCGGCTCCGGCGGCCCCGCCGGCTCCTTCGGCGAGCGGATCGTCAGCCAGGAGAGCACGGCCCCGCCGGCGAGCAGCGCGGCGCAGATGAACAGGGCGATGCGGAAGCCGTCGCCGAAGGCCCCGGGGTTGCGGTAGTCGTTGCCGGAGAGGCCGGCGGCCAGCGGCAGCGCGGCGACGGCGAGCAGGCCCGCGGCGCGGGCCACCGCGTTGTTGACGCCGGAGGCGATGCCGGAGTGCCGGTCCTCCACGGCGCCGAGGACGGTGGCGGTGAGCGGGGCGACCGTCGTCGCCAGGCCGAAGCCGAAGAGCACCACGCCGGGCAGCACGTCCTGTACGTACGAGACGTTGCCGCCGGGACCGCCGATGCGCAGCATCAGCAGCAGCCCGCCGGCGCAGATCGCCGGGCCGACCGTCATCGGGATGCGCGGCCCGATGCGCTCCGACAGCCTTCCCGACCGCTCCGAGAGCGCCAGCATGATGAGCGTCACCGGCAGCAGCGCGGAGCCCGCGGCGATCGGCGAGTAGCCGGCGGCGATCTGCAGGTCCAGCACGAGGAAGAAGGTCACCCCGCCGAGGGCGGCGTAGACGACGAACGTGACCACGTTCGCCGCGGTGAACTGGCGGGAGCCGAAGATCCCTGTCGGCAGCATCGGGTGGCTGCTGCGCCGCTGGACGAAGACGAACGCCGCGAGGCTCGCCACCCCCACGCCGCTGCTCGCGGCCAGCAGCAGCGCCGAGACGCCCTTCTCGGGCGCGGCGATCAGGGCGTACGTCACGCCCGCCAGGCCGAGCGCGCCGAGCGCGGCGCCGGTCCAGTCGAAGCGTCCCGTGGCCGTCTCGTCGCGGCTCTCGGGTACGTGCCGGGCGGCGACGGCCACGACGACGACGGCCAGCGGCACGTTGATGGCGAACACCCACCGCCAGCTCGCCGCCTCCACCAGCCAGCCGCCGAGCAGCGGGCCGAGGGCGCTCGCGATGCCGGCGAGCCCCGACCAGACGCCGATCGCGCGGGCCCGGTCCTCGGGGGCGAAGGACGCCTGGATGAGGGCGAGGGAGCCGGGGGTCAGCAGCGCGCCGCCGATGCCCTGAAGGGTGCGGGCGCCGATGAGGATGCCGACGTTCGGCGCCAGCGCGCACAGCAGCGAGGCCACCGCGAACCACACGGTGCCGAAGATGAAGATCCGGCGGCGGCCGTAGCGGTCGCCGAGGGCGCCGCCGAGGAGGATGAGCGCGGCGAGGGTGAGGGTGTAGCCGTTGACGGTCCACTGCAGCCCGCCGAGGGAGGCGCCGAGTTCGTCGCCGATGGTGGGCAGCGCGACGTTGACGACGGTGGCGTCGAGGAAGGTGATGCCCGAGCCGATCACCACCGCAGTCAGCAGCCAGCGCCCGGCCGGCTGGGCGAGCCGTAGATCCGCGGGTGCTCCTGCGGGCGGGTGGGATTGCGTCATGCCCGCAGTCAACCGCACCGCCCGGCCGCGCGCACCGTACCGGGCGGTGCCCGCCGTGAGGCGCGTCGGGTACCGTCCGGGTTGTGAGCGAAGCCGGCACCGAGGGCAACCTCGACGACAGTTCAGAGAACAGGTCAGGGGACGGGACCGGGGAGCGCCCGGAAGACCGCCCCGGGGGCGCGACCGGTTTCGAGCGCGGCACCGACGGCCCCAAGGTGATCCTCGTCGGGGTCGACGGCTCCGACACCTCCTGGCGCGCCGCCGCCTACGCCGCGGGGCTGGCCCGGCGGCAGGGCTCGCTGCTCGCCGTGGTGTACGTGCAGCCGACGCTGGCCGCCGCGGCGGCGCTCGGCGCGCCGGTGGCGGGCACGACGGCGGAGGTGGCCGAGGAGCTGGTGGCGGAGATCCGGCGGGCGGTGGCGCAGTTGCGCGGGCTGTTCGAGGTGCGCTGGGAGTTCCACACCCTGCACGGCGACGCGTACACGGGGCTGGTGCAGGCGGCGCAGGACCTCAAGGCGGACGCGGTGATCGTCGGCGCCTCGGAGCAGGCGGGCCACCGGCTCGTCGGCTCGGTGGCGGTGCGCCTGGTCAAGGCGGGCCGCTGGCCGGTCACCGTGGTGCCGTAGCCCCCGGGTTCTGCCGGGTGCCGCCCGTGTCGCGAGCCCGGCGGGTCTGCGGCACGGTGGATTCATGAGCGACCACACGTACCGCATCACCGAGATCGTCGGCTCCTCCCCCGCCGGCGTCGACGACGCCGTCCGCAACGGCGTCGCGCGCGCCTCGCAGACGCTGCGCAACCTCGACTGGTTCGAGGTCACCCAGGTGCGGGGGCAACTGGAGAACGGCGTCGTGGCGCACTGGCAGGTGTGCCTGAAGGTGGGCTTCCGGCTGGAGGACGCCGGCGGCTCGTGAAGCCCTCCGCGGCCGCGGTCACTTCAGCAGCCGGGACATCCTCCGGTCGGCCAGCGGCTTGCCGCCGGTCTGGCAGGTGGGGCAGTACTGCAGCGCCGAGTCGGCGAACGACACCTCGCGGATCGTGTCGCCGCAGATTGGGCACTTCTCCCCGGCCCGCCCGTGCACCCGCAGCCCGCTCTTCTTCTCCGCCTTCAGCCGCCCCGCGGCCACCCCGCGGGAGCGCTCGACGGCGCCGCGCAGGGTGTCGCCGATCGCCGCGTAGAGCACGGCGGTCTCCTCGTCGGTGAGGTTCGCGGCGAGCTTGTACGGGGAGAGCTTCGCGACGTGCAGGATCTCGTCGGAGTACGCGTTGCCGATGCCGGCGATCGTCGACTGGTCGCGCAGCACGCCCTTGATCTGCCGCCGCTCCTCCGCCAGCAGCCCGGCGAACGCCTCCGCCGTGAACGCCGCGTCCAGCGGGTCGGGCCCCAGCCGGGCGACGCCGGGCACGTCCTGCGGATCCCGTACGCAGTAGACCGCGAGGCGCTTCTGCGTGCCCGCCTCGGTGAGGTCGAAGCCCGCGCCCTCCGGCTCGGCCAGCCGCACCCGCAGCGCCAGCGGCCCCTTGCCGGGACGCGGCGGCGCGGCCGGCAGTCGGTCCTTCCACTGCAGCCAGCCGGCCCGGGCCAGATGGATCACCAGGTGCAGTTCGTCGGCGACCGTGAGGTCCAGGAACTTGCCGCGCCGCCCGACGGCCGTGACCTCGGCGCCCTCCAGCGCGGTGAGCGGCGGGTCGTACGTCTTGAGCACGCTGATCGCGACCGGCTGCACCCGGGCGACGTACCGCCCCACCAGGTGCTCGGTCAGGAATCCGCTGAGCGCTTCGACTTCGGGAAGCTCGGGCATGCCTCCCAGTCTGCGGCATCCTGGAGTGATGTACGAGGAGAGTCCTGCGCTGCTCGGCGGTGCCGTCGTCTGGCGCCGCCGGGACGTCCGCCCGGGCCCGTACCGGGTGCTCCCCGACGGCGGCACCGACCTGATCCTCACGCCCGGCGGGCTGCTCGTCGCGGGCCCCGACACCCGGGCGCACGTCGGCACCGGGGCCGGGGGCGGCACGTACACCGGGCTGCGCTTCGCCCCCGGGCAGGGCCCGGCGGTGCTGGGCGCGCCCGCGCACGAGCTGCGGAACCTGCGGGTGCCGCTGGCGGACCTGTGGGGCGAGCGGCGGGCCCGGATCGCGGCGGAGCGGGTCGCCGGGGCGGCGGACCCGGGCGCGGCGCTGGAGGCGCTGGCGCGGGCGCGGCTGGCGGACGCGGAGCCGCCGGAGCCGTACGTGCCGGCGGTCGTCGCCGCGCTGGCGGCGGGCCGGCCGGTGGCCGAGGTCGCCGGGGCGGTGGGGCTCGGCGAGCGGCAGTTGCACCGGCGCAGCCTGGCGGCGTTCGGGTACGGGCCGAAGACGCTGGCCCGGGTGCTGCGGATGAACCGCGCGCTGGCGCTGGCCAGGGCGGGCACGCCGCCGGCCGGGGCGGCGGCGCTGGCGGGGTACGCGGACCAGGCGCACCTGGCGCGCGAGATGCGGACGCTGGCCGGGGTGCCGCTGACGGCGCTGCTCTGAGCAGCCGCACCCCGGCCCGTTCGCCGTGGGCCCCGCGGTCAGCCGAGTGGGGCGAAGAGGTCGACGCCGTTGCCGTCCGGGTCGTGCACCTGCGCGTAGCGCTGGCCCCACTCGGCGTCCCAGGGCGCCATGGCGCCCTTGTACCCGGCCTCGGTGAGCATCGCGTACGTCGCGTCCACGTCGGCGGGTCCCTCGCAGCGGAAGGCGAGGCCGATGCGCCCCTCTCCGGTCGGCGGCTCGAAGTCGGGCGCGAAGGACTTGATCGTCTCCTCCCCGTCCCACATCAGGCGCAGCCCGCCGGGCAGTGCCGCCTCGACGTGCGGCTGCCCGTCGGCGTCGGCGGGGATGTCCAGGCCGAGCAGGCGGTAGAAGGCGAGGGTGGCGGCCATGTCGGCGGTCACCATTCCGATGGCGTCGAATCGTGCGGTCATGGCCCCGACCCTAGGAGCGGGCCGGCGGGCGCGTCTTGAACGAATCGGACGTCTCGCCCGCCCGGCGCAGTCCGGCAGGCGAGCGGTCCCGCGACGATCACGTCGTACAAGGGCCTCCCCCTTGACTCCGCGCCCACTCTGCAAGTTAATGTCAACATGAAGTCGGGCGAGTCCATGACCATCGGCGAGCTGGCCGGGCGCTTCGGCCTCGCCGCCCATGTGCTGCGGCACTGGGAGGCCATGGGCCTGCTCACCCCGGCGGAGCGCGTGAACGGCCGCCGGCGCTACACCTCCGACCACGTCTCCCGGGTCGCCATGATCATCGGCGGCAAGCGCGGCGGGCTCAGCCTGGAGCAACTGCGCGAGCTGTTCGCCGCGCAGGGCCCCGCGGACCGGCACGCGCTTCTGGCACGGCACCGGGAGGAGCTCCAGGAGCGGATGCGGGAGATCGAGCGGTCGAAGGCGATGATCGACCACGCGCTGGAGTGCGAGGCGCACGACTTCACCCGCTGCCCCACTTTCCAGGCCCTCGTGCGCCGGCTCGCGGCCGGCGAGAGCCTGGCTCACCTCCCGGTCGGCACCGGCCCGTCCGCCGGTCGCGATCCGCAGGAACCGCACGTCCGGGGCGGTCCGAACGGAACGGTTATCCGATAGCGTGCCCGTCCCGGCACCACCACCGCACACTGCGCCACCACCGCACCACCAACGCACACCCGCATCACCACTGCCCGAGGTGTCCCCACCGCGCACCGAGGGCAGCACCCTGAGGTCGCCCGCAATTCGCCCAAGAGGGAGCGAGAAGCATGGGAGCCCAAGCCGTCACCGCGGGGGTCCTGAGGGAGCGCGCGCCGGACGAGCGCCGCGTCGCCCTCACCCCCGAAGTCGTCACCCGTGTGCGCCGGTCGGGTGTCGACGTCCTCGTCGAGACCGGCGCGGGCACGAGCGCCTGGTTCACCGACGCCGACTACACGGCCGCGGAGGCCGAGATCGTCGGCGCGGACGAGCTGATCCGCCGGGCCGACGTCGTGCTCTGTGTCGCCCCGCCCGACCGCGAGACCGCCGCCGCCCTGCGCTCAGGGCAGACGCTCATCGGCATGCTCGACCCGCTCCGCCAGGCCACCCTGATCGGCGAGCTGGCCGCCCGGGGGGTGACCGTCGTCAGCCTCGACCTGCTGCCCCGCACGCTCAGCCGGGCTCAGACGATGGACGCGCTGACCTCCCAGGCCAACGTCGCGGGATACAAGGCGGTGCTGCTCGCCGCCGACAGCTACGACCGGTACTTTCCGATGCTGACCACGGCGGCGGGCACCTCGAAGCCCGCCGCCGTTCTCGTGCTCGGCGCGGGCGTCGCCGGGTTGCAGGCCATCGCCACCGCCCGCCGGCTCGGCGCGATCGTCACCGCGTACGACGTCCGGCCCGCGGCGCAGGGCGAGATCGAGTCGCTGGGCGCGAAGTTCCTGGAGCTGGAGGGCGTGGCCTCGGCGGCGGGCGAGGGCGGCTACGCGCGCGTGCTCACCGACGAGGAGCAGCGGGCGCAGCTCGCCGCGCTGACGGCGGCGGTGCCCCGCTTCGACGTGGTGATCACCACCGCCAGGGTGCCCGGCCGCAAGCCGCCGCTGATGGTCACGGCCGAGGCGCTGGAACAGATGCGCCCCGGCTCCGTGGTGGTGGACATGGCCGCCAGCGAACTCGGCGGCAACGTGGAGCTGTCCGAGCCGGACAAGACCGCGGTCCTCGCCGGCGGCGTGACGCTGATCGGCGCGGGCAACCTGCCGTCCGTGATGGCGACCGCCGCCTCCACCGCGTACGCCCGCAACATCAGCGCGCTGCTGGCGCACCTGGTGGCCGACGAGGCGGTGCGCATCGACCTCGACGACGACATCCAGGCCGGCGTGGTCGTTGCGCACGGCGGCAAGGTCGTCAGCGACGCGGTCGCCCCGCAGAACGGAGGGAACCGGTGAACCTCGATCTGCTCACCGCCGTCACGATCTTCGTGCTCAGCGTGCTGGTCGGCTTCGAAGTGATCAGCAAGGTGCCGGCGACGCTGCACACACCGCTGATGTCCGGCGCCAACTCGATCCACGGGATCGTGCTGATCGGCGCGATGCTGGTGACGTCCCTGGCCGACGAGCCGCTGGAGTACGCGCTGGCGTTCGTGGCCGTCGCGTTCGGCGCGATGAACGTCGTCGGCGGGTACGTCGTCACGGACCGGATGCTCCATATGTTCCGCGCCCGGCCGACGCCGGGCGGCGCCAAGGGAGGTGCGGCGAAGTGAGCGATCTGGAGACCGCCGTACGGTACGTGCTGCTGGCCGCCGCCGCGTGCTTCGTGCTCGGCCTGCGGCTGATGAACTCCCCCGCCACCGCCCGCCGCGGCAACACCCTCTCGGCCGGTGCCATGGCGGTCGCGATCGTGGCGACCGCGGTGCTGCTGGCGGAGCGCGGCGACATCACCGCCACCGGCTGGCTGGTGCTGCTCTCCGCGACCATCGTCGGCTCCGGCGCCGGGCTGTATCTGGCCCGTACCGTCGAGATGACCGCGATGCCGCAGTTGGTGAGCCTGTTCAACGCGGTCGGCGGCGGTGCCGCCGCGCTGCTGGCCATCGTCGAGGTGCTCCAGCACGCGCACCCGGAGGACCTCGGCGCGCGCACCACCGTGCCGGGCGGCATCGACATCCTCATCGGCGCCATCACCTTCTCCGGCTCACTGATCGCCGCCGGGAAGCTGCAGGGCCTGATCACGGGCAAGCCGATCGTCCTGCCGGGCAGCCAGGCGCTGAACGCCGGGCTCGCCCTGGTCTTCGCCGGGGCCGGTGTCTGGCTGGTGGTGGACCCGGGCAGCGTCGCGGCGCTGACGCTGCTGACGCTCGCGGGGCTGGCGTTCGGCATCACGATGGTGCTGCCGATCGGCGGCGCGGACATGCCCGTGGTGATCTCGCTGCTCAACGCCTTCACCGGCACGGCGGTCGGCATGGCCGGCTTCGTGCTCAACGAGCCGGCGCTGATCATCGCCGGCGCGCTCGTCGGCGCCTCGGGCACGATCCTCACCAAGCTGATGGCGGACGCCATGAATCGTTCGATTCCGGCCATCATCGTCGGCGGCTTCGGCACCGGCGACGAGGCGGCGGCCGTGGGCACGGACGGGGACGTGCAGGTCCGCCCGGTCTCCGTCGACGACGTGGCGATCCAGCTCGCGTACGCCGGCAAGGTCGTCATCGTGCCGGGGTACGGGCTGGCGGCCGCGCAGGCGCAGCACGAGCTGGGCGACCTGGCGGACCTGCTGGAGGAGCACGGCGTGGAGGTCACGTACGCGATCCACCCGGTGGCCGGCCGGATGCCGGGGCACATGAACGTGCTGCTGGCCGAGGCCAACGTGCCGTATCCGCAGCTCAAGGAGATGGAGGAGGCGAATCCGGAGTTCCCGCAGGCGGACGTGGCGCTGGTGATCGGCGCCAACGACGTCACCAACCCGGCCGCGCGGCGGCCGGGCAACGCGATCTCCGGCATGCCGATCCTGGACGTGGACCGGGCCAAGAGCGTGGTGGTGATCAAGCGGTCGATGGGCCACGGGTACGCGGGCATCGACAACGAGCTGTACACCGCGGAAAACACCGGGATGTTCTTCACCGACGCCAAGAAGGGGCTCGCCGATCTGAAGGCGGCCGTCCGCACGTTCGTCGGCTAGGACACGCGGGAGTACGGGTGCAAGGGGCCCGGCCGGATCAGTCGATGCCGCGCAGGATGTGCAGCTCGGCGGTGTCGGCCGGGTCGTCCTCGTATCCGGCGAGCCGGATGGGGGCCGAGCGCGCCCACACGTCCAGGCTGCTCAGGGTCTCCTCGGCCGCTCGCGGACGCGGGTGCGGCCGGGGGGCGGGCTGGGGATGCCGTTCCGGTGCGGCTTCGGTGGTCAACGTGCACTCCTCCGGGTCATGTGAACTGGTCAGCCCGCCCTGGCCGGGCGGCGGGTGTCGGCGGCGGACACCCCGGGCTGTTCGGGTGGGCAGTTCGGACGCGGTGGCGCCGGCTGGGCTCGCGGACGGTCCGAGGTGTCGGGCCCTTCCCCGCGGGCGGGGCTGTCCGTTTCCACAGGGTAACGACTCGGGGCCGGTGACGCCCGGCGTTATCCGGTCCGGCGGATCGATTCTAGAATCAGGCCATAGGCATACATGAAGGTCATTTCACCCGGGAAAGGACGCCATGGGCACCAGCCGCATAGCCCGCCTTCTGCGTACGCCCGCGGCCCTGCCGGCCGTGCTCCTGCTGCTCCCGCTGCTGCTCGCGGGCGGGTGCACCAAAGAGGAGACGCAGAAGCCCGAAAAACCCCGGGAAGAGCTGGGAAGTGGCTCGCCGTTCACCGGACTGGCGGGACGCGGCGGCCCCGTACTGGGCGTGAAGGTCGACAACGCCGCGCCCGCCCGCCCGCAGACGGGCCTGGAGCGCGCGGACATCGTCTACGCCGAACGGGTGGAAGCCGGCCTCAGCCGGCTGCTCGCGGTCTACGCCTCGCGCCCGCCGGAGCGGGTCGGCCCGGTGCGCAGCGCCCGCGAGTCCGACCTCGAACTCCTGGAGCAGTTCGGCAGGCCCGCGCTCGCCTTCTCCGGGGCGCAGTCCAAGCTGCTCCCGCTCATCGACAAGGCACCCCTGTTCCCCGTGCCGCCGGCCACGGCGGGCGACGCGTACCTGCGCGACCCCGCGAAGCCTGTACCACACAACCTCTTCGTCCGGCCGGAGCGGGCACTGGCCGCGGCGCCCGAGGCGGACCGGCCACGGGACATCGGCTTCCGCTTCGGCCGGGCGCCGAAGGGCGGCAAGGCCACCGCCGAGCGCACCGTGCGCTACCCGGCCGCGAGCTTCGGCTTCACCTGGGACGGGGGCAAGAAGCGCTGGCTGATCTCCTTCGACGGCACCCCGGCCGCCACCGCGGCGGGCGGGCGGCTGTCGGCGGCGACGGTCGTCGTCCAGCATGTGAAGATCCACGACTCCGGCTTCGGCGACCGCTCGGGCAACGTCTCCCCCTTCACCGAGACCGTCGGCACCGGGAAGGCGCAGGTGCTGCGCGGCGGCAGGTCGTACGAGGCGCGGTGGGAGCGCGGATCGGCGGGCGGCGGCACGGAGTTCACCGGCGCGGACGGCGAGCGGCTGCGCTTCGCCCGCGGCCCGGTCTGGGTCGTCTTCACAGAGTGACGCAAACCACACCCTTATTGGCGCGAGCCGGTTCTGACAGCCGCTACCATTTTTTGGGTACGAAACCGTTTCGTTCCGCTGACCGGAGAGGGGGCCCGATGGTCGTGCAGGACACCAGTGCCACCGGGCGCCGGAGCCGGCTGAGCGCCGAGCGCGAGCAGGAGCTCTTCGACGCCGTGCTCGACCATCTGCGCGAAGTCGGCTACGAGGCCCTCACCATGGACGCGGTCGCGGCTCGTACGCGGTCGAGCAAGGCCACCCTCTACCGCCAGTGGCGCTCCAAGCCGCACTTGGTCGCCACGGCGCTCCGGCACGGAAAGCCGGTGAGGTCGGCCGGGATCGACACCGGCACGCTGCGCGGAGACCTCGTGCAGTTCGCCGACGGTGTGTGCCAGAGCGCGGAGAAGGATTCGGCCCTCCTGCGCGCGGTCGCCTTCGCTCAGCAGTCCAACGAGGAACTGCAGCAGGCCATGCGGCAGCTCTTGATCGAACCGGAGCTGGCCGCCTTCCAGGAGCTGATCGATCGCGCCGTCGCGCGCGGCGAGCTGACCGCGGACATCCCCGCCGCGAAGTTCGTCCCGCACATGATGCTGGGGGCCATGCTGGCCCGGCCCCTCATCGAGAACGCGCCGGTCACCAGCGACTATCTTGTCCGTTATGTCGACGCAGTGATTCTCCCCGCCCTGCATATGAACTGACCTGTCGTTCGCCAACCACAACAGAACACGGCTCCACCTGGCGCACGCCGCTCTCGTCGTCGGGCTGGTTCAACACAACCCACCGTCGAGATCAGGAGAAACCTGCTCGTGGCCACCTTCCTATACAAACTCGGCCGGCTAGCCTTCCGGCGGCGCGGTATCACGGCGCTGATATGGCTGCTGCTCTTCGTTCTCGCCGGGTTCGGCGCGTCGTCGGCGGGCACCGCGCCCGAGGACGACTTCGCGCTGCCGGGCACCGAGGCACAGCAGGCGTTCGACCTTCTTGAGGAGCGGTTCCCGGGGCAGTCCGCCGACGGCGCGACGGCCCGTATCGTCTTCGAGGCACCCGACGGCCAGAAGATCACCGCCGCCGACAGCCGCGAGGCGGTCGACGGCGTGCTCGACGGCATCGCCGGGAACCAGGTGGAGCAGGTCAGCGACCCGTTCGCGGACAACGCGGGGGTCAGCGAGGACGGCTCCACGGCGTACGCGGTCGTCGACTACAAGGTCACGTCCATGGAACTGGACGACTCGACCCGCGACGCCATCACCGACGTGGTCGACAAGGAGCGCGACGACGGTCTGAACATCCAGGCCGGCGGTGACGCGCTGATGGTCGAGCCCGACATGGGCAACGGCGAGATCATCGGTGTCGGCATCGCGCTGGTCGTGCTCGTGATCACCTTCGGCTCGCTGGTCGCGGCGGGGCTGCCGATCATCACCGCGCTCATCGGCGTCGGCATCGGCATCTCCTCGATCACGGCGCTGGCGACCGTGCTCGACCTGTCCGCCACGACCTCCACCCTGGCGATGATGATCGGCCTCGCGGTCGGCATCGACTACGCCCTGTTCATCGCCTCCCGGTACCGGGCGGAGCTGACGGACGGCCACTCCCGCGAGGAAGCGGCGGGCCGCGCCGTGGGCACGGCCGGCTCGGCGGTCGTCTTCGCCGGCCTCACCGTGATCATCGCGCTGGCGGGCCTGGCGGTCGTCAACATCCCGATCCTGACCAAGATGGGCTTCGCGGCGGCCGGTACGGTCGCGCTGGCGGTGCTCATCGCGCTCACGCTGGTCCCGGCCGCGCTGGGCATCGTGGGCAAGCGGATCTACGGCCGCAAGGTGCGCAAGGCCAACCCGGAGACCGGCGCCCCGAAGGCGTCCGACCACGACGCCAAGCCGAACATGGGCACCCGCTGGGCCCGCGGGGTGCTCAAGCGCCCGGTCCTGGTGCTGGTCGCCGCCATCATCGGGCTCGGCGCGCTGGCCGCGCCGGTGGCGAGCATGGAGCTGGGCCTGCCCGACGAGGGCAGCCAGCCGACGGACACCACGCAGCGCAAGGCGTACGACATGCTGTCCGAGGCGTTCGGTCCGGGCTTCAACGGTCCGGTCACCGGCGTCATCGACGCCACCGAGGCGGCGAACCCGCAGGACGCGGCCGACGAGGTCGTCGCGCGGATCTCCGACGTGGACGGCGTCGTCTCCGTCTCCCCCGCCGGGTTCAACGAGGCCGGGGACACGGCGACCGTCATGGTCACCCCGTCCACCGGGCCGAGCGACACCGACACCGAGAAGGTCGTCCGCGAGATCCGCGACCTGTCGTCCGCGCTGCAGGACGAGACCGGCGCGGAGCTGTACCTCACCGGCAGCACCGCGGTGAACATCGACTTCTCGAAGGTGCTCGACGACGCGCTGGTGCCGTATCTGGCGCTGGTGGTCGGCCTGGCGTTCGTCCTGCTGATGCTGGTGTTCCGCTCCGTGCTGGTGCCGCTGAAGGCCGCCCTCGGCTTCCTGTTCTCCGTGCTCGCCGCGCTCGGCGCCGTCGTCGCGGTGTTCCAGTGGGGCTGGCTGGCGGGGGCCTTCGGGGTCGAGGAGACCGGTCCGATCATGTCGATGATGCCGATCTTCCTGATCGGCGTGGTCTTCGGCCTGGCGATGGACTACGAGGTCTTCCTGGTCAGCCGGATGCGCGAGGCGTACGTCCACGGGGAGTCGGCCGGCGAGGCGGTGGTCACCGGCTTCCGGTACGGCGCCCGGGTGGTCACCGCGGCCGCGATCATCATGATCAGCGTCTTCGCCGGCTTCATCGGCGCGGGCGACGACATGGTGAAGATGATGGGCTTCGGCCTGGCGGTGGCGGTCCTCTTCGACGCCTTCCTGGTCCGCATGACCATCGTCCCGGCGGTGCTCGCGCTGATCGGCAAGTCCGCCTGGTGGCTGCCGAAGTGGCTGGACCGGATCCTGCCGAACGTCGACGTGGAGGGCGAGAAGCTGTACCGGCAGCTCGCCGCGGCCCCCGCGCCGCCGCCTACGGCCGGCGAGGAGCGGGCGCCCGAGCCCACCGGCGTGCGCTGAGGCACGACCCGCGGTGCCCCCGGGCACCGCGGGACCACACCAACCCGACCGGGGCCCGGTGGCGTTCGCGCCACCGGGCCCCGGTCCGTTGCCGCTCGGAGTCGCCGGGTGCCGCCCGTTACCGCTCGTTGCGCCGAGCCTTGACGTTCATCCGATGAATCTCTACGTTCCCTCCCCAGCAAGCGCTCGAATCTGACACAACTCCCATAGACATCGGATGGATCAAGGTTCTTGAGGGAGAACGGGATGAACGGGTTTGCACGACGGCACGTGCTGGCGATCGGCGCAGGCGCCGCAGCGGGCTCCGCGCTGGGCCTCGCGCCCACCGCCGCAGGCGCCGCACCACAGGGCCCGGCCGGGGCCGCGGACGAGAACGCGACCGCCGACGACTGGGGCCGGGTCCCCGACCCCGTACCGGTGCCGCTGACCGACCACTTCGACAACGACGGCGTCGACACCGCCGACGCCCGCGGCGGCAACTTCGACGGCAGCGGCTACACCTACCCGGGCGAGGAGCTGCCCGCGGGGCCGATCGAGGTCGACGGCTTCCCCTTCGACTTCCCCGGCGCGGGCGCCGGTGCCCCCGACAACATCGTCGCCATGGGCCAGCGCGTCGAACTGCCCCCGGGCCACTACCTGAGCGTGCTGTTCCTCGCCTCCTCCTCGTACGGCACGGCCTCCGGCGCGGCCACCGTCCACTATGCCGACGGCAGCACCGCCACCGCGGGACTGTCCGCCCCCGACTGGTACTCCGGCGGCGGCTCGCTCCGGGCCCCGTACCGCTACGCCCCCAACGGCACCAAGGACCCGCACCAGGTGTCCATCGCCGTCGTCGAACTCGGCCTGGACCCGGTGCGCGAGGCGGTCGCACTCACCCTGCCGGTCATCAACAAGGCCGAGCCCAACAAGTCGGCGCTGCACATCTTCGCGCTCTCCCTGCAGCCCGTCGCCGAGGGGCGCGCCGTCGCGCTGCGCAACGTCCGCTCCACCACCGCCTCGCTGGAGCGCTCCGGCGCGCAGTCCGTCGAGGCCACGCTGATCAACGCCGGCGGGGTGTGGATCGCCGCCCGCGACGGCCTGTCGGTCACCGTCGACACCGAGGGCGCCCGCACCGTCGCGCCTGTCCCGGTACCGCGGCTCGGCCCGGGCGAGCAGGCGCGGGTCACGGTCGGCATCCGCAACCGCGCGGGTGTGGCGCCGGGCACCGTACAGGAGGGCCGCGTCGTCGCCACCGGGCGGGGCGGCACGGCCGCCGAGGTCACCCGCCCGCTGACCCTCGGGGTGCCCGACTTCGAGCCGACGGACGCGTCGCTGAGCAGCCATCAGGCGCCGTACTGGTTCAACGACGCCAAGTTCGGCATCTTCATCCACTGGGGCGTGTACTCGGTGCCCGCCTGGGCGCCGGTCGGCAAGCAGTACGCGGAGTGGTACTGGCAGCAGATGAACCAGCCGGACAACCCGACGCACGCGTACCACCGGGAGGTGTACGGCGAGGACTTCGCGTACGACGACTTCATCCCGATGTTCCGCGCCGAGCGTTTCAACCCGCGCTCCTGGGTCGAGCTGTTCCGGGACGCGGGCGCGCAGTACCACGTGCTCACCTCCAAGCACCACGAGGGCTTCGCGCTCTGGGACACCAAGCTCTCCACCCGCAACTCCGTGGCGATGGGCCCCCGCCGCGACCTGATCAAGGAGCTGTTCGACGCGTCCCGCGAGTACACCCCCGAGTTGCACCGCGGGCTGTACTTCTCGATGCCGGAGTGGTTCAACCCCGACAATCCCTGGTACGGCCACGCCCCGCGCAACCCGTACACGCTGGAGCCCGTGCCCTACACCGGCTACACCTCGGGCCAGGACTACACCCGCGGCTACCAGGCCGGGCAGATGCTGGAGCTGATCCGCGAGTACGACACCGAGATCATGTGGTGCGACATCGGCGGCGCCAACGACAGCCACCGGGTGCTCGCCGAGTACTTCAACCACGCCAAGAACCGCCCGCGGCCGATCGAGGTGACGGTCAACAACCGTTCCGGCATCGGCCCGCACGACTTCACCACGCCCGAGTACGAGGTGTACGAGAACACCGTCGTCGCCAAGTGGGAGGCCAGCCGCGGCCTCGACCCGCGGTCCTACGGCTACAACGCCGAGACGCCCGACGATGCGTACATGACGACCGAGGAGGTCGTGCACAGCCTCGTCGACATCGTCAGCAAGAACGGCAACTTCCTCCTCGACATCGGCCCGCGCGCCGACGGCACCATCCCCGAGATCATGGAGCGCCGGCTGCGCGAGACCGGCGAGTGGCTGCGCGTCAACGGCGAGGCGATCTACGGCACCACCTACTGGTCGCGGATGGCGCAGTTGGGCGAGGACCTGCGGTTCACCATGAAGCGCGACGCCTTCTACATTCACTCGCTCGCCGCGCCCTCGTCCCGGCTCGTCGTCGAGGCCCCGGTGCCCCTCAGGGCCGGCGACAAGATCACCATGCTCGGCTACGGCGACCGTCCGCTGAACTGGGACGTCGACGGCGGCTCGCTGGTCGTCGAGGTGCCGGCGGCGGCCCGCAAGGCAGGGAAGCACGCCTGGGTTTTCAAGGTGAGCACCCGCCCCTCTTCCTGAAAGGCACCTCATCCGTCATCGTGCTCCACTGTCATCGAACGGCCTCGACGGAGAGGACGCACCATGGCAGGGCTCTGGAGCACGGACGGCGTACTGCGCCGCAAGCCCATCGAGCACATCGAGACCGCCGAGGGTGAGAGCGGCGAACAGCTCACCCGGGTCCTCGGGTTGTGGCAGCTCACGGCGATCGGCGTCGGCGGCATCATCGGCGCGGGCATCTTCGCGCTCGCCGGCGCGGTCGCCAACGGCACGGCGGGTCCCGCCGTGCTCGTCTCCTTCCTCATCGCGGGGGTGGCGAGCGCGGCGGCCGCCCTGTCGTACGCGGAGTTCGCGGGCCTGATCCCCAAGGCGGGCTCGGCATACACGTACGGCTACGCGGTCCTCGGCGAACTCGCCGGGTGGTTCATCGGCTGGGATCTGCTGCTGGAGTACACCGCGATCGTCGCGGTGGTGGCCATCGGCATCTCCGGCTACTTCTCCTTCCTCATGGAGAACATGGGCGCCGACCTGCCGGCGTGGATGCTCGGCGCCCCGGGCACCGGCGAGGGGCACAAGGTCGACCTGTTCGCGGTCGTGCTGTGCCTGCTGGTCGCGTACCTGCTGACCCTCGGGATCAAGAACGCGGCGCGCTTCGAGACCGTCGTGGTGGTGCTGAAGGTCGTGGTCGTGCTCGTCGTCATCCTGGTCGGCGTCTTCCACATCGACACCGCCAACTACAACCCCTTCTTCCCGTACGGCGTCGGCGGCGCGTTCACCGGCGCGGCGACCGTGTTCTTCGCGGTCTTCGGCTACGACGCGATGTCGACGGCGGCCGAGGAGTCGAAGGAGTCGCAGCGGCACATGCCGAAGGCGATCCTCTACTCGCTGGCGATCTCGATGCTGCTGTACGTGGCCGCGACGCTGGTGCTGACGGGGATGCAGAACTACAAGGGCATCGACCCGGAGAGCGGCTTCTCCACGGCGTTCGAGTCGGTGGGCCTCGGCTGGCTGGCGAACCTGATCGCGGTGGGGGCGATCATCGGCATCCTCACGGTGATGTTCACGTTCATGCTGGGCGTCACGCGCATCTGGTTCTCGATGAGCCGCGACGGGCTGCTGCCGAAGTGGTTCGCCAAGACGCACCGGACACGGCACGTGCCGACGCGGGTGACGTGGATCGTGGGCGTCGGCTCGGCACTGATCGCGGGCTTCCTGAAGATCGGGGAGGCCGCGGAGCTGACGAACATCGGGATCCTGCTGGCGTTCGTGGTGGTGTGCGTCGCGGTGATCGTGCTGCGCTACCGGCAGCCGGAGCTGCCGCGGACGTTCCGCTGCCCGGGGATGCCGGTCGTGCCGCTGATAGGGGTCGGCTTCTCGATCTGGCTGGTGACGTTCCTGAAGTGGGAGACGTGGCTGCGCTTCGGCGTGTGGTTCGCGGTCGGGATGGTCGTGTACTTCACGTACTCCTACCGCCGCAGTGAACTGGCCCGCGCGGAGCAGGCGGCGGCCGAGGGGCCCGATCTCCACGAGCGCGACGAGCCGCGCGGCTGACGCCGGGCGGGCCCCGTACCGGCCGCGGAGGGCGCGCCGGTACGGGGCCGGGGCGCGCCCGCGGGCGCTGAGACGGGACTGTGACCGCGTACGGACCGGGGCTCAACCCGGCGGTGGTTTCCTGAGGATGGGCGATGAGATTCCGGCGCCCGCCGGGTCTCACCTTCCAGACGGAACCACACCGCCACCGGCGGCCCGGCAGGGCCGCCGCCTCCCGACCGAGAGGTGTCCGATGTGCTCCCACCGGCCCGAGTGCCCCGCCGCCGACCGCCCTGACCGCGACGCCGCGCAGACCGTGGCCTTCCACCCCGAGCAGGGCTGGAGCCTGCTGTGCAACGGCACGATCGTCTTCGACGACACGGGTGAACTGCTGCCGACCGGCGCCGTCGTCGCGCCGCGGCGCGAGGTGCGCCCCGGGCTGCTGACGACCGCGGCCTGAGGCCCGTCGGCGTACGCCCCACGTGATGCTTCCGCCGGGCCCGGCCCCTCAGGACCGCCCGCCCGGCGAGCCGCCGGCCGCGGTCGGCAGGCTGCTCAGCGACACCGCGCCCGGCGCCGGCAGCGGCTCACCCGCCGCCTCCGCGCGGAACGACTGGAGCAGGTACGCCACCAGCCGCCGCGACGCCGCCCGGTCGTCCGGCAGCGCGCCGACCAGGCCGCAGTGCGCCAGCAGGGCCACGGCGAGGTCGGAGGGGTGGAAGTCGGCCCGCAGCGCGCCCGCCGCCTGCGCCCTGCGGACCAGCACCGCGAAGTCCCGCTCCGCCCGCTCCCGTCGGGCCGCGTCCGCGCGGGTGCCGTCCGGGAAGGCCGCGAGGAAGGCGGCCGGGAAGCCCCGCTCCTCCCGCTGCAGTTCGCAGACGGTCTCGACCAGCCGCCGGAAGCCCCGCCACGGATCGGGGTCCGCCAGCGCGTCGGTGAGCGCCTGGCCGCAGGTGGCCATCTGCTCCGCGTACGCGGCCCGCACCAGCGCGTCCCGGGTCGGGAACCGCCGGTAGAGCGTGGCCACGCCGACCCCCGCGCGCCGGGCCACGGTCGCCATGGGGGCGTCGATGCCGTGCTCGGCGAAGACCGCGCGGGCGGCGGCCAGGACGCGCTGCCGGTTGCGCCGGGCGTCGGCGCGCAGCTCGTCCTTGCCCGCGATCCGAGAGGATTCCGCGGCCAATGTCTCTCACCTCCGGCTCAAACGGACGATCTCGTCCACTTGTCAGCCTACGCTCGGCCCCGGATCCCCGGCCACCGCGAAGGTGAGGACGATGACAGAGCGCACGATGAGAGCCGTACTGTTCGACCGCTTCGGCAGTCCCGAGGTGCTGTACGTGGGCCGGGTGCCGCGCCCGGAGCCCGGCCCGGGCGAGGTTCTCGTGCAGGTGCGCGCGTTCAGTGTGAACGGCGGTGACCTGGCGGTACGTTCCGGCCGCGCCCGCGCCCTCAGCGGGCGGAGGTTCCCGCAGCGCGTCGGGCAGGACTTCAGCGGGGAGGTCGCCGCGCTCGGTGCCGGCGCCGCCGGGTTCGCGGTCGGCGACCGGGTGTGGGGCTTCGTGGGCCGCACGGCGAGGGCACGCAGCGCCGCCGAGTACGTGGCGGTACGGGCGGGGCGCCTCGGCCGGGTGCCGGACGGTCCCGGCGCACCGGACCTGGTGGCCGCCGCCGCGCTGGTGGTGACGGGCACCACGGCGGTCACCGCGCTGCACGGCAAGGCGGCGCTGCGCCCCGGCGAACGGCTGCTGGTCCGGGGCGCGGCCGGCGGCGTCGGCAGCGCCGCCGTCCAGCTCGGCCGGGCGTACGGCGCCGACGTCACGGCCCTGGCCCGGGCCGCCAACCTGGACTTCGTCCGTACGCTCGGCGCCCACCGCGCCCTCGACCACCGGGAGACGGAACCAGCCGAGATGGGCCCGTTCGACGTCGTCCTCGACACGGTGGGCACCGATCTGCGGACGTTCCGGCGGCTGCTGAAGCCGGGCGGCCGCATGGTCGGCATCACCTTCGACCCGGCACGGCCGCTCGCCTCGCTGGGCGCCGTCGCGGCCAGCGCGGTCCACGGACGCGCGCGGGTGCGGCTCTTCAGCGGCAACCCCGCGGCCGCCCACTTCGACGATCTCGCCCGCCGGGTGGCGGAGGGGCACCTGGCGCCCGCGGTGGACACGGTCTTCCCGCTGGCCGAGACGGCGGCGGCGCACCGGGCGCTGGAGGCGGGCGGGGTACGGGGCAAGTACGTCGTCCGGATCGACTGAGCGCGGGCAGGCGGGCGGCGGCGGGTGCGGCAGGTGACGGATCCGGGGGCCTACTCGCCGCGGACGGCGACCAGCACGCACCTGTCGCCGCACTGCCAGACCGTGCCGACCGCCGCGAAGCCCGCCTTCTGCAGCAGGTCGACGTGGCGCGCCAGGCTCAGCCCGTTGTCCCCCGCGGGGGCGGCGCCGCGGCGGCGCCGCTCGGCGAAGAGCCGCGCCAGCTCGGGTGCCTCGGCCGCCGCGTCCCACCACGACGACCAGTCCTCGCCCCCCGGCATCCGCCGCCGCTCGGCCAGCCGGCTGCCGACCTCGCCGGCCAGCTCGGCGACGGCGGCGTCCTCCTGGGGCAGCCGGCCCGCGTTGACGAGCAGCCCGCCGGGGCGGAGCAGGGTGTGCAGCCTGCCGTAGACCTCCAGCAGCACACGCTCGGGGAGGCGGTGCAGCATGGTCGTGGAGACCGCGGCGTCCAGAGGGCGGTCGAGCTCCAGCTCGTCCTGCCAGCCGATGCCGCCGATCACCGTGTCGACGAAGCGGACCCGCGTGCCGTGCATCCGGCGGCCGAGGCCGAGGAGCACGGGGTCGGCGTCGGCGGCGACGATGTCGAGCGCGGGCATCCGGCGCTTGAGCCGGGCGGCCAGCGAGCCCGTACCACAGCCGAGGTCGAGGACGGCGGGGCGGTCGTGGCCGTCGGTCACCAGCTCCACCAGGTCGCCGACGACGGTGAACCGCTCCTCGCGGCCGGCCTCCCGCTGCTCCCGCTGCAGTTCCCAGCGCACCGCCCAGCCCTTGGCCGCCGCCGCGCTCAGGTCCTCGCCCATTCCGTGAGGATACCCGGCTAGGAGATCTTGAACTCGCGGCGACGCCGCGGGCGGGGTGGTGCGCCGAGCGCGAAAGCGGATGTCCCGCGCACCGCTCCCGTGGGGTTTCCGCCCTTGCCCCTACGCCCCGGAGGGCCGCCGATCCCGGTCCGCGCACGACCGTTGACCACCTGCGGGTAAGGGCTTACTTTGACAGAGCACCGTCAGCAAGCGCTTTCTATGCACCGTCAAACGGGCCCGCCCTCCGACGCGCCCGGGTTCCGGCACGACTGGGAGCACTATGAGACGCCTAGCCAGACCACCCCTGTCACCCATCGCCGTCCTGGCCGCGCTGCTGGCGCTGCTCCTGGGCACGGCCTCGGCGACGGCCGCCCCGCAGGACGAGGAGGCCGCCTTCCGGGTCCTGGTCTTCTCCAAGGTCACGAACTTCTACCACGACTCCATCCCGGCGGGCATCGAGGCCGTCGAGAAGCTCGGCGAAGAGTACGGGTTCGAGGTCGACTCGACCGACGACGCCGCCGCGTTCACCGAGGAGAACCTCGCGAACTACGAGGCGGTCGTCTTCAACAACACCAACTCCACGCCGGAGAGCGGCGACCTGCTCGACGCGGACCAGCGGGCCGCGCTGCAGTCGTACATCCAGGCGGGCGGGGGCTGGCTCGGCCTGCACGCCGCCTCGGCCAGCGAGCGCGACTGGGACTGGTACGAGGGCCTGGTCGGAGCGATCTTCGACAAGCACCCCGTGCCGCAGACCGGCCGGATCAAGGTGCTGGACAACACCCACCCCTCCACCAAGGGCCTGCCGCAGCTCTGGGAGCGCAACGAGGAGTGGTACAACTGGCGCGCCAACCCGACCGGCAAGGTGCACACCCTCGCGCAGATCAAGGTGCGTGACGGCATCACCGGGCTGGACGAGGGCGTCGACCACGCGTTCTCGTGGTGCCAGAAGTACGACGGCGGCCGGTCGTGGTTCACCGCCGGCGGCCACGACGCGTCGTCCTTCGACGAGCCGCTGTTCCTCAAGCACCTGCTCGGCGGCATCCGGTGGGCCGCGGGCGACGCGCCCGGCGACTGCTCGGCCACCCAGACCGGCAACTTCCAGCGCACCCCGCTGGTCACCAGCGACCTGGCCGACCCGTTCGAGCTGGCCGTCGCCCCCGACCGGCGGGTGTTCTACGCCCAGCGCACCGGTGAGCTGAAGGTCGTCGACCAGGAGACCCTGCAGGTCACCACGGCCCTGGACTTCGACTACACCCCCGAGATGACCAGCCAGTCCGACGGCCTCCTCGGGCTCACCCTGGATCCGAACTTCGCGCGCAACAACTGGGTCTATCTCCTGCACTCCGACAAGGAGAAGAACCTCATCAACCTGTCCCGCTTCACCATGAAGGGGAACACCGCGGACCCGGCGTCGCAGAAGGTGCTGCTGACGGTCCCGACGTGGCGCGGGGAGGGGCGGGCCAACGTGCACATGGCCGGCTCGCTCACTTTCGACGCCGCGGGCAACCTGTACGTCGCCACCGGCGACAACACCGACCCGTTCGAGTCCAGCGGCTTCGCGCCGATCGACGAGCGCGAGGGCCGGCGCGCCTGGGACGCCCAGGGCACCGCGGGCAACACCAACGACCTGCGCGGCAAGGTGCTGCGCGTGAAGCCCACGAACGGCGGCAGCTACACCATCCCGACGGGCAACCTCTTCAAGCAGGGCGAGTCGAAGACCCGTCCCGAGATCTACGCGATGGGCCTCCGCAACCCGTTCCGCATCACCACCGACCCGATCTCCGGCGCCCTGCTGGTCGCGGACTACGGCCCCGACGCGCGCAGCGCCGACCCGAACCGCGGTCCCGAGGGGACGGTGGAGTACAACCGGATCACCAAGGCGGGCAACCAGGGCTGGCCGTACTGCATCGGCAACAACACGCCGTTCAACGACTACGACTTCGCGGCCGGCAAGGCCGGGGAGAAGTTCGACTGCTCGGCGCCCGTGAACGACTCGCCGAACAACACCGGCAGGACGACGCTGCCGCCCGCGCAGCCCGCCACGGTCTGGTACGCGTACTCGGCCTCGCAGGAGTTCCCCGAGCTGGGCACCGGCGGCGGCGGCCCGATGAGCGGCCCGGTCTACGACTACGACCCGAAGAACGACAGCCCGTACAAGTTCCCCGAGTACTTCGAGGGGAAGTGGATCACCTACGAGCTGACCCGCAAGTGGTTCAAGACCTTCTCGTTCCAGGAGAAGGACCAGCAGTTCGAGGACCCGAGGTTCGCGCCCGCCAAGAAGGGCGACCTGCAGTCGATCAACGGGATCTTCGGCGACATGAGCTGGGTGCAGCCCTTCGAGGCGGACTTCGGCCCCGACGGCTCGCTGTACGTCATCGACTTCGGCGAGGGCAGCGGCACCGGCCGCGGCGGCAGCAACGAGAAGGCGGGCATCTACCGCATCGACTACGTGGCCGAGGGCCGGCCGCCGGTGGCGAAGCTGTCGGCGTCGGCGGACTCCGGGCCGGCGCCGCTGACGGTGGAGTTCTCCTCGGAGGGCTCGCACTCGCCGGGCGACGACCCGATCACGTACGCCTGGGACTTCGACGGTGACGGCACGACCGACTCCACGGACCCCAACCCGACGCACACCTACACCGGGAAGGGCCGGTTCACCGCCCGGCTGACGGTGGAGGGGCCGCCGGACCGTACGGCGATGGCGGTGCACGAGGTCACCGTCGGCAACACCCGTCCCGAGGTGAAGGTCACCGTGCCGAGCAACGGCACCGCGTTCGACTTCGGCGACACCGTTCCGTACAAGGTGGAGGTCAAGGACGCGGAGGACGGTGCCATCGACTGCTCGCGCGTCGTCGTGCAGACGCAGCTCGGGCACGACGACCACCTGCACCCGCTGGACAACCTGACCGGCTGCGCGGGCGAGTTCAAGACCGACCCGGGCGACAGCCACGGGCCGGGGCAGAACCTCTACTACGGCATCAGCGCGCAGTACGAGGACTCCGGCGCCGAGGGCGTGCCGAGCCTGATCGGCTCCGACTCGCTGAGCCTGCGGCAGAAGTTCCGCGAGGCCGAGCACCACAACGGCACCGGCGGGGCCAACGGCGGCGTGGAGACGCTGGCCCGGGCGGACTCCTCCGGCGGCAAGCGGCTCGGCGAGATCGAGCACGGCGACTGGATCGTGCTGGACCCGGGGACCCCGAGCGGGATCGACTCGGTGACGGTCGGCGCCTCCTCGGGCGGGCTCGGCGGCGACGTCGAGTTCCGCGCGAACGCGCCGGACGGCGAGCTGCTGGGCAAGGCGACGATCCCGAACACCGGGGACTTCGCGAAGGTGGTCTCGCCCACGGTGCCGCTGACCGACCCGGGCGGGGTGGAGAAGGTCTACGTGGTCTTCACCAACCCGGCGTGGACGCCGTCGAGCCCCGACCTGATGGCGCTGGACTGGCTGCACTTCAACGGCCGCGGCGCGGAGAAGGAGTCGGCGGCGAAGGTGACGGTGACGGCCTCGCCGGAGAGCGCGACGGCGCCGGCGGAGTTCTCCTTCGAGGGCGCGGTGACGCTGCCGGAGGGGCGTACGGCCAAGTCGTACCACTGGACCTTCGGGGACAACGCGACGGGCGACGGCGCGGCGACGGCGACGCACACGTACACCAGGAAGGGGACGTACACCGCCCATCTGACGGTCACGGACGACACCGGGGACCTGACGACGGGTGAGGTGCAGGTGACGGTGAACTGACCGCCGTCTCACGCGGCTAGCGCACCGCGCGGCGGCCGGCCGGGGATACCCCGGTCGGCCGCCGTCCGCTGGCCGCGGCCCGCCTGCCGCGGGCACCGCGGGAGAGGGCGGGCCGGGCGGCGTCAGCGTGCCGGGGCTGCCGTGGTGTCGCGGTGTGACGTGCCCCCTGCGTCGAGGAAGTGGCTCAGGGGGAGTGTCGCCGCGCCGACGGTGACCGCATCGGTGCCGAGTTCGCCCATCTCGATCGCCGCGCGCGCCGCCGGGTAGCGCAGCGCGTACATGGCCGTGGCCCCGCGTACGGCCGGCAGCAGCCGGGGGCCCGCGAGCAGTCCGGCCCAGCCGGACAGCACGATGCGCTCCGGGTTGAAGAGGTTGACGAGGTCCGCGATGCCCGCGCCGAGGTACTCGGCGGTCTCGTCAAGGACCGCGCGGGCCGCGGGGTCGTCGGCGGCGATCAGCTCCGCGAGCGCCGACTCCTCGTCCGTGGCGACCGGTTCGCCGCCCGCCTCCCGCCAGCGCCGCAGCATCCCCTCCGCGCCGACGTACGCCTCCAGGCAGCCGCGGGCGCCGCACCGGCAGCGCCGTCCGCGTATCCGCATCGTGGTGTGCCCCCACTCCCCCGCGCCGCTGGACGAGCCGCCGTAGGCGGTGCCGTCGGTGACGACGCAGGCGCCGACGCCCGAACCGATGAGCGCGATGACGGCGTTGCGCGCGCCGCGGCCCGCGCCGAACCACATCTCGGCCTGGCCCAGCGTCTTGGCGCCGTTGGCCACGGTGTACGGCACGTCCGCCAGGCCGGGCGCGCCGGTCGCGGCGGTGCGCAGCATCGCCTCCAGGGGTACGGCGTCCCAGCCGATGGTCTGCGCGTACACCACCGCGCCGCCGCGGGCCGGTTCGCGGTCGACGATGCCGGGGACGCCGAGGCCGACGCCGAGCAGTTCCCCGGCGGCGACGCCCGCGTCGGCGAGCACGGCGGCCAGCCCCTCGGCGATGTGCGCGACGACCCGCCCGGCGTCCCGGCCGCCGTCGGCCAGCGGGCACTCGGCGCGCGCGAGTTCGGTACGGGCGAGGTCGAACAGCTCCACCCGCACCCGGGTCTCGCCGACGTCGACGCCGGCGATGTGCCCGCAGCGCGGCGCCACCCGCAGCAGGGTGCGGGGCCGGCCGCCGTCGGAGTCGACCGCGCCCGCCTCCTCCAGCACCCCCTCCGCGATCAGCTCCGCGGCGACGTTGCTGATCGACCCGGAGCTGAGCCCGGTGACCGGGCCCAACTCCTGGCGGCTCAGGGGACCTTCGAAGTACAGGTGGCGCAGTACCGCGGAGCGGTTGCTACGGCGCAGGTCGCGCACGGTACGGCCGTTGTTTCTCGCCATGTGGCTCCTTCCCGGAGGAAAGATACGTGCCGGGAAACGCGTGTGAGAAGGGTTGACGAGGACTTCTTTCACTACTTAACTCACGCCCTGAATTAAGCGCGGGCCGCGTTCACAGCCTTAAGCCATGTGCCCGGAGAGGGGCCCCACCCATGCGCAGAATCCGCCTGGCGGCGACCGCCGCACTCGCCACCGCCCTCAGCGTGACCGCCGCCGCCTGCGGCGGCGGCAGCTCGACGGGTTCGGAGGGCAGCAACGACAAGCCCGACGAGCTGACGTACTGGGCGAGCAACCAGGGCACCAGCCTGGAGCACGACAAGGAGGTGCTGACCCCGGAGATCGAGAAGTTCGAGAAGAAGACGGGCATCGACGTCAAGCTCGAAGTCATCCCCTGGGACAGCCTGCTGGACCGGATCCTCGCGGCCACCTCCTCCGGGCAGGGCCCCGACGTGCTCAACATAGGCAACACCTGGTCCGCCTCGCTGCAGGCGAGCGACGGGCTGCTGGCGTGGGACGACAGGACGCTGGACCGGATCGGCGGCAAGGACAGGTTCGTCCCCTCGGCGCTGGCCGCCGCGGGTGCCGAGGGCCAGGACCCGGCAGCGGTGCCGCTGTACTCCCTCTCGTACGCGCTCTACTACAACAAGCAGATGTTCGCCGACGCCGGCATCGAGGAACCCCCGGCCACCTGGGACGACTTCGTCGCCGTCGGCAAGAGGCTGACCAAGGACGGCAAGTACGGCGTCGCCGTCGAGGGCGGCAACCCGGTGGAGAACTCGCACCACGCCTTCGTCTTCGGCAAGCAGCACGGCGCGGACTTCTTCGACGCCGAGGGCAACCCGACGTTCGACACCCCCGAGGCGGTCGCGGCCGTCAAGCAGTACGTCGACTTCCTCGCCAACGACAAGATCGCCGCGGTCGGCAACGCCGAGTACGCGCAGAACCAGTCGATCAAGGACCTCGCCACCGGCAAGGCCGGCATGCTCCTGTGGCAGGCCGCCGGCAGCTCGCTGAAGGCGCACGGCATGAAGCCCGAGGAGTACGGCGTCGCGCCCGTACCGATGCAGAGCGAGAACCCGCCGGAGGGCCAGAACGTCAACTCCATGGTCGCCGGCATCAACATCGCCGTCTTCAAGAACACCGACAACCTCGACGGCGCCCTGGACTTCGTGAAGTTCATGACCTCCACCGAGGAGCAGCAGATCCTCAACGAGACCTACGGCTCCATCCCGCCGGTCAAGGAGGCGCAGGAGGACGAGGCGTTCAGCACCGCCGACCTGACCGTGCTGCGCGAGGTGCTGTCCACCAGCTCCGCGCCGCTGCCTCAGGTGCCGGACGAGGCACAGTTCGAGACCCTCGTCGGCGACGCGATGAAGGAGCTGTTCGCGGACGCCGCCGCCGGCGACGAGGTGACCACGGAGTCGGTCCGGAAGCGGCTGACCGAGGCCCAGCAGCAGATGCAGAAGTGAGCGGCGCCGGATGACCGCGACCGCTCTCGACACGCCCCCGGCCGGCCACGGCGACAAGCCGCCCGCCGGCCGGGGCGCCGCCCGCAAGCGCCGCCGCACCGGCCGCGGCCGGGTACGGCGCGGCGCCCTGCCGTACCTCCTGCTGCTGCCCGCGCTGCTGCTGGAGCTGCTGATCCACCTGGTGCCGATGGCCGTCGGCGTGGTGATGAGCTTCAAGGAGCTGACCCAGCACTACATCCGCGACTGGGGCGCCGCGCCCTGGACGGGCCTGGACAACTTCCGCATCGCCGTCGACTTCGACGCCCCCGTGGGCGAGGCGCTGCTGCGCTCGTTCTTCATCACCTGCGCGTTCACGGTGCTCGCGGTCGGGCTCTCCTGGCTGCTCGGTGTGACCGCGGCGATCCTGATGCAGGACGCCTTCCGCGGCCGCGGACTGCTGCGCGCGCTCTTCCTCACCCCGTACGCACTGCCCGTCTACACCGCCGTCATCACCTGGTCGTTCATGCTCCAGCGGGACAACGGCCTGGTGAACCACGTGATCCACGACCAGTTGGGGCTGACCGACCAGCCCACGTTCTGGCTGATCGGCGACAACGCGTTCGTCTCGCTGGTCGTCGTCTCGGTCTGGCGCACCTGGCCGTTCGCCTTCCTGGTGCTCACCGCCGCGCTGCAGAACATCCCGCGCGAGGTGTACGAGGCGTCCGCGATCGACGGCGCCGGGATCTGGCAGCAGATCCGCCGGATCACGCTGCCGTCGCTGCGGCCGGTCAACCAGGTGCTGGTCCTGGTGCTGTTCCTGTGGACCTTCAACGACTTCAACGTGCCGTACATCCTCTTCGGCAAGTCGGCGCCGGAGTCCGCGGACATCATCTCCATCCACATCTACCAGTCGTCCTTCGTGACCTGGAACTTCGGCGCCGGCTCGGCCATGTCCGTGCTGCTGCTGCTCTTCCTGCTGATCGTCACGGCCGGCTATCTGCTGCTCACCTCCCGGGGAAGGAAGGCGGCCCGTGCATAGCTCCCCCACCGCGCCGCCGCGGTCGTTCGTCTGGACCCGGCGGATCGTGCTCACGCTGCTGACTGTCTTCGCGGTCACGCCCGTGTACGTGATGCTCAGCAGCTCACTGAAGCCGCTGGAGGACGTCACCGGGGCGTTCCGCTGGATCCCCAGCGGGCTGACCTTCCGGCCGTACCTCGACATCTGGGACACGGTGCCGCTGGCCCGCTACTTCCTGAACTCGCTGATCGTGGCGGGCGCCGCGACCGGCTGCTCGGTGGTCATCGCGGTCTTCGCCGCGTACGCGGTCAGCCGCTACCGCTTCCGCGGCAAGCGGCTCTTCACGGTCACGGTGCTGTCCACCCAGATGTTCCCCGGCATCCTCTTCCTGCTGCCGCTCTTCCTGATCTTCGTCAACATCGGGAACACCACCGGCATCGCCCTCTACGGCTCCCGCGGCGGCCTGATCCTCACGTACATGACCTTCACCCTGCCCTTCTCGATCTGGATGCTGGTCGGCTATCTCGACTCCATCCCCCGCGACCTGGACGAGGCGGCGCTCGTCGACGGCTGCGGACCCCTGAAGGCGCTGTTCCGTGTCGTGGTGCCGGCGGCGGTCCCCGGGATCGTCGCCGTCGCCATCTACTCCTTCATGACCGCCTGGGGCGAGGTGCTCTTCGCCTCGGTCATGACCAACGACGTCACCCGGACGCTCTCCGTCGGGCTGCAGGGGTATTCGACCCAGACCGAGGTGTACTGGAACCAGGTCATGGCCGCCTCCCTCGTCGTCAGCCTCCCCGTCGTCGCCGGCTTCCTGCTGCTCCAGCGCTATCTCGTCGCCGGGCTGACCGCCGGAGCCGTCAAGTGACCCCGCCCGAAAGGAACTCCGTGACCGACCTGCACCTCGACCGCCTCCCGTCCGACTTCGTGTGGGGCACGGCCACCGCCGCGTACCAGATCGAGGGTGCCGTACGCGAGGACGGGCGCTCCCCGTCGATCTGGGACACCTTCTCGCACACGCCCGGCATGGTCGACGGCGGCGACACCGGCGACACCGCCTGCGACCACTACCACCGCTGGCCCGAGGACATCGCGCTGATGCGCCGGCTGGGCGCCGGGGCGTACCGCTTCTCGATCGCCTGGCCGCGCGTCGTCCCGGGCGGCGACGGCCCCGTCAACGAGCCGGGGCTCGCCTTCTACGACCGGCTCACCGACGCGCTCCTCGAAGCCGGCATCACGCCCTTCCCCACGCTCTACCACTGGGACCTGCCGCAGGCGCTGCAGGACCGCGGCGGCTGGGCGGAGCGCGCCACCGCCGAGGCGTTCGCGGCGTACGCGGACGCGGTGGCCCGCCGGCTCGGCGACCGGATCACCGACTGGGCCACGCTCAACGAGCCGCTCTGCTCGGCCTGGATCGGGCATCTGGAGGGCCGGATGGCCCCGGGGCTCACCGATCTCACGGCGGCGGTACGGGCCTCGTACCACCTGCACCTCGGCCACGGCCTGGCGGTCCAGGCGCTGCGCGCCGCCGTGCCGGGGGCCAGGATCGGGCTGGTCAACAACCTCACGCACTGCGAGCCGGCCTCCGACCGCGACGAGGACATCGCCGCGGCCGCGCGCGCCGACGGGCACACCAACCGCTGGTGGATGGACCCGGTCCACGGCCGCGGTTACCCGGAGGACATGCGCCGGCTGTACGGCGTGGACCTGCCCGAGCGCCCCGGGGACCTGGAGACCATCGCCGCGCCGCTGGACTGGCTGGGCCTGAACTACTACTTCCGCCAGGTCGTCGCCGACGACCGGGACGGGCCGCTGCCGTACGCGCGCCAGGTCGACCTGCCCGGCGTGCGGCGCACCGCGATGGGCTGGGAGGTGCACGCCGAGGGGCTGACGAAGACGCTGGAGCGGATGGCCGACGACTACCGCGCCCGGTGCCTGTACGTCACCGAGAACGGCGCCGCCTACCCGGACGCGGTCGGCCCCGACGGCCAGATCGACGACCCGGAGCGCACCCGCTATCTGGAGGAGCACCTCGCCGCCTGCGCGGAGGCGGTGCGCCGGGGCGTGCCGCTGGCGGGGTACTTCGCCTGGTCGCTGCTGGACAACTTCGAGTGGGCGTACGGCTACGACAAGCGCTTCGGGCTCGTCCACGTCGACTACGCCACCCAGCGGCGCACCGTGAAGGGCAGCGGCCGGCGCTACGCCGAGCTGATCCGCGGCCACCGCGCGGCGGCGCGGCGCGCGGCGTAGCGCGTACGGCACACGCTCCGCCCGGGTCCGCCGCCGCGTGCTCCGCACGGCGTCCCCCCACCACGACGGCGTGCCCGGGCGGTCACGCGCGCGGCGCTCGCGGCCCGACCCCGGACTCCCGGTCCCGCGTCCCGCCCCCGCCACCGGGCGGACGCGGGGCCGGGTCCTGCGCCGGGGCGGTGACCGCGGCACCCGCCGGACCCGCGGCACTCGCGGCACCTGCCGCACCTGCCGCACTCGCCGCTCCCGCCGCGCGCAGGCCCGGGGTCAGGGCCAGCGTGACGGCGATCGACAGCGCCGCCATCGCGGCCATCGCCGTCGCCGGGGACGTCACCTCCGCGATGCCGCCGGCGAGGGCGGCGGCCACGCCCTGCATGGTGAGCATCCCCGAGGTGTGCAACCCGAGGGCCTGGCCGCTGAGTTCGTCCGGCGTCAGCGCCATCAGCCGCTCCTGCTGGACGAGGCTCGCGGCGAACCCGGCCGCGGCGACGGTGACCGCCACCGCCGCCACCGCCAGCGGCGGGCGCAGCGCGAAGACCAGGTACGGGGCGGCCAGCAGCAACAGCAGCGGCACCCCGAGCCGGGGCCGCCACCGGGCCGGGAGCACCCGCCCCGCGAGGACGTCACCGGTGAGCATGCCCAGCGCGCTGAGGGCCAGCAGGACGCCGGCGCGGTCCGGTTCGTACGGCACGAACTGCGACTCGGCGCCGACGACGAGGCCGTTGGGCAGCCACAGCGCGAGATACAGCGTGCGGCGGTGCCGCGAGGACCAGAGCAGCCCGTTGACCCGCCAGGTCTCCGCGACCGAGGGCCGCCCCGCCGTGCGCGGCGCCCGGCGGCCGAGCCCGGCGCGGGCGACGGCGGCGCCGGCGAGGAACGCCGCGGCGGCGACGAGGAGCGTGCCGCGCGGGGACAGGGCGGTCACGAGCACGCCGCCGACCGCGAAGCCGGCGATCTGCATGGCGCCGGCGGACATGTTGACCACCGACCGGCCGAGCAGGTAGCCGTCGCGCGGCAGGATCTCGTTGAGCAGCCCGTAGCGCACCCCGCCGCCCACGGAGGCGAGCAGGCCGAGGCAGAGCAGGATCGCGAACGCGGCCCACACCGGCAGCCCCGGCGCGGCCTGCGCGGCGGTGGCGACGGCGAGGACGAGGGCGAGCGCGGTCATGGCGCCGCGCGGCGGCACCCGGTCCGCGGCGGACAGCAGCAGGGTCGCGCCGAGCACCTGGGCGAGCGAGGGGCCGAACATCGCGAGGGCCGACAGCAGCGGGGAGCCGGTCTGCTCGTAGATGTGCGTGCCGAGCGCCAGGCCGCTGATCGTCAGCCCGGCGACCTGGAGGGAGGAGGCGGCGAAGAGGGGTGTGAACTCCGGGGTCCTGAACAGCTCGCGATAGGTGCGCATGCCGGGCAGCCTCGGGGAGATCGCGGCCATGGGGTTAGAGTTTCGCCGGGAGGCGAAAGCAATGGGGTGGTGGCAGGTCGACGCGGACACGCTGGCGGGCAGCCGGTTCGTGGTCTCGCCGCTCGCCGAGACCCTCGCGTGTCTGAAGATGCTCGCCCGCGGCACCCCCTCCCACCCCGGGGAGCGCGCCTGGCTCGACGCCCACCTGCCGGCGTACCGCGCGCGGCAGGCCGCGGATCCGGTGGCCGACGAGCTGGTCCGGGCGGGGCTGCTGCGGCCGTGGAACGCGGACTTCCTCACCCCGACGCCCACGGGCGCGGCGGGGGTGTCCTTCGAGGAGGAGCTTGCGGCGGTACGGGCCACGCCCCCGGACGCCGCCCGCGCCGACGTCGCCGTCTCCCTCGACGGCCGGCTGCCGGAGCGGCTGCGCCGCGACGACCTGCCGCGGCGGGCGGCGGACGTCATGGAGTGGGTGTGGCGGGCGACGGTGCTGCCGGACTGGCCGCGGCGCCGGCGGATCATCGAGGCGGACATCGTCGCGCGCACCGCGCAGGTGGGGCACGGCGGCTGGGCGGCGGCGCTGGACGCCCTGCGGCCGGGTACGCGGTGGCTGGGCGCGAGCCGGCTGCAGATAAACGTGCGCGACTACCCGCCGCGGGACGTCTCCGGTGCGCAACTGCTGTTCGTGCCCGTGGTGCCGCGCACCGGCTGGGTCTGCTGGGAGACGCCGCACCGCTACGCACTCGTCTACCCCTGCGCCGGCGCCCTGGCCGACACCGGGGCCGCCGCGCCGGCGGAGTCGCTGGGCCGGCTCCTCGGCCCGGGGCGGGCGACGGTGCTGGCGCTGCTGGACACCCCGAAGAGCACCACGCAGTTGGTGGCGCTCACCGGGCAGGGCCTCGGCTCGGTGGGGCGGCACCTGCGGGTGCTGCGCGACGCCCGTCTGGTGGGGCGGCGGCGCGCGGGACGGTCGGTGCTGTACTACCGCACGGCGGCCGGCGAGGTGCTGGTCGCGGCGCAGCGGGACGACTGAGGCCGCGGCGTACGGGCGCGGCTCTGCGACGTACGGGCGCGGCTCGGCGGCCCACGGGCTGCCGCGGGACGGCCGGACGCGGCCGCCGCCGGCGGGCCCGCCCGTCCCGGCCCGCGGCGCGGTCCGGGACGGTTGCGTGCGTATCGCCGGGAGTGCTCAGCCGGCCGAGCGGTCGCGCTGGTAGCCGCCGTCGACGTCCCAGACGGCGCCCGTCACGTACCCGCTCTCCGCGCTGTCCAGCAGGGTCAGGGCCGGCCGGGCGATCTCCTCCGGGGAGGCCATCCGCTTGACGAGGTTGGTGGCGATCGTGGCCTCCTCCAGCCCCGGAATGGCCTTCGCCGCCTCGTACATCGACGGCGTGTACGTGCCGCCGGGGCAGAGGGCGTTGACGCGGATGCCGCTGGGCGCCAGCTCGATGGCCCAGGTGGACACCAGATAGTGCAGCGCCGCCTTGGTGGCGCCGTACACGCCGAGGCCCGGGACGGGCAGCCGGCCGGTGGCCGACGAGGTGAGGGTCACCGCCGCGCCCGGCCGCTTCGCCAGCTCCGGCGCCGCCGCGCGGACGAAGGTGATGGGGCCGCGCAGGTTGACCGCGATCATGCGGTCGACGTGGTCGAGCGGCTGTCCGGCGATGTCGCCGGGCAGCAGCGTCCCGGCGTTGAAGTGCAGCAGGTCCAGGCCGCCGTGGGTGTCGACGGCGTGGGCGACCGCGCGGGCGGCGGTCTTCTCGTCGGCGACGTCGCCCGCGATACCGGAGGCGGCCGGGCCGAGCTCGGCCGCGGCCTCGGCGAGCACGTCCTCGCGCCTGGCCACCAGGACGACGTTGGCGCCCCCGGCCACGAGCCCGGCGGCGACCGCTAAGCCGATGCCCTCGCTGGCGCCGGCCACGACGGCGGTCCTGCCCGCGAACCGCCCCCCGGGGTCCTCCCCGGTCTGCGCGGTCACGCGTCGCCCGCCATCAGGTTGGCCAGGAGCGCGGAGTCGTAGTAGTCGCGCCAGGACGTGATCTTGCCGTCGGCGACCTCGAAGGTGCCCATCACGGGCAGCGACTCGACCAGGACGGCGCCGTCCTTGCCGGTCCAGTGCTCGTGGCGCTGGGTGAGCACGGTGCCGCCCCGGCTCGCGATCCGCAGCACCTCTCCCCCGACGCTCTCCAGTCCGGTCTGGTCGACGAGCTGCTGGAGGAAGCCCAGGATCTGCTCCGTGCCGCGGACCTCCGGCAGCCCCTGGTTGTCCCAGACGCAGTCGTCGGCCAGATGGCGGCGGAAGGCGGGCACCATCTCGGCGTAGGTGCTGCCCATGTCGGCGAAGAACTGCACGACGAGGGCTTCTTCTTCGGTGGCGGGTTCGTTCGGCGCTGGCATGCCCCGGAACGCTATTGAGCGCCCGCGCCGCCCGTCAAGGCGAAACCCGCACTTCTCGCCAACCCCAATCGCCCCATGGCTCAAGGTCGTTGGCCCAGGGTGCGGCGCCCGGTGGCAGCGGCTAGGCTCATCACCCACGTCACCAGGCGGGCAGAAAGGGACTGTTGTGCAGGACGAGGGCAAGGGGCGGGCGGCCAAACCAGGCCCCGGCGACATCGACACCACCAAGCCCAGCATCGCCCGGGCCTACGACGTGGTGCTCGGCGGCAAGGACAACTACAAGGTCGACCGCGCCGTCGCCGACCAATTGCGGCAGACCATGCCGCACATCGACGACCTGGCGTGGCTCAACCGCGAGGCGCTGGGCCGCACGGTGCGCTACCTGACCGCCGAGGCGGGCATCGACCAGCTCATCGACCTCGGCGCCGGGCTGCCGACCATGGAGAACACCCACCAGGTCGCCCAGCGCCACCTGCCGGGCGCCCGCGTGGTCTACGTCGACAACGACCCCATCGTGCTCGCCCACGGCCGCGCCCTGCTGCAGGAGAACGACGACACGTTCGTCATCACCGCCGACCTGCGGCGCCCCCGGGAGATCCTGGAGCACCCCGACGTGCGCCGGCTGATCGACTTCTCCCGTCCGGTGGCGATCCTGCTCGTCGGCATCCTCCACCACCTCCACGACGACGAGGACCCGCAGGGCATCGTGGACGCGTACATGGACGCGGTCCCCTCGGGCAGCCACCTGGTGATCACCGCTTTCTGCGACGTCGGCGAAGGGGCGCAGGCCCTCCAGGACACCTTCCTGTCCTTCCTCGGCACCGGCCGCTTCCGCACCGCCGCCGAGATCGAGAGCTACTTCACCGGTCTCGAACTGCTGGAACCGGGCGTGGTCTCGCTGCCGCACTGGCGTCCCGACAGGCCGGTCCGCACGGATCTGAAGCTCTACGAGCGCCTGATGGCCGGAGGCGTCGGCCGCAAGCCGTGACGCGGCGGACCCGCCACCGCGCCACCGGAGCGCCCGCCGCTCAGGCTCCGCCCGTCCCGTCGGCGGCGAAGCGGTAGCGGGTCTGGCCGAACGGCTTGCCCTTGGCGAAGGCGAAGGCGACCCGCGGGACCACCTCGAAGACCAGCGGGCCCTCACCCTTGCGTACCGCCTCGGGGAGCCCGTGGAACGTGCCCTCGGGCGAGGTGACGGTACGGCCGTACTTGTCGATGAACGCGTCCGCGACCCGGCCGAGCAGGGCGCGGTCGCGGACCTGCGCGGCGTCGCCCTCGACGACCACGTCGAGCCCTTCGTTCAGCGCGTTGGCGCCGGTGACGACGGTGCAGTGCGGGTTGGCGGCGAGGTTGCGGGCCTTGCGCTCCTCGGCGCCGGTGGTGAAGTACACGGCGCCGTCCAGCCAGACGCCGATCAGCGGCGTGACGTGGGGGCGGCCCTCGGGGCGTACCGAGGTCAGCCAGAAGACCCCGGCGGTCTCCAGTTGGCGGCGGGCGTCCGGCCAGGGGGTGGCGGTGGCGTCGCGGTCGCTGAAGTCGGGGTGGAGCGCCGTCTCGGGCTCCCGGGGTGTCTTTTCGGTCATGCGGACTCCTTGTGGTGCGCGTTCTTTTGCGGTCCTTTGTGTGCCGCGTTTCCTCAGAGGTGTCGACCAGCCTGGCGGCCGGAACTCATCGCGCGTGGCTGCGCGGGGGCGTGTCGGCGTTGTTGACGGTGCGGGAACGCGATGGGAGGCTCTGTTGCCGAGTTCGTGAAATCGATTTCTCGGGACCTTCGGGAGGGCCCATGGGCAGTCATCGCGAAGTCGGAGCGGGCCGCGGCACGCCCATGAGCAGGGCGCGGTTCCTGAGAACGGCGGCCGGTGCCGCCGTCGGCGGCGGAGTGCTGCTGGGGACCGGCCGGGCGGCGGCGGAGCAGGCGGGTGCGGGGCGCGGCACCAGGGCCTTGCAGGTGACCAAGATCCGGGACCTCACCGGGCCCGGGATCACCACCGCGTACCGGATGGAGGCCACCGACCTCGGCATCCCCGTGCGTACGCCGGACGGCCGGATGCTCTTCGTCTTCGGCGACACCTTCGAGGAGGCGCGCGTCGGCGGCGGCTGGTGGCGCTCGCCCGTGGCGCTGTACTCGCGGACGACGAACCTCGACGCCGGCGTCACCTGGTCCGGCGCGGTGGGCGGGGCGGCGGCGCAGCAACTGTGGGCGTACGAGCACGACAACCCCGTCTTCTCCACCGTCCTGCCGTCCGACGTCATCACCATCGGCTCGACGATGTATCTGCACGCCATGGTCAACAAGGGCCTGGGCAACGTCGTCTGGACGGAGATCTGGCGCTCCGACGACAACGGCGCCACCTGGGTGCACACCGGCGCGAAGTTCGCCCCCGACCTGCACGGCGGGCTCTTCCAGTTGCTGACCTGGGGGGAGGGCAACGACGGCTTCGTGTACGTGTTCTCCACGGAGTTCACCCGCAGCAAGCCGATGATCCTCCAGCGGGTGCCCTCGGCCCGGATCGCCGACCCCGGTGCGTACGAGCCTTGGGGCTACCGCAACGGCGCCTGGGCGTGGGGCAATCCGCCGACGCCGGTGCTGGAGGGGCGCTTCGGCGAGATGTGCCTGCGGCCGATGGCGGGCAAGTGGATCCTCACCTGGTTCAACGAGGCCGACTACCGCATCGACGGCATCCTCATGGACACCCCCACGTCCAACCTGTACGAGGCGCACCGGCGGACGCTGGTGTGGGGCGGGCAGTGGGGCAACGAGGACGACTCACACGTGGCGCAGTTGTACGGCGGCTACGTGATCCCCGGGTCGACGCCGGACAACCTGCATCTGGCGGTGAGCCAGTGGAACACCGCCGCGGGCTGGCCGTACCGGGTCATGCAGCACCGGGTGCGGGGGTTCGTGTAGGCGGCGGCCCCGAGCCGGGCCGCGTACCGCCCGCCCGCGGGGCGCGGCCGGTGACGACCGTCGCCGCCAGGTCCGCGCACGCCGCCGTGTGCGCCGTCAGCCCGGCGGCGGCCACGGCCGCGCGGGTGCGGGGCTCCTGCCGCTCGCTCGTCTCCACGAGCAGCAGCCCGCCGGGCGCCAGCCACTCCGGGGCCGCGGCGATCACCCGGCGCTGCACGTCGAGCCCGTCGGCGCCGCCGTCCAGCGCGGTCAGCGGCTCGTGGTCGCGGGCCTCGGGCGGCAGGAACGGGACCTCGGCGGTGGGCACGTACGGGGCGTTGACGACGAGCACGTCGACGCGGCCGCGGAGGCGTCGGGGCAGCGGCGCGTAGAGGTCGCCCTCGTAGACGGTGCCGCCGGGCCCGACGTTGCGCCGGGCGCAGCGGACGGCGGCGGGGTCGACGTCGGCGGCGTGCAGCTCGGCGCCGGGCACGGCGGCGAGGACGGCGGCACCGATGGCGCCGGAGCCGCAGCACAGGTCGAGCACGACGGGGGCGGGGGCGGTCGCCGCCGCTGCTGCGGCGTGGCGGACCAGGAACTCGCTGCGCCTGCGGGGTACGAACACGCCGGGCTCGACGGCGATGTGCAGCCCGCAGAACTCGGCCCGGCCCAGGACCTGTTCCAGCGGCCACCCGGCGACGCGGCGGGCGACGAGGGCGTCCAGCCCGGCGGGAGTGGGGGCGGCGGCCTGGAGGAGGCGGGCCTCGTCCTCGGCGAAGACGCAGCCGGCGGCGCGGAGGCGGGCTACGAGGGGGGCCGGGGGGTCTTGTGGTTGTCGTTCGTGCCGTGTGGCTTCTTGGTGCGGTGCGTTCTGCGGCGGGGTCTCTGGCACGTACCCGTTCTACCTTGTGGCCCCTACGCCCCGCCCCTCCTTATTTCGCATCCGCATAGCACTCCACCACCGCCGTGGTGAACGAGAACACCACCGGCGTCTCCCCGAACATCACCTCCGCCGCCCGCGCCGACGCCGTCGTCAGCGCCTTCTCCACCGCCGGCGCCTCCGCCGCCGGACAGTGCACGATCACCTCGTCGTGCTGGAAGAACACCGGCTCCGCCCGCATCCCCGCCAGTTCCTGGCGCAGCGCCGCCAGCAGGCACAGCGCCCACTCCGCCGCGCTCGCCTGCACCACGAAGTTGCGCGTGAACCGGCCCCGCGCCCGGGCCGCGGCGCCCCCGCGGGCCGTCGCCCCGCCCCCGTCGTCCTCCTGCGGCAGCCCCGCCTCGCCGTCGTCCGCCGCGTCCGACGGCGCGCACGTACGGCCCAGATGGCTGCGGACGAGCCGGCCCTCCTCGCCGGCGCGGGCGGCCTCGTCCACGTACGCCACCGCGGCCGGGAATCGGCGGCGCAGATCCGCCAGGTACGTCAGCGCGTCGCCGGAGGTCTGGCCGTAGATCGCGCCCAGCAGCGCGAGCTTCGCCTCCGCGCGCCCGCCCGCGAACGCACGGGCCGCCAGCGCCTCGTACAGATCCCTCGTGCCGTCCGCCGCCGCCATCAGCCCCGCGTCGCCGGAGACGGCCGCCAGCACCCGCGGCTCCATCTGGTCGGCGTCGGCGACCACCAGCCGCCAGCCCTCGTCCGCGACCACCGCGCGGCGCACCACCCGCGGGATCTGCAGCGCGCCGCCGCCGTGCGTGGTCCAGCGCCCCGACATGGCGCCGCCCGGCAGGTACCCGGGGCGGAACCGGCCGTCGTGCACCCAGGTCTGCAGCCAGGACCAGCCGTGTGCGGTGTGCAGCCGGTAGAGCTTCTTGTACTCCAGCAGCGGGGCGACGGCGGGGTGGTCGATGTCCTGCAGCTCCCACTTGCGGGTGGAGGTGATCCTGACGCCCGCCTTGCGGAACGCGCGGACGACCTCCGCGGGCAGGTCGGGGCGGACCCGCTCGCCGAACGCGCGGGACACGTCGTCGGCGAGCGCGGCGAGGCGGGGCGGCTCCAGGCCGCCGGGGTAGCGGCCGCCGAGCAGTTCGGTGAGCAGGGCGTCGTGCACGTCGGCGCGCCAGGGGAGGCCGGCGTGGTGCATCTCGGCGGCGACGAGCATCCCGGCGGACTCGGCGGCGAGGAGGAGGCGCAGGCGGTGCGGGTGGGCGGAGGCGGCGACGCGGTCCTGCTGCGCGGCGTGGACGGCGAGGAGGGCGGGCAGGTCGTCGGTGCCGTGGGGGCGGGCGGGGGCGGCGTCGAAGAGGGTGGGCTCGGGCTCGCCGGCGAACGAGCGGGGCGGCGGGTCCTTCGGCACGGGGAGTCCGCGGAGTCGTGCCCAGGCGGCGGCCAGGGAGCGGGGCAGGCCCCACATCCCCTCGTGGCCGAGGAGGATGGCTTCGGCGGCTTCGATGTCGTGGCAGCGGGGGACGGTTTCGCCGGCGTCGAGGAGGCGGGGGTAGAACGCGGCGGTGGAGGACCAGATCCAGCGGTCGGCGGTGGGGTGGTGGCGGAGGGCGTGGGCGGGGTGGGGGTAGGTGTGCTCGGGGCCCTGGGGGTTGCCGGCGGCGTCGACGGGGCGGACGACGACCCCGCCGCGGGGTCCGTCGGCCATGGCCCAGCGCATGAGCCCGAGTCTGCCACCGCGCACTGACACCGGGTCGGGTTGACGGGGGGTTGTTCCCCGGCCCCGCCCCTTCCCGAAACCAGGGCTGCGCCCCGACCCCGGCGGTGCGCCCGCGGCGCGGCGGCAAATTCAGGGGCTCCGCCCCTGAGACCCCCGGGGCTGCCGCCCCGGACCCCGCCACGACGGCCCCGCCCCTGCCCCGCGACCGCGGGTGCGGTGGGCGGCGTTCAGGGGCCTCGTCCCTGCGCTGCCGCCCCGGATCGTCGTTACCGCGCCTTCGGCGCCCGCAGGCACGGGGGCTGCGCCCCCTCCTGCACCCCTCGCCTCGCCCCGGCGCCGTAACCTCAGTCGTCCCGCCACACCTTCCGGCGGCCGTCCCCCAGCGACGGTCTCGTCGCCTCCCAGACTCGCCGCCACTCCGCCACCGGCTTCCCCTGTTCCACCGGTGTCGCCGTCAGCGGGAGTGCCGTCGTGCGGCCCTCCGGGAGGGTCAGGCGGCCCTCTTCCGCCGCGCGGAGCGACTGGTACCAGCCCAGGTCCTCCTCCGCCCACAGGGCGGCGATGTGGCGCAGCATGCGGGCGCGGAAGTCGGTGACCGACTCGCCTGTCTGCGGGGGCAGGGGGCGGCCGAAGCGGACCACCAGGCGGGTGCCCGTGCGGGTGGGGAGGGCCTTGCCGCGGGGCATCGCGGCGAACGTGCCGCGGACCGCCACCGGGACGACCGGGATGCCCATGTTCACGCACAGGCGCGACGCGCCCATCTTGAACGAGCTCATCCAGCCGTCGTGCGACCGCGTGCCCTCCGGGTACAGCAGCAGGCTCCAGCCGTCGTCGATCAGCTCCGCCGGCAGCGACACCCCGCCGCGGCGTGAGCCGTAGCGGTCCACCGGGAAGGCGTTGAACATCAGCGCGGTGGTGATGCTGACCGCCGTGGAGGTGAAGAAGTAGTCCGCCGCCGCGCCGACCGCCGTGCGGTCGGCGATGCGCCGGGGCAGGGAGCCGAGGATCAGCGGGGTGTCGAGGTGGCTGGAGTGGTTGGCGACGAAGATCGCCGGGCCGCGCAGCGACTCCAGCAGGTCCAGGCCCTCGATCTGCGGCCGGGTCTTCGCCCACGCGTACTGCTTGAGCACCCCGCGCTGCAGGACGTTGCGCACCGCCCGGGCCGCGGGCGTCCGCGCCCACGCGGTGGGGAACGTCTTCTGCTCCACCTTCCCGGCCCCGAAGCCCGCCGCACTGCCGCCCGGGGTGCGGTAGCCGCGCGGGGCCAGGGCCCGGCCGCGCCAGTCGCGGCCGGACCGCACCATCGCCAGGTCGCCGCGCAGGCTCCCCCGGCCCGGCTTGCCGCCCTTGCGCGGGCCCTTCGCGCCGCTCATCGGACGGACGCCAGGGTCAGCGGCGGCATGTGCTGGTAGGTGATCGAAGGGCTGGTGCCCACCGTCTGCGAGGCCAGTTGCAGCGCGTCGTTCAGCGTCGACGCCGACTGCACGCCGAGCCGGGACGCCGCGCTGCGGTCCGCGCCGACGAAGATGACCTGGCCCAGGTGCTGCATCGCGTGCGCGCCCCAGTACCACATGTAGAAGGGGTGCACGCCGTGGTAGGCGTAGCTCTTGCGGTAGAGGTGCACGTACCACGGGTCGGTGGCGAACTGCTTCTCGAACTTGGCCTCGATGACCGCCGGGTCGGTGGTCTCGGCCAGCACCTCTTCGTAGAAGTCGATGTAGCTGGGGTGGTGCACGGGGTGGAACTCGTTCGGCATCGGGTGGTAGAAGATCCCGACGCCGCCCTCGCGCACGATCGGCTTGTTCAGATAGAGGTTGAAGAAGTAGCCGAGGCCCAGGCACATCGTCAGGATCGGGTTCATCACCGAGTTGACGTTGTACGGGCAGATGTACGGCAGCCCGTACACCGCGACGTCCGCCTGCCCCTGCACCTCGGTGAGCTGCTGGCGGTGGACGTTGCGCAGGGTGATCGGGTGCACCTCGCTCGGCGCGCCCGCGTTCACGCCCGTGACCCCGTACGGCGCCTCCGTCTTGTGCCACAGCCGGCGCCGCATCGACGGCGTCATCAGGGCGTTGCCGCGCCGGGAGGCGAGGTAGGCGGCCTGGTCGCCGTAGTTCCACTCCCACTCGCGCTTGTTGAGGAAGCGGGTGGCGGACGGGAAGGTGTCGTTGTTCAGCGTCGTCTCGACGGTGAACACCTTGACCTGGCCGCCGATCAGGTCGTGCATGCGGTTGTACGAGTGGTGCATGGCCGACTTCGGCGGGTCGTTGAACGACCGGGAGTGCCGCAGCGTGTGCACGTTGTGGTGGTGGCGGATGCTGCGGTAGCTGGCCAGGCCCACCGACACCGACTTGGGGCCGCCGCTCATCGCCGTCGAGGTGATGTTGACGTAGACGACGAGGTCGCTCTCGGCCGCCCGCCGGTTGATCTCGACCTCCTCGCCCTCCGCGGTGTCGCCGAGGTGCACGAGGTTGTCGCGGTCCTCGGCGTCGTGGTTGGTGAGGTGCTGCGGGAAGAACGACCGGAACACCCGGTCGCCCACGACGTGCTGGAGCTCCGCCGGGGTCATGCGCCGGTGCAGGGCGTTGGCGGCGATCAGCTCGACGTCGTCGACGCCCTTGGCCGCCGCCATCTCCAGCACCTGCTCGATGATCCGCTGGCGGACGTCGGGCCGGCGCATCGGCGGCAGCGGGAGCGACAGGTCGTCGAAGACGATCGTCAGCCGCATACCGGCGAACAGCAGCTCGGGCAGGGGCTCGCTGCCGTGCGGTTCGAGCAGCGCGCGGCGGATGACCCCGTCGAGGTCGCGGATGCCGGGCAGCGAGTCGGGCGGGTAGATCACCCGGGTGCCGTGGGGCAGCCGCTCCAGCCGGAAATTCTCGCCCTCGTGCACCAGCAGGGGCGGGGTTCGTTCGTCGACTTCCAGCACGAAGCCTGGTCTGCTCACGCTCTCTCCTCAGTGTGGTCGCCGGCGCCTGCAGCGGGCGGCGGTGCGGGCGTCGGGTGCCCGGCGGCTGCGTACGGCGGTGGGGGGCGGCCGACTACGGTACCGGCCCCTACCCTGCCATTCGTCCCCGGTCAGCCGTCCAGGGTGGGGTCAAAGGCGATCTTGACGGAGCCCGCCGAGCCGGCCGCGAACGCGTGCTCCAGCGCAGGGCGCCACTGCTGGAGCGCATAGCGTTCGACGTAGCCGTCGAGGGGCGCGGTGGCGGCGAGTTGCACCGCCTTGTCGAAGTCGGTGCCGGCGCGGCCGTCGGGGCCCGCGTCGGGGTCGTCGGGGGTGACGTCCTCGCGGCGTCTGGTCGTGTACGCGCCGACGAGGCTCAGCTCCCGGTACCAGAGCGGGGTCAGGTCGGCACCCCCCGGGATGCCGGACACGACGACCGTGCCCCCGGCCCGTACGGTACGCAGCGCGGTGTCGAGGCCGGCGCCGCCGCCGGTGCACTCGAACGCGATGTCCACCCCGCCGAGCAGGAACTCCGAACCCATCTCGGGACGCTGGGCGAGCGCCGAGGTCATCCGGCGGACGGCGCGCAGCGCGCGGTCCGGCTCGACGGCCTCGTCCGCGCCCAGCGAAAGCGCCCGTTCGCGCTGGTGGCCGTGCTTGGCGACGACGTGGATGGTGCCCGCCTCGGTGAGCTGCCGCAGCGCGAGCACGGTGAACAGCCCCACCGTGCCGGCCCCGATGACCAGCACGGAGGCGCCCGGCTCGATCGGCACCCGGCGCACCGAGTGGATCGCGCACGCCAGCGGCTCGACGAGCACCGCGCGCTCGTCCGGCAGGTCGTCGGGCACCGGGCGGAGCTGGTGCTCGTGGGCGACCATGCGCTGCGCCCAGCCGCCGCCGGTGTCGGCGCAGTAGCCGGTCTGCATGCCGGGCGACAGGTGCCCGGAGGTGATGTGGTCGCAGCGGTTGGTGTGTCCCGCCCGGCAGGCGTCGCACTCGGGCAGGCCGCGTACCGCGCAGGACAGCACCGGGTCGAGCACGACGCGGGTGCCGCGCGGGATGGTCGGCAGGTCGTCGACGGTGGTGCCGACGACCTCGTGTCCCGGCACGAACGGCGTGGACGTCAGCGCCGCCAGATACGGCGACACGGTGCCGTTGAGCATCCCGAGGTCCGAGCCGCAGATGCCGGACAGGCTGGGCGCCAGCCGGGTCCAGCCGTCGCCCTTGGGCAGTTCGCGCCGGTCGCGGGCGAGCCGCAGCGGCGCGAGCGAGCCGGCCAGCGAGCCGGCGGCGCGGCTGCGGGTGCGGCTGAGCCCGCGGGCGGCCAGGAAACGCGCGGGCGAACGGTGGTACTGAAGCGCCAGGCTCATCGGGCCTCTCCGTCGGATGCGGTGCGGCCGGCCGTGGGCAGGGCCCGTACGGGACGCGGCCGGGTGTGGCTGATCACGGTGCCCGCGAGCGCGTCCCAGCGGCTCGCGGTGTGCGTCCCCCAGCGGGCGATCTCCCAGCGGTGGCGCTTGGCGTGCCGGAACAGCCGGGTGTCCGGGTTGACCGCGTGCGGCTTGCCCACGACCTCCAGCAGCGGCCGGTCCGAGTAGCTGTCGGCGTAGCCGAAGCTGGCGCCGAGGTGGATCTCCCGCTCGCGGGCGTGGCTCTGCAGCCAGGCCGCGCGGCCCTCGCCGACGATCGGCGGGGTGCGCAGGAAGCCGGTCAGGACGCCGTCGTGCTCGGCCAGGTGGGTCGCCTCGATGTCGTCGAAGAGCGGCCGCAGCGGCTCCACGAGCAGGTCGAGGCTGCCGGTGATGAGCACGGTGCGGTGGCCGGCGGCGCGGTGGGCGCGGATGCGGCGTACGGCCTCGGGCATCACGCGGTGCAGCAGCGCGTCGCCGACCTGCTCCGCGACCAGCGCGCGCAGTTCCTCGGCGCGTGCACCCTCGTAGCGGCGGAAGAAGGTGCGCATCACGTCGCCGCGGTCGCGCCGCTCCGCGAGCAGGTAGCGCGGCGCGTTGCGGGCGAGGTCGAACAGCTCGGGGGCCCAGCGCCCGCGGGGCAGCGACGCCAGCCGGGTCCAGACGTAGGACTCGACGATGTCGGAGGCGATGATCGTGCCGTCCAGGTCGAAGACGGCTGCCGTGCTGCCCGCGGCGACGTCGCCGCCGGGCGGGAGCGCGGCGGGGTTGGGCTTGCGGGTCTTGCGGCCGCCGCCGGTTCTGGCCCGCAGCGGCGCGGTGACCTTGGGGCAGTGGACCTCTTCGAGGTACGTGTACCAGTCGATCTCGGCGGGGTCGAAGCCGTGCTCGGCGGCGCGGTCGGCGGGCAGCGCGGCGTTCAGCGCACGCAGCTCGCGGTCGTCGTAGACCACGGCGGTACGGGTGTAGACGCCGTACAGGTCGGAGTAGCGGCGCAGGGTCTCCAGCGAGCGCTTCTCCTTGTGCAGCCTGCTCGCCCACTCCTGGGTGCGCTCGGTGCCGGGCAGTTGGCCGAGGAGCTTGTCGGCGAGGTTCGCGGCGCGCTCGCCGGCGCCGAGCGCGAACTCCACCCGGGCGGCGCCGGGGAAGGTCCACGTCGGCGGCCGGACGTGGCCGCGGCCGCTGCTCTCCGGCAGCGGGTCGCGGCGGAAGTAGGAGTGCACGTGCTTGTAGAGGTCGCGCAGCGTGAGGGGGTTGGTGGCGCCGGAGCCGACGTGGAAGTAGTGCGGCCCCGCGCCCTCCTCGGGCGGCGCCGCCGCGGCGGCGAGCGTGGCGTTGACGACGAGGTCGACGGGGACGACGTCCATCACGGTGTCCGGCTGCCCCGGCATGTCGCGCAGCAGCCCGCTGCCGTAGGCGATGATCAGCGGGTCGGCCATCTTGAAGCCGTCGATCCAGCCGGGGTACGGGTGGCGCAGCGCGCTCTCCACGATCGCGGGGCGCACGATCGACAGCGGCCGGTCCGCCCACAGCTCCTCGACGGCGCGCTCGGACATCGCCTTGGTGAAGGTGTAGACGTCGGAGAAGCCGAGGATCTCGGCGCGGATGGCGCCGTGTTCGACGAGCCGCTCCTCGACCCACGCGCGGCGGGCGTCCTCGGCGTCCTTGGCGGCGATCTGCGGGCCTGCCTTGCCGTGGTCGCGGCCGGCCTTCTCCAGCGCCTTGCGCAGCACCTCGGGGCGGCGGGAGGCGCGTTCGACGTCGTCGCGCGCGGCCAGCCCCTGGGCCAGCTCGCCGCGCCAGTCGACGTCGTGGGTGAGCCGGCCCTCCCGGACGAGGCCCTGGCCGCCGCTGGATACGTACGCGGTGGAGATGTGCACGATGTGCGGCGGGCGCTCCTGCCGGCCCAGCTTCTCGTACAGCGCGACGGCGCCGGAGACGTTGCTGCGGAACGCCTCGTCGATGGGCGGGTCGAAGGAGACGGACGAGGCGCAGTGGATGGCGACGTCGATGTCCGCGGGGAACTCGACGTCCTCCAGCTTGTCGAGCGCGCCCTCGATGACGGTGACGCGCCGCTCCGCCTCGGCGAAGGCGGCCTCGTCGCCGACCTGTTCGCGCCAGGTGCGGAAGACGTCCTTGCGCAGCAGGCGGCGGAAGCGGTCGGCGGCGCCGCCGTTGCCCCGCGGGCGGACGACGATCGAGACGCGGGTGCCGGGATGGCCGGACAGCAGCCGCTCCAGCAGCGCCTGCCCGATGAAGCCGGTGGCCCCGGTCAGCAGGACGTGCGCGTCGTCGAGTCGCCCGATGCGGTAAGTCCCCGTCACTCGTGCCCTCCCCTGGTCTGGTCTTGCATATGCCGGTCTCTGTTTCTGTTGCGGACCGGCGTCAACCGGTGGCGGGCCGCGGCACCGCCAGGTCGCCCCGGTAGCGGACTGCGGCAGCTTCGCACACCGCGCGTACGGGCCAGCCCAGCGCGGCCGCGGCGGCCTCCGCTTCGGCCAGCTCCGGCTGTACGGTGAGCGCGCCGCCGGGGCCGTCCGCGACCTTGACGGTGACCTGCTGCTCGGCGCCGGGCGGGCCCACGGCGACCACGGCGCTCTGCCGGGGCAGCATCAGGCGCCGGTGGGCGGACCAGCGGACGCCGAGCGTGGTGGTGTGCCGGAACAGCGCGTCGGCCACGGCGGGCCGCACCTCAGCCGCGCACAGCGCGGTGACGACGCGGCCGGGGCGGCCGTGTCTGCCGACGGTCTCGGTGGTCCAGCAGTCCCACGCGCCGGCGGCGCGCAGGGCGGCGAGGACCGACGGCCACAGCCGCGGGTCGAGGTCGTCGACGGTGCTCTCCACGACGGTGACCTCGCCCTCGGCGGGCCCGCTGGCCGCGGGGGCGGTGCGGGTACCGACGACGACGCGGGTGATGTTGGGGCGGTCGGGGGTGTCGCGGCGGCCGCCGCCGGTGCCCACGGCCCGTACCGCCATGTCCGGCAGCGGTCCGGGCGCGGCGAGGGCGGCGACGAGCGCGGCGCCGGTGGGGGTGGTCCGCTCGCCGGCGAGGCCGCCGCCGGTCAGCGCGAGGCCGCCGGCGGCGGCCAGGTGCAGCACGGCGGGTACGGGGACGGGCATCCGGCCGTGCGCGCAGTCGACTTCCCCGCTGCCGGCGGCGAGCGGGGAGGTGGTGACGGCGGCGCCGGAGGCGAGCAGGCCGAGGTCGTCGAGGGCGGCGGCGCAGCCGACCACGTCGGCGAGCGCGTCGAAGGCGCCGACCTCGTGGAAGTGGACCTCCTCGGCGGTGGTGCCGTGCGCCTTGCCCTCGGCCTCGGCCAGCAGCCGGAAGACGCGGGCGGCGAAGTCCGCGGCGGGCGCGGCGAGTCCGGCGCCGGTGGCGCGGTCGAGGTCGGCGAGGACGTCGGCGAGGTGCCGGTGGTGGTCGGGGACGGCGGGGCGGTGGACGGTGACGCGGTTGCACCCGAAGCCGCCGCGGCGGTCGCGCGCCACGGACACGCCGAGCCCGTCGATCTTGAGCGCGGCGACCGCCTCCTGCACGGCGGCGAGGCGCGCGCCGGCGTCGAGCAGCGCGCCGAGCAGCATGTCGCCGGCCACCCCGGCGGTGCAGTCGAGATGGGCCGCGGCCGTCCCCTCAGCCACCGTGCGTCACCCCCGGCGAGTCCCGTTCATGATCGGTGGGAGAGCCCTTCCCGTGCGTCTCCGCCGCCGCACCGGCGCGCGGGGCGGCCTCCCCCGTGTGAGCGACGCCGTACGCGAAGGCGTCGTAGGCGAAGGCGGGGCGGGCGCTGCGCTGTTCAGTCACCGGCGCGTACCCCCACGATCTTCGCGGCGTGCACGGCGGCGCCGAAGCCGTTGTCGATGTTGACGACCGTGAGCCCGGGGGCGCAGGTGGCGAGCATCGCGCCCGCGGCGGCGCGGCCGCCGTCGGCGAAGCCGTAGCCGACACTGGTGGGAACGCCGACGACGGGGGCGCTGAGCAGTCCGGTGACGACGCTCGGGAGGGCGCCGTCCATGCCCGCGACGACGATCGCGCAGTCCGCGGCGCGCACTTCGCCGAGCACCGAGAGCAGCCGGGACAGCCCGGCGACGCCGACGTCGGCGTAGATCCGGGAGCCGGTGCCGAGCGCGTCGAGGGTGGCGACGGCCTCGCGGGCGACGGGCAGGTCGCTGGTGCCGGCGGTGAGTACGGCGACGGTGCCGCGCGGGGCCGGCAGCGGGCCCACGGTGACGGTGCGGGCGCGGGTGTCGACCCGTACCGGCTCGTCGGCGAAGGTGTCGGGCGCGTCCCGCAACACCGCCTCGGGGCAGCGGGTGGCCAGCGCCGGGGAGTCCGGTGTGCGGCGGCGGAGTTCGGCGAGGAGCTGGAGGGTCTGCTGCGGGGTCTTGCCATCCGCGTAGACGACCTCGGGCACGCCGGTGCGGCGGCGCCGGTCCACGTCGAGGCGGGCGAAGTCGCCGACCTCCGCGACGCCGCCGGCCAGCAGCCCGGCGAGGCCGGTGGCGTCGAGGGCGCTGCCGCGCGGCTCGCTCATCGCGTCGGCGCTCCATCGGAAGAGGCGGTGCGGGAGGCGGCGCGGGCGGCGGTGCTCACCGCGCCCGTACGGTACGGGGCGAGGCTGCCCTCGCCGAGCGGGCCGACGGCGGCGACCTCGCGCAGCAGCGTGTCGCCGAGGCCGTGGGCGGCGGCGACCTCGCGGTGCGCGGGCGCGTCCAGCTCGATCCGGAATCCTCGCTTCAGCAGCCGTACACGGACGTCGCGGGCGCCCACCCGGTGCTCGTCCAGCGTCTCGCGGACCCGCTCCTCGGCCCGTTCGACCAGGTGCAGCCGGTCCTTGGAGACCGTGACGCCCACGGCGATCCGGGACGCCAGGCACGGCATGCCCGGCTTCTCCGCGACCGGCAGCCCCCACGCCCGCGCGAGCGCGCGCACCGCGGCCTTGCCGAGCCCGGCGGCGGCCAGCGGCTCGGCGGCGGCGAGTTCCTTGGCGGCGCGCAGCCCGGGGCGGTGGGCGGCGCGGCGGTCGTCGAGGTGGGTGCCGGTGGCGACGTGCGCGAAGCCGTGCTCCGCGGCGTAGCCGGAAACCCGGCCGAGGACGGTCTGCTTGCAGAAGTAGCAGCGGTCGCCGGCGTTGGCGCGATAGCCCGCGACGGACAGCTCGTCGGTGTCCAGCACGACGAGTTCGGCGCCGAGGTCCGTCGCCGTGTCGCGGGCGAGGGCCAGCTCGCCGCGGGCCAGGGCGGGCGAGTCGGCGATGACGGCGACGGCCCGGCCGGGGCCGAGGGCGCGTACGGCCGCGGCGAGGACGACCGTGGAATCCACGCCACCGGAGTATGCCACCGCGACGCTGCCGAGTCGTCCGACTTCCGCCAGCAGCGCGGCGGCGGCCGCGCCCGCGTCCGGATCGCCGGAGTCCGCGGCGGCCGGCCCCGCGGCGGGGGCGGCCGCGGGGTCACCGGCGGCGGTTGCGGTGGGCCCGCGCCGGTCGGCGGCGGGGCCGTGGTGCGCGGCGGGGCCGGCGTCCGTCATGCGTGCGAGCCCGCCGATCGACGTCGTACGGCGGCGATCCCGGCCGCGCCCGCGACCACCGCGGCGCCGGCGACCAGCCGCTTGCGGGAGCTGCGCTTGGCGGCGCCCAGGTCGCCGACCGGCACGCCGGCGCCGAAGCCCGCGACGCCGCGCTGGACCAGGTTGAGCCCGGCCATGCCGGGAAGCTTGTGCACCTTCTCGTCGATCTTGCGCACGGCGGCGGCGCCCGCGTCGTCACCCAGCAGGTGCCGCAGCACGAACTGGGTCTCCTCCACGGGCTGGATGGTGGAGCCGACGGGCTGCCAGAAGCGCTCGGTCACCCAGCGGGCCACGGAACGGGCGCGCTGGGAGCGCTCCAGGCGCTCCTTGGCCTGGCTGGCGTAGAACGCGAGATGACGGGACTCCTGACGCTGTATGCGGCCGAGCAGCTTGGTCAGCTCGGGGTGCTGCTCCTTCTCGATGAGGCTGCCGTACGCGGCGTGCGCGGACCACTCGTTTATGGCGCCCCACGTCATGTGCACGGCCACGAAGTCGTCGCCGATGGCGTTGGCCGCGATGGACTGGTAGATCGGCGCCAGCCGGTCCTTGAGCCCCTGCGCCTCGCGCACCTCGCGGATGTGGTCGTAGTCGGCCTTCTGCCCGTGGGCGCGCAGCACCGAGTCGATCGCCTCGCCGTGCCAGAACTCCTCGAAGGCCCACATCGACATGAACGCCGTGACGTCCGGGTCCCGGTGCGAGGGGGTGACCAGCACGTCCCGCAGGTAGCAGACCGTGTGGCTCTCCACGTCCGACATGTACCGCAGACAGCGCAGTGCCTCCGCGGACAGCGGGCGCTCGGCGAACGCGTCGAGATCCAGATCGTCGACCTGAACGCGTCCGGCCGTGTTGATGTAGCCCGGTATGTCGAAGGCCATTGCTCTCCCTCCGGCAGATGCGCCGATTGCGCCGAGTCCATCACGGCACGAAGCCCTTTATCAACATCTGTTGAGTTAGCTCGCGATTCTAGATCGCGGCCGGACCCGCACGCCACTGCCCCCACCCGTGACGCAGCAGACACTCCTGAGGTTGACTCGGCGCCCTAACTCTGCGCGGCGGGAAGCGGGCCGAAGAGATAGCCGTCGATGGTACGGCCAACGATCTCGGCCAACTCCGGCCGAGGCAACTCGGCGAGCGGGCCGAAGCGCACCACGTAGCGCACCAGGGCGGTGCCCACGAGGTGGGAGCCGGCGAGGCCGGCGCGCAACTCGGCGCGGTCCTTGACGGCGCGGGAGGCGATGCGGGCGACCAGTTCGCGGGTGATGAAGTCGCGCAGGATGGCGGCGGCCGGCTGGTACGAGGCGGCGGAGAGCAGGATCGCCTGAAAGGGCCACCTGGTCTCGGCATCGTCCCACAGATCGAAGTAATAGGCGGCGAGCCGCCCGCCCAGCCCGTCGGAGGCGTCGCCGATGATCCGCCCGAGCACGTCGTCGGGGCGCATCACGTCGGCGATGGCGGCCAGGTACAGCCCTTCCTTGCTGCCGAAGAACTGGACGAGGAGGGACGGGTCGACGCCCGCCTCGCGCGCGACCGCGCGCAGGCTGCAGGCGCCGTAGCCGCGGGCGAACATGCGCTTGGCGGCCCGGATGATGTCCGCCCTGGTGTCGGGACGGCCGGGGCGGGGCCCGAGCGGCCGCACCCGAGGGCCCAGCGTTCTCTTCCCGGTCACGGTGGTCGCTCACGCTCCAACGCAGGTGTGCATTTTGCTCATTGCGTCAAGTCTTCGGTGAACGCCCGGCCGGGACAAGAGGGGCGGGCCAAAGCTCCGGTCAAAGCGGCACGTCGGCGAGGCGGCCCGCGGGAGGGCCGCGCGGGCGTCGGGGGCCGGCCGGCGCAGGGGGCGCACCCCGCCGGCCGGCCCCGCGCCCGCGCACGCGACGGGGCCGATCAGACGCCCGCGACCGTACGGTGCGGGGCGATGCGGTGTTCGCCTGCGTACACGTTCATGGTGTCCCCGCGCAGGAAGCCGACCAGGGTCATGCCGGTTTCGGCGGCGAGGTCGACGGCGAGGGAGGAGGGTGCGGAAACGGCGGCCAGGACGGGGATGCCGGCCATCGCGGCTTTCTGTGCCAGCTCGAAGGAGGCCCTGCCCGAGACCATCAGCACGGTGCCGGAGAGCGGGAGGCGGTCCTGTTGCAGGGCGCGGCCGACCAGCTTGTCGACGGCGTTGTGGCGGCCCACGTCCTCGCGCAGGTCGATCAGGTCACCGTCAGAGGTGAACAGCGCGGCGGCGTGCAGCCCTCCGGTGCGGTCGAAGACCCGCTGCCCCGCCCGCAGTCGATCGGGCAGCGCGGCCAGGGTCTCCGGCGTGAGTCGCATACCGCCGTCGGCGAGGGGCCAGCGTGCCGTCGTACGGACCGCGTCCAGGCTCGCCTTCCCGCACAGCCCGCACGACGACGTCGTATAGACGTTCCGCTCCAGCGAGACGTCCGGCACCGCCACTCCCGCGGCCAGCCGCACATCCACGATGTTGTACGTGTTCCCGCCCTCCGCACCGTCCACCGCCCCCGCGCAGTACGTGATCCCGGCCAGTTCCCCGCCCCCGGCCACCACCCCCTCGCTCACGAGGAACCCCGCCGCCAGCGCGAAGTCGTCACCCGGCGTCCGCATCGTGATCGCCAGCGCCCGGCCCCCCAGCCGGATCTCCAGCGGCTCCTCCGCCACCAGCGTGTCCACCCGCCGGTCCACCCGCCCCCCACGCACCCGCACCACCGGACGCCGCACCGTCACCCGACCCATCGCCGATCACTCCGTACCCTGGACGTTCTGGACGTGCTGGTAGCCGAACCGGCCCTTGATGCACAGGTTGCCCCGCGTGATGGGGTTGTCGTGCGGCGAGCCGACCTTGACGATCCGGTTGTCCTGCACGTGCAGCGTGAGGTTGCAGCCCACCCCGCAGTACGCGCACACCGTCGTCGTCTCCGTCTGCGCGTCCTCGTCCCACGTGCCGGCCGCGCGCATCTCGTACTCGGTCCTGAAGCTCAGCGCCCCGGTGGGACAGACCTCGATGCAGTTGCCGCAGTAGACACAGGCCGAATCGGGCAGCGGCCCGTCGTGCTCCACGGCGATCGTCGTGTCGAAACCCCGGCCGGCGACCGCGATGGCGAAGGTGTTCTGCCACTGGTCGCCGCAGGCGTCGACGCACTTGTAGCACATGATGCACTTGCCGTACTCGCGCACATAGAGGTCGTTGTCGACCTTCGCGCCGCGGTCCCCCACCGTCGCCGCGTCCGGGCCGAACCGGCCGGGCTCCGCGCCGTACTCCTCGATCCAGCCGGCCACGTGCGGTGTCGTCGACAAGTCGGTCGAGGAGGCGAGGAGTTCGAGGACAAGCCTGCGGCTGAGCCGGGCCCGCTCGCTGCCCGTACGGACCTTCATGCCCGGCTCCGCGCGGCGGGAGCACGCGGGCGCGAGCGCACGGGCGCCCTCCACCTCCACGACGCAGACCCGGCAGGCGTTCTTGGGCGTGAGCGTGTCGCCGTAGCAGAGGGTCGGGATGTCCTTGCCCGCGGCGGTGCAGGCGTCGAGGATCGTGTCGCCCTCCAGGGCGTGGACGGTCTCGCCGTCGAGTTCGAACTCGACGCGGCGGCGCGGCAGGCCGAGCGGGACGCTGCTCATTCGTAGGCTCCCAGGCGGTCGATGGCGGACTCCACGGCGTTCCACGCGGTCTGGCCGAGACCGCAGATGGAGGCGTCGCGCATGACCTGGCCCACCTCGCGCAGCAGCGCGACGTCGGCCGCGGCTGCTGCGCCGCGGAGGTCCGCGATGCGGTGCAGGGCCTCCTCCTGCCGCACGGTGCCGACGCGGCACGGTACGCACTGGCCGCAGGACTCGTCGCGGAAGAATTCCGCGACGCGGATGAGGATGCGGGGCAGGTCGACGGTGTCGTCCAGGACGAGGACGACGCCGGAGCCCAGGGTGGCACCGGCGGCGCGGGCGCCCTCGAAGGTCAGCGGCACGTCCAGCTCGTCGGGCCGGACGAAGCCGCCGGCGGCACCGCCGAGCAGCACGGCGCGCAGCCCTGCCGGGGGGCCGCCGGCGAGGTCGAGGAGGTCGCGGAGGGTGGCGCCGAAGGGGACCTCGAAGACGCCGGGGCGGTCGACGGTGCCGGCCACGCAGAAGAGCTTGGTGCCGGTGGAGGACTCGGTGCCGGTCGCGGCGAAGGCGGCGGCGCCGTGGGTGAGGATCGGCAGGACGTTGACCAGGGTTTCGACGTTGTTGACGGCGGTGGGCTTGCCGAAGAGGCCCCGTTCGGTGGGGAACGGGGGTTTGGTGCGCGGCTCGCCGCGGTGGCCCTCGATGGAGTTGAAGATCGCGGTTTCCTCGCCGCAGATGTACGCGCCGGCGCCGCGGCGGATCTCGATGTCGAAGGCATAGCCCTGGCCGAGGACGTCGTCGCCGAGGAGGCCGCGGGCGCGGGCGCGGGCGGCGGCATGGGTGAGGCGGTCGAGGGCGCGGGGGTATTCGCCGCGGAGGTAGAGGTAGCCGCGGTGGGCGCCGACGGCGTAGCCGGCGATGGTCATGGCCTCGACGAGGGCGTAGGGGTCGCCTTCCATGAGCACGCGGTCCTTGAACGTGCCGGGCTCGGACTCGTCGGCGTTGCAGACGAGGTAGCGGGTGCGGACGGGCTGGGAGGCGGTGCCCTGCCACTTGCGCCCGGTGGGGAAGGCGGCGCCGCCGCGGCCGAGGAGGCCGGCGTCGGTGACCTCGCGGATGACGCCGGCGGGACCGAGGGCGAAGGCGTTGCGCAGGGCGGTGTAGCCGCCGTGGGCGCGGTAGTCGTCGAGGTCGGCGGGGTCGGTGGTGCCGACGCGGCGGAGGAGTACGAGGCCGGGGTCGCCGGTCTGGGGAACGGCGGCGGCGGGTGGGGGTTCGTGCTCGGCGCGGGCGGGGTCTTGGGCGGCGAGGACGAGGCTGTCGGGGGTGGCCGGGGCGACGACGGCGGTGGTGGGGGTGGCGGGGATGACTGCCGCGGTGCCGCTCGGGGTTGCGGGGGCGGGGCGGTCCCGGTGGGTGGGGGGTGTTCCCCGATCCCGCCCCTTCCCGAAACCGGGGGCTGCGCCCCCGGCCCCCGCCCCCCGCGCCTCCGGCGCGAGGGATTCCGGGGGCTCCGCCCCCGTACCGCCGCGGGGGCCGGGCCCCTGCGACCCCGCTTCCTGCCGCCCCGTACCCTCGCCGGGGCTCGGCCCCCGCTCCCCCTCCCCCGCGTCCTCCCCGGAGCCGCGGGCCTCCCCCTCCGGTACCTCCCCCGCGCGTATCACCAGCGCCGCCGGGGCCCGTTCGCACAGGCCCAGGCACGGGCTCTCCTGCCATACCGCGCCGCCTGCCGGGGTGCCCGGCGGGCCCAGGCGCGTCGTCAGGGACTCCGTCACGCGCTTCGATCCGCTCGCCGCGCACGCGATGTCCGTGCAGACGTGGAGCACCGTCGCCGGCCGCGGGCGCAGGGAGAACATCGCGTAGAAGGTGGCGACCCCGTACGCCTCCGCCGGGGGGACCGTCAGGCGGCGGCAGATGTAGTCCAGGGCGCCCTCGCTGATCCAGCCCACCCGGTCGTTGACCGCGTGCAGGGCCGGGAGCAGGAGGTCGCGGCGGTCGCGGGCCTCGTGGCCGCCCTTCGCCCAGCGCAGGTCCGCCGCGTCGCGTTCGCCGCCCTCCCAGCCCGTCGGGGCCGGGCCCAGCAGCCCGTCGACGGCGGCGCGTTCGGCGTCGGAGGGCTTGGCGTCGGTGTACTTCAGGTCCACGACGGCACCGCCTGCCGGTCGGCGAGCTTGTCGATGCGTACGGCCGCGGCCTTGTACTCCGCCGTGCCCGCGATCGGGCACGTGGCCTCGATCGTCAACTGGTTGGTGTCGACCTCGTCCGGGAAGTGCAGGGTCATGAACGCCAGCCCGGGCCGCAGCCCTTCGTCGATCCACACCGGGGCGACCACCGAGCCGCGCCGCGAGGTGATGCGGACCTCCTCGCCGTGGGCGACGCCGTAGGCCGCCGCGTCCTCCGGGGAGAGTTCGATGTTCTCGCCGCGGCGCAGCGGCGAGGCGAAGCCGCTGGACTGCACGCCCGTGTTGTACGAGTCGAGCCGCCGGCCGGTGGTCAGCCGCAACGGGTAGTCGTCGTCCAGGAGGTCCACCGGCGGGGAGTGCAGGACCGGGCCGAAGGCCGCGCGCATGCCCCGGCGTTCGGGGTCGGCCTCCCAGAGGCGGCCGTGGAGGTACGTCGGCTCCAGCCGGTTCTCGCTGGGGCAGGGCCACTGGATGCCCTGGTGCTCCTCCAGCCGCGCGTACGTCATGCCGCGGTGGTCGGGCGAGACCGCGCGCAGTTCGTCCCAGACCTCCTGCGCCTCGCCGTACTTCCAGTCGTGGCCCAGCCGGCGGGCCAGCTCGCAGAGGATGTCGATGTCGTCGCGCGCCTCGCCGGGCGGGCGGACTGCCTTGCGGACGCGCTGGACGCGCCGTTCGCTGTTGGTCGTGGTGCCCTCGGTCTCGCACCAGGCGGCGGAGGCGGGCAGCACGACGTCGGCGAGCAGCGCGGTCTTCGTCAGGAAGATGTCCTGGACGACGAGGTGGTCGAGGGCGCGCAGCCGCTGCACGGTGTGCTCGTTGTCGGCCTCGGACTGCGCGGGGTTCTCGCCGATGCAGTAGACGGCCTTCAGCGTGCCGCGTTCGATGCCGTCGAGCATCTCGGTGAGGTTGAGGCCGTAGCGGGGCTGGATGACGGCGTCCCAGGCGGTCTCGAAGCGCTCCCGCACCGCCGGCTCCAGGATGTCCTGGAAGCCGGGCAGCCGGTTGGGGATGGCGCCCATGTCGCCGCCGCCCTGGACGTTGTTCTGGCCGCGCAGGGGCTGGAGCCCGCTGCCGTGGCGGCCGACGTGGCCGGTGAGGAGGGCGAGGTTGATCAGGGCGCGGACGTTGTCGGTGGCGTTGTGGTGCTCGGTGATGCCGAGGGTCCAGCACATCTGGGCGCGCTCCGCCGTGGCGTACGCGTGCGCCAGCTCGCGGATCGCCGCGGCGGGGACGCCGGTGACCTGCTCGGCGGCGGGCAGGGTCCAGGGCTCGACGGCGGCGGCGTACTCCTCGTAGCCGCTGGTGGCGCGTTCGATGAACGCGGTGTTGGCGAGCCCGGCGTGAATGATCTCGCGGCCGACGGCGTGGGCGAGCGGGATGTCGGTGCCGACGTCGAGGCCGAGCCAGCGGTCGGCCCACTCGGCGGTCCCCGTACGCCGCGGGTCGACGGCGAACATCCGGGCGCCGTTGCGGATGCCCTTCAGCACGTGCTGGAAGAAGATCGGGTGCGCGAAGCGGGCGTTGGAGCCCCACATCACGATCAGGTCGGTCTCCTCGACCTCTGCGTACGAGGAGGTGCCGCCGCCGGAGCCGAAGACGGCCGACAGGCCGGCGACGCTGGGGGCGTGGCAGGTGCGGTTGCAGGAGTCGACGTTGTTGGTGCCGATGACGACGCGGGTGAACTTCTGCGCGACGTAGTTCATCTCGTTCGTGGAACGGGCGCAGGAGAACATGCCGAACGCGTCGGGGCCGTGCGCGTCCGTGGTCGCGGCGAAGCCGCGCGCGGCTGCGTCGAGCGCCTCCTCCCAGGTCGCCCGGTGCAGCTCGCCGTCCGCGCCGCGGACGAGCGGGTGGGTGAGCCGCGGGTACTGCTTCGGGGTCCTGTTGCGGTCCTTCATGGGGCGCTCCTGGCGGTGTCCTGGCTGCTGGGGTCGCTGGGGTTGCTGGGGTTGCTGGCGCTGCTCGGGTTGCTCGGATCTGCCGCGGCGGGGGTACGGGCCGTCGTCTCGGCGAGCAGTCCCGCGACCGCGGCGATGGCGCGCACGGTCGGCACGGGGACGCCGGTCAGGCCGGCCAGCTCGACCACGGCGGCGAGCAGCACGTCGAGTTCGAGCGGCTTGCCCCGCTCCAGGTCCTGGAGGGTGGAGGTCTTGTGGTCGCCGACGCGCGCGGCGCCGTCGAGCCGCCGCTCGATGGAGATCCCGGGCCGGCTGCCGAGCCGGGCGGCGACCTCCAGGGTTTCCCGCATCATGGCGGTGACCAGCTCGCGGGTGCCGTCGTGCCCGGCGATCTCGCCCATGGTGGCGCGGGTGAGCGCGCTGATCGGGTTGAACGAGATATTGCCGAGCAGCTTGATCCAGATGTCGTTGCGCAAGTCGGGCTCGACCGGGCACTTGAGCCCGCCGGCCACCATGGCGGCGCTGAAGTCGAGGCAGCGCGGGCTGACGGCGCCGTCCGGTTCGCCGATGGAGAAGCGGGTGCCCTCCAGGTGGCGTACGACGCCGGGCGCGGCCAGTTCGGTGGCGGCGTAGACGACGCAGCCGATGGCGCGCTCGGGCGGCAGCGTGCGGGTGACCGCGCCGCCGGGGTCGACGCTCTCGATGCGCTGTCCGGTGTACGGGCCGGGCAGCCCGTGGAAGTACCACCAGGGGATGCCGTTCTGGGCGGCGATGACCGCCGTCTTGTCGTGCAGCAGCGGGTGGACGAGCGGGCCGCTGGTGGCGTACGAGTTCGCCTTCAGCCCGAGGAAGACGTAGTCGACGGGGCCTACGGCCGCCGGGTCGTCCGTCGCCTCGGGGCGGGCGGTGAAGTCGCCGCGCGGGCTGAGCACGCTGACGCCTGTGCGGCGCATGGCGGCCAGGTGCGGTCCGCGGGCGATGAGATGGACGTCGGCTCCGGCGCGGTGGAGCGCTGCTCCGACGTAGGCACCGATCGCGCCGGCACCGACAACTGCGACTTTCACTGGCGGGCTCCCTTGCGTGCGATGCGATCGCGGGGGCTCTTTCCTAGTCGACAGAATATTGTCTACAGTATGCCTTTCACGGGGGTCAAGGGTCGTGCACCCCTTCTACGGCGGCCCGTTGGGCCGCACCGCAACCGCGGGAGGCCGCTGATGACGACGCTCGGAACCACTCCCCCGCCCCGCACCGCGCCCGCCGCCGCGCCGGGCTGGCCGGAGGCGCGCGCCGCCGCGCTGGCCACGGCCGGCCCGCTCGCCGTCCGCGACACCCCGCTGCGCCGGGCCCACGGGCGGGCGCTCGCCGAGCCGTTGACGGCCCGCGCGCCGCTGCCGGCGTTCGACACCGCCGCGATGGACGGCTACGCCGTGGCCGGGCCCGGGCCGTGGACCGTCTCCGGACGGGTGCTGGCCGGACAGGAGCCGCCGGTGGCGCGGCTCGCGGCCGGGCGGGCGCTGGAGGTCGCCACCGGCGCCCGGGTGCCGGAGGGCGCCGAGGCGGTGCTGCCGTACGAAGACGCCCTGCGCACCGGCCCGTCGGTGGCCGGCGCCGTGGCGCCGGGACGGCACGTGCGGCGGCGCGGCGAGGAGTGCCCGGCCGGCGCCGAGGTGCTGCCGCCGGGCGCCGTGCTGACCCCGGCGGCGCTGGGGCTCGCCGCGAGCCTCGGGTACGACCGGGTCGCCGTGCACCGCCGCCCCCGCGTCGCGCTCCTGGTCACGGGCGACGAGCTGGTGCGCCGCGGCACCCCGCCGGCCGGCCGGGTCCGCGACGCGGTGGGACCGCTGCTGCCCGGCGTCGTGGCCTGGGCCGGCGGCGCGCCGCAGCCCGTGACGTACCTGCCGGACGGCCGCCCGCCGCTGACCGCCGCGCTGACCCGGGCGGCGGCCGGGGCCGACGCCGTCGCGGTGTGCGGCGCCTCGTCCCTCGGTCCGGCCGACCATCTGCGCCCGGCGCTGGCCGACTTGGGGGCCGAACTGCTCGTCGACGGGGTGGCCTGCCGGCCCGGGCATCCGCAACTGCTGGCCCGGCTGCCCGGCGGCGGGCCGCCGGTCGTCGGCCTGCCGGGAAACCCGTACGCCGCCTTCGCCGCCTGCCTGACGCTGCTCGTACCGCTCCTGGAGCGGCTGGCGGGCCGCACTCCCCCGCCGCCCTGGCGCGCCCGGCTCGCCCCGGCCCCCGCCGCGGGCTCCCGCGCGCCCGCCCCGCACCCGCGCGACACCCGGCTCGTCCCGGTGACGCTCGACGGCACCCGCGCCGTCCCGGTCGGCCACGACCGCCCCGGGCTGCTCTGGGGCGCGGCGGCGGCGGACGCGGTGGCGGTGCTGCCGCCGGGCGGCGCGGACGAGGTGGAGTTGCTGCGGCTGCCCCGCTGACACCGCGCCACAAATGGTGTGAACTTCCTCACCACGGGGCGCACTCATCGTTCATCCACGCTCTCGGTAGACTGTAGACAAAAGCCAATTCGCCTGTCTCCGGGGCGACAGAGGGTGGGGAGATCGATGCTGTCCCAGGGACTGCCCCAGGGGGCGATGCCGCGGCTGGAGCGGCCGGGCCCGCTGCGCGAGCGGGTGTACGAGGCCCTGCTCGAACTGATCATCACGCGCACCCTCCCGCCGGGACAGCACTTGGTCGAGACCGAGCTGGCCGGCCACCTCGGCGTCTCCCGCCAGCCCGTGCGCGAGGCGCTGCAGCGCCTCAACACCGAGGGCTGGGTCGATCTGCGCCCCGCCCAGGGCGCGTACGTGCACGAGCCGACCGACGCCGAGGCCGACCAGCTCCTCGTCGTCCGCGCGCTGCTGGAGACCGAGGCCGCCAGGCTCGCCGCCGCCAATGCCTCCGGCCAGGGCATCGCCCGGCTGGAGGAGCTGTGCGCGACGGGCGAACGGGCCGTGGCGGCGGACGACCTGGAGGCCGTCGTCGCCGCGAACCTCGCCTTCCACGCGTACGTCATGGAGCTGGCCGGCAACGCCGTGCTGGCCGAGCTGGCCGCCCAGGTCGAACGCCGCGTCCGCTGGTACTACACGCCGGTGGCCCGGCAGCGCGGCGCCCAGTCCTGGATCGAGCACCGCGAGCTGATCGCCGCCGTGCACGACCGCGACGAGGCCCGCGCCCAGGAGGTCATGCGTGCGCACACCGAGCACACCCGCCGCTCGTACCACCAGCGCGAGCACGACGACCACCCCCGCTGAGGCCCCGGCCGGGTAGCGGTCGGCCGGGGCCTCGTTCACGCGGTTCCACTCGCGGGTTCCGCTCCCGCCGGAGCGGAACCCCGGGCGGGCGGAGCCGCCGGGTCGGGGACCGGGACCCGGGGGCTAGTCGGTCTCTCTGCTGATCGGCCGCGGGTTGGGCTCGATGTCCTTCAGCCGCGGGCGGCCCGGTGGGGTCAGGAACAGCGCCATGAAGCCGGCGAAGAGCGAGATGGAGCCCGCCAGCAGGAAGGCGCCGGAGTGCCCCCAGGCGCCGACCACCACGGAGCCCATGCCCGCGCCGAGACCGGAGACGAGCTTGGCGCTGTAGACCATGCCGTAGTTCGAGGCGTTGTTGTTCTCGCCGAAGTAGTCGGCCGTCAGCGCCGCGAACATGGGGAAGATCGCGCCGCCGCCGAAGCCGGAGATCGAGGAGAAGATCAGGAACAGCGGCAGGTTCTTCATGTCCGCCGACCACAGGATGCCGTACTGGGAGAGCCCGAGCACGATGCACACCACGATCAGGCAGCGTTTACGGCCGTAGAGGTCGGACAGCCAGCCGATGACGCCGCGTCCTGTGCCGTTGACGACGGCCTTGAGCGACATGGCCGTGGCCACGATCCCGCCGGCGAAGCCGGCCTCCTCGCCGATGTCCACCTGGAAGGCGATGCCGAAGATGTTCACGCCCGACGTACACGCCAGGCAGAACCACATCAGCGTCACCCGTCCCGTCGCCCACGCCTCCCTGGGGGTGTACTGCTTGACCGCGGGCGGGTTCATCTTCAGCGAGCGAGCCGCCCGCGGGTCCTTCGGCGGGTTGAGCGGGTCGATGTCCGCGGGCCACCAGTTCTTCGGCGGGTCCTTGAAGAAGAACCCGGCCGTGCCCACCATCAGCGCGAGGAAGAGCCCGACCGAGACCAGCACCCAGCGGAAGTTGGTCAGGTCCATGTAGCCGGTGAAGAGGAACACGAAGGGCACCGAGCCGTAGGCGAAACCGCCGTTCACGAAGCCGGTCTTGCCGCCCTTGCGCTCCGGGTACCACTTGCCGACCATGTTGACGCAGGTCGCGTAGACCATGCCGGCGCCCATACCGCTGAACATGCTGAACCCGATGTACGCGACCACGACATGCGGCGCGTACGCCAGGGACAGATAGCCGAGCAGGGTGCCGGTGGCGCCCAGCATCATCGCGAAGCGGGCCGGCAGCTTCCCCGTCTCGCGCAGCTTCCCGGCCGGGAAGGCGACCGCGGCCTGGAAGAACACCCACACGGTCATCATCCAGAAGATGTGCCCGCTGGCCCAGTTGTGCGCGGTGTGGAGCGTGTCCTCGGCGGAGGCGAACGCGTACTCCGCCGAGCTGATGCCCATCATGCCCACCCACGGAAGGATGACCATCCACTTCCGCTTGCGGCCCATGATGTCGACGTCGGACTCGCCTATCCGATAGGTCCTGCCGTTTCTGTCGGTCACCTCCCGGTAGGGGAGGACCGACCGGTCTTCGGTTGTCGTCATGGGTTGCACCCCTTGTATCGAGAATCCGGTCAGCGCCCCCTGTCCTGATCTCTGCGGTGGTGCGGGTGGTTCAGGCGAGCAGCCCCGCCGCTCTCGCCCAGCGGTACTTCGCGCCCAGTACGGCGACCGGCTTCTCGGTCGTGTACGGGTACGCGACGACCCCGTGCTCGAAGAGGTACGCGCTCGCCTCCTCGACCTCCGTGTCGCCCGCGAGGGACGCCACGACAGGCTTGACGTTGCCCTTGGCCCGCTCCTCCGCCACCACGCGGGCGGCGAGTTCGGCGAAGACCATGGGCGGGGTGACGATCGTGTGCCAGTAGCCGAGGACCAGCGCGTGGATACGCGGGTCGGTCAGGCCCAGCCGGATCGTCGCCTCGTACGTGGCCGGCGGCTCGCCGCCGGTGATGTCGATCGGGTTGCCCGCCGCCCCGAACGGCGGGATGAACCGCATGAACGCCTCGTCCAGGTCGGCCGGGATCTCCATCAGCCGCAGCCCGTTGTCGACCACGGCGTCGGAGAGCAGCACCCCGGAGCCGCCGGCGCCGGTGATGACGACGATGTCGTCGCCCTGCGGCGTGGGCAGCACGGGCAGCGCGCGGGCGTACTCCAGCATGTCGTTCAGCCCCGGCGCGCGGATCACGCCGGCCTCGCGCAGCACGTCGTCGTAGACCGCGTCGTCGCCGGCCAGCGCCCCGGTGTGGGAGCCCGCCGCCCTCGCGCCGGCGGATGTACGGCCGGCCTTGAGGACGACGACGGGCTTCTTCGGCACGGTGGCGCGGGCGGCCTCGACGAAGGCACGGCCGTCCTTCAGGTCCTCCAGGTGCATCGCGATGCAGGTGGTGTTGTCGTCCTCGCCGAAGTAGGTGAGGAGGTCGTCCTCGTCCACGTCGGACTTGTTGCCGAGGCCGACGATCGCGGAGACGCCGGTCTTCGTGGTCCTGGCGAAGCCGAGGATGGCCATGCCGATGCCGCCGGACTGGGAGGTCAGCGCCACGCCGCCCTTCACGTCGTACGGCGTGCAGAAGGTGGCGCAGAGGTCCTGCCAGGTGGAGTAGTAGCCGTAGATGTTGGGGCCGAGGACGCGCACGCCGTACTCGGCGGCGATGTCCACGATCCGGCGCTGGAGTTCGTGCTCGCCGGTCTCGGCGAAGCCGGACGGGATGAGCACGGCGTTGGGGACGCCCTTGCGGCCCACCTCCTCCAGGGCGGCCGGGACGTACGCCGCGGGGATGGCGAAGACGGCGACGTCGACCTCGCCCGGCACGTCGGCGATGGTCTTGTACGCCTTGCGCCCCAGGATGTCGTCGGCCTTGGGGTTGACGGGGTGGATGTCGCCGGGGAAGCCGCCGTCGACGAGGTTGCGCATCACCGAGTTGCCGATTTTGCCGGTCTCGTTGGAGGCGCCGATGACGGCCACGGAGCGCGGCTTCATCAGCCGGTTCATCGCCGTCAGGATCTCCTCGCGGCTGAACCGGGGGCGCGCCTCGGGCTCCCCCTCGCCGAGCAGGATCCGCACGTCGGCCGCGAGCGCGCCGCCGGGCGTGGCGATCACGGGGTTGAGGTCGACCTCGGCGATCTCGGGGAAGTCCGCGGCGAGTTCGGAGACCCGGCGGATCTGGTCGGCCAGCGCCCGCCGGTCGACCGCTGGCTCGCCGCGCACCCCGCGCAGCACCTCGGCGGCGCGGATGGAGTCGAGCATGCCGGCGGCCTCGTCCCCGGTCACCGGCGCGAGCCGGAAGGTGATGTCCTTCAGCACCTCGACCAGCACCCCGCCGAGGCCGAACGCGACGACCTTGCCGAAGGTGGGGTCGGTGACGGCCCCGACGATGACCTCCCGGCCCGCCGGCAGTTGCTGCTGGACCTGGACGCCGTCGATCCGGGCGGCCGGGTCGTACGCGCGGGCGTTGGCGACGATCCGCGTGAACGCCGCGCGTACGGCGGCGGCGTCGGCGAGGCCGACCTCCACTCCCCCGGCGTCGGTCTTGTGCACGATGTCCGGCGAGACGATCTTCAGCACGACCGGCCCGTCGAAGCCGTCGGCCAGCGCCACCGCCTCCTCCACGTCCCCGGCAAGTCCCTCGCCGGGCACGGCGATGCCGTACGCGTCCGCGATCCGCTTCGCCTCGGGGGCGGTGAGCGCGGTGCGGCCCTGGGCGCGTACCTCCGCGAGCACGTCGCGGACCGCCGCGGTGTCCTTGGCGCCGTCCATCTCTCAGATCACTCCGTCCGTCTTGAGGCCGGCCATGTCCTCGGCGGTCAGGCCCAGTTCGCTGCCGTAGATGTCGTGGTTGTGCTCGCCGAGGAGCGGGGAGCGGCGGATGGCCGCGGGCGAGTCGGAGAGCCGCAGCGGGCTGCCGACGGTGACGTACGTGCCGCGCTCGGGGTGCTCGACCTCGACGACGATCCCGTTGTCCCGCAGGCTGGCGTCCTCGATGATCTCCTTGGTGGAGAGGATCGGGCCGCAGGGGATGTTGTGCGCGTTGAGCTTCTCCAGCACCTCCCACTTGAGCAGGGTGCTCGACCACTCCTCGATGAGCTGGAACATCTTGCCGAGCTTCGGCAGCCGCGCCTCGGGCGTGGCCCACTCGGGGTCCTCGGCCAGCTCGGGGCGGCCGATCAGCTCGGTGAGCGGCCGCCAGCCGACGGGCTGGACGATGACGTACACGTAGTCGTTGGGACCGCCGGGCGCGCAGCGGACCGCCCAGCCGGGCTGGCCGCCGCCGGAGGCGTTGCCGGAGCGCGGCACCTCGTCGCCGAAGTCCTCGTTGGGGTACTCGGCGAGCGGGCCGTGCGCCAGCCGTTGCTGGTCGCGGAGCTTGACCCGGCAGAGGTTGAGCACGGCGTGCTGCATGGCGACGTTGACGCGCTGGCCGCGACCGGTGCGGGTGCGCTGGTAGAGCGCGGCGAGGATGCCGGCGACGGTGTGCACGCCGGTGCCGGAGTCGCCGATCTGCGCGCCGGTGGCCAGCGGCGGACCCTCCTCGAAGCCGGTGGTGGCCATGGAGCCGCCCATGGCCTGGGCGACGACCTCGTACGCCTTGAAGTCGGTGTACGGGCCCTCGCCGAAGCCCTTGATCGAGGCGTAGACGATGCGCGGGTTGATCTCCTGGATCCGCTCCCAGGTGAAGCCCATGCGGTCGACGGCGCCGGGGCCGAAGTTCTCCACCAGCACGTCGCTGCGGCGCACCAGTTCGGTGAGCAGCTCCTTGCCGCGCGGGGTCTTGGTGTTGAGGGTGATGCTGCGCTTGTTGCCGTTGAGCATCGTGAAGTAGAGGCTGTCGACGTCCGGGAGGTCGCGCAGTTGCTTGCGGGTGATGTCGCCCGCGGGCGCCTCCAGCTTGATCACGTCGGCGCCGAGCCAGGCGAGCAACTGCGTGGCGGAGGGCCCGGACTGGACGTGGGTCATATCGAGGACGCGAACGCCCTCAAGGGCCTTCGTCATGGGGTCACCTCACTTGTACATGGTCTGGTTCATGGTTCCGGGGGCGTACGCGTCCGGGTCGACCCAGACGTTGACGAGCGACGGCTTGCCGGACTCGCGGGCGCGGCGCAGCGCGGGGCCGATCTCGGCGGGGTCGCGGACCTCTTCGCCGTGGCCGCCGAGCATGCGGGCGAACTCGTCGTACGGGACGTCGCCCAGGGTGTTGCCGACCCGCTCGCGCTCGACGCCGTACTTGGCGGCCTGGCCGTAGCGGATCTGGTTCATCGAGGAGTTGTTGCCGACGATGCCGACGAACGGCAGGTCGTAGCGGACGAGGGTCTCGAAGTCCCAGCCGGTGAGCGAGAAGGCGCCGTCGCCGAAGAGGGTGACGACCTCCTTGTCCGGCCTGGCCTGCTTGGCGGCGAGCACGAACGGCACGCCGACGCCGAGGGTGCCGAGCGGCCCGGGGTCCATCCAGTGGCCGGGGCTGCGGGGCTGGACGACCTGGCCGGAGAAGGTGACGATGTCGCCGCCGTCGCCGATGTAGATGGAGTCCTCCGTGAGGAAGTCGTTGATCTCGCTGACCAGCCGGTACGGGTGGATGGGCGAGGCGTCGGAGGTGAGCTGCGGCAGCCGCTTGGCGCGCGCCTTCTCCTCCACCGCGCGCAGCTCCTCCAGCCACTCCTTGCGCTTGGCGGCGCCGCCGTTGAGGCGTCCGGACGCGGCCTGCGCGGCGGCGGCGAGGACGAGTCCCGCGTCGCCGACGATGCCGAGGTCGATGTCGCGGTTCTTGCCGACGGTGCGGTAGTCGAGGTCGATCTGCACGACGGTCGCGGTCGGCGAGAGCCGCCTGCCGTAGCCCATCCGGAAGTCGAAGGGCGTGCCGACGATGACGATGAGGTCGGCCTCGGTGAAGGCGTACCTGCGGGAGAGCTGGTAGTGGTGCGGGTCGCCGGGCGGCAGGGTGCCGCGGCCGGCGCCGTTCATGTACGCGGGCACGTTGAGGGCGCGTACGAAGTCGATGGCGGCGGCGGTGCCGCGGGTCGTCCAGACCTGGCTGCCGAGCAGCACAGCCGGCTTCTCGGCGTGCACGAGGAGGTCGGCGAGCTTCTCGATGGCCTCGGGGTCGCCGGCGCTGCGGGTGGAGGCGCGGTAGTGGCCGGCGCGGGGGATGCGCGCCTGGTCCGCCGGGACCTTGGCGTCGAGGACGTCGCGCGGGATCTCCAGGAAGGACGGCCCGGGGGCGCCGTGGTAGCACTCCCGGAAGGCCATGGAGACCATGTCCGCGACCCGTGCGGTGTGCGGCACGGTGGCGGCGAACTTGGTGATCGGCGCCATCATGTCGACGTGCGGTAGATCCTGGAGCGAGCCCATCTTGTGCTGGGTCAGGGCTCCTTGGCCGCCGATGAGCACCATGGGGCTCTCGGCGCGCAGCGCGTTGGCCACGCCGGTGACCGCGTCGGTGGTGCCGGGGCCCGCGGTGACGACCGCGCAGCCGGGCTTGCCGGTCAGCCGGGCGTATCCGTCGGCGGCGTGCGCGGCCACCTGTTCGTGCCGTACGTCGACGACCTCGATGCCCTCGTCGACGCAGCCGTCGTAGATGTCGATGATGTGGCCGCCGCAGAGCGTGTAGATGACCTCGACGCCTTCTGACTTGAGCGCCTTGGCGACGAGGTGGCCGCCGGAGATGTGGTCGGGGTCTCCGGGGGTGCCGGGGTTGCCGGATGTGCCGTCGGACATGGGGAGTTCAGTCCCTTCACCGGTGCGTTCGCTGTCACTCTGTACATTGCATACAGGACACGAATACTGTATGCAGACGGTTATCCCGCATCGGTGAGTCGATGTCCAGGGGGCGTGCACCGGAAATCTCCAAGTCGGACGCGACCAACGGAAGGTGCCCTTGAGATGGATCTGTTCGAGTACCAGGCGCGGGAGTTGTTCCGCAGGCACGGCGTTCCCGTGCCCGACGCGGCGGTGGCATCGGACCCGGCGGGAGTCCGGGCGGCGGCCCGGGTGCTGGGGAGCGGGACGGTGGTCAAGGCCCAGGTGAAGACGGGCGGCCGGGGCAAGGCGGGCGGGGTGCGGCTCGCCCCGGACGCGGCGGCGGCCGAGGCCGCGGCGCGGGACATCCTCGGCATGGACATCAAGGGCCACCGGGTGGACAAGGTGATGGTCGCGAGGACCGCGGACGTCGCCGCCGAGTTCTACGTCGCGTACCTGCTGGACCGCGCCGCGGGCACGTTCCTGGCGATGACCTCGGCGGAGGGCGGCATGGATGTCGAGGAGGTCGCGGCGGCCCGTCCTGAGGCGCTGGCCAGGATCCCGGTGGACCCGGCCGAGGGCGTCACCGGGGCCGTGGCGCGGCGCATCGCCGCGGCCGGGGGGCTGCCCGCGGCGGCCGTGCCCGTACTGGTGGCGCTCTGGGAGGTGTGCACGGCGGAGGACGCGCTGCTGGTCGAGGTCAACCCGCTGGTCACCACCGCCGACGGCGCCGTCCTGGCGCTGGACGGCAAGGTGACCCTGGACGACAGCGCCGGCTTCCGGCACCCGGAGCACGCGGCGTACGACGTGCCGGACGAGGCCGGTTCGCTGGAGGCGACGGCGCGCGCGAAGGGGCTCAACTACGTCAAGCTCGACGGCCGGGTGGGCATCGTCGGCAACGGGGCGGGGCTCGTCATGTCGACGCTCGACGTGGTCGCCAGGAACGGCGCCGCGCCCGCCAACTTCCTCGACATCGGCGGCGGCGCCTCCGCCGACGTCATGGCCGACGGCCTCGGCGTGATCCTCGCCGACCCGGACGTGGAGTCCGTCTTCGTCAACGTCTTCGGCGGCATCACCGCCTGCGACGCGGTCGCCGACGGCATCGTGCGCGCGCTGGAGCGGATCGAGCTGACCCGCCCGCTGGTGGTCCGCCTCGACGGCAACAGCGCCGAGCGCGGCCGGCAGATCCTCGCCGCCGCCCGGCACCCCCAGGTCACCCAACTGGACACGATGGACGGCGCCGCCGCACGGGCGGCCGCCGTACCGGCAAGGAGCTGATCCGCATGGCAGTCTTCCTCACCGCGGCGAGCAAGGTCGTCGTCCAGGGCATGACCGGCGCCGAGGGCCGCAGGCACACCCGGCGGATGCTGGCGTCCGGCACCGCTGTCGTCGGCGGCGTCAACCCGCGCAAGGCGGGCACCAGCGTGGCGTTCGGCGACCGGGAGGTCCCGGTCCACGGCACCGTCAAGGAGGCCGTCGCCGCCACGGGCGCGGACGTGTCCGTCGTCTTCGTACCGCCGCCGTACGTCAAGGACGCCGTCGACGAGGCGGTCGACGCCGGGCTCGGGCTCGTCGTCGTCATCACCGAGGGCGTCCCCGTCCACGACACCGTCGCCTTCCGGGCCCGCGCCGAGGCCGCCGGCGTACGGCTCGTCGGCCCCAACTGCCCCGGGCTGATCTCCCCCGGCCTGTCCAACGCGGGCATCATCCCCGCGGACATCACCGGCCCCGGCCGGATCGGCCTGGTGTCGAAGTCCGGCACCCTCACGTACCAGTTGATGTACGAGCTGCGCGACATCGGCTTCTCCACCTGCGTCGGCATCGGCGGCGACCCGGTCGTCGGCACCACCCACATCGACTGCCTGCGCGCCTTCGAGGCCGACCCGGACACCGAACTCGTCGTGATGATCGGCGAGATCGGCGGCGACGCCGAGGAGCGGGCCGCGGACTACATCAAGGCCCACGTGACCAAGCCCGTCGTCGGCTACGTCGCCGGCTTCACCGCCCCCGAGGGCAAGACCATGGGCCACGCCGGCGCCATCGTCTCCGGCTCCTCGGGCACGGCCCAGGCGAAGCAGGAAGCGCTGGAGGCCGCCGGCGTGAAGGTCGGCACCACCCCGTCGGAGACGGCGCGGCTCGCCCGCGAGGCGCTGGGATGACCGGCACCGAGGACCTGCTCGCCCGGCGCCGGGGCGGTGCGGCCCTCGCCCCGCTCGATCCCGCCGCCAGGGCACCGGCCAGCAAGGTCGCCGTACTCGCCTGCATGGACGCCCGGCTGGGCGTGGAGGCCATGTTCGCGCTGCGGCCGGGCGACGCGCACGTCATCCGCAACGCGGGCGGGTGCGTCACCCCCGACGCGCTCGACTCGCTGCGGCTGAGCCAACTGCGCGGCGGCACACGCGAGATCGTGCTCGTCCACCACGAGGACTGCGCGGCCCTCGACGAACCGGCGGCCGACCTCGTGCGCTGCCTCGACCGGCTCGCGGCGAGTCCCCGGCTGCCCCACAGGGACGTGGTGCGCGGCTTCCTCTACACGCGCGGCGGCGAGCTGCGCGAGATCCGCCCCGGACGAGCGGAGACGCCCTCGTGACCCTCACCCTCAAGCCCGGCACGGCGTGGCCCGACGCCTGGGCGCGCTGCCTCGCGGCGGCGCCCGAGGCGTTCCGCGACGAGCGCGTGCTGAACCACTGGAACGGCGTCTGGAGGGCCGACGGCCGCCCGCTGCCGGCCACGTCGCCGGTGGACGGCACGCCGATCGCGGGGCCGCCCCGGCTGGACGCGGCCACCGCGCACGCCGCGGTACGTACCGCTCTCGACGCCCACCGGAGCTGGCGGCACCTGCGGCTCGCGGAGCGCAAGGCGCGGGTGTCGACGGCCCTGGACGCCATCGAGGAGCACCGCGACCTGCTCGCGCTGCTCCTCGTCTGGGAGATCGGCAAACCCTGGCGGCAGGCCACGGCCGACGTGGACCGCGCCGTGGACGGCGTGCGCTGGTACGTCGAGGAGATCGACGGCATGCTCGCGGGCCGGACCCCGCTGCCGGGACCGGTCAGCAACATCGCGAGCTGGAACTACCCGATGAGCGTGCTCGTGCACGCCATGCTCGTCTGCGCCCTGGCCGGCAACGCGGCCATCGCCAAGACCCCGACCGACGGCGGCCTGGCGTGCCTGACCCTGGCCTGCGCGCTGGCCGTGCGCGCCGGCGTGCCGCTGACGCTGGTCTCCGGCAGCGGCAGCGAGCTGTCCGAGGCGCTGGTACGGGCGCCGGAGCTGGGCTGCGTGTCCTTCGTCGGCGGGCGCGACACCGGCGGGCGGGTGGCCGCCGCGCTGGCCGACCTGGACAAGCCGCACGTGCTGGAGCAGGAGGGGCTGAACTGCTGGGGGGTGTGGAACTACTCGGGCTGGGCCACGCTCACCCCGCAGGTGCGCGCCACCTTCGACTACGCCAAGCAGCGCTGCACCGCCTACCCCCGGTTCGTCGTCCAGCGCGCCGCCTTCGCCGACTTCCTGGCGGCGTACCTGCCGGCGGTCGGCTCCGTACGCGTCGGGCACCCGCTGGCGGTGGCGCGGCCCGACGACCCGCTGCCCGACCTGGACTTCGGGCCGCTGATCAGCGCCGCCAAGGCCAAGGAGCTGGCGGACCTGGTGGCGCACGCGGTGGACCGGGGCGCGGTGCCGCTGTACCGGGGCCGGCTCGCGGACGCGCACCTGCTGCCGGGCCAGGACACCTCCGCGTACGCCGCGCCGGTGACGCTGCTGGACCCGCCGCCGGCCTCGCCGCTGCACCACGCGGAGCCGTTCGGCCCGGTCGACTCGATCGTGCTGGTCGACACCGAGGCGGAGCTGCTGGCGGCGATGAACGCCTCCAACGGCGCTCTGGTCGCCACCGTCTCCTGCGACGACCGGGAGTTCTACGACCGGGTGGCGCCGCAGATACGGGCGTTCAAGACGGGCCGCAACGCGCCGCGTTCGCGCGGGGACCGGGCCGAGCTGTTCGGCGGCTTCGGCGCCTCGTGGCGCGGCGCGTTCGTCGGCGGGCACCTGCTGGTGCACGCGTTCACCGAGGGCCCGGCGGGCGAACGCCCGCCGGGCAACTTCCCCGATTATCAGCTCATGCCCTGATGAACTCCTGTAACAGGGGTTGAACGGCGCATCGCGGGCGCACAGTTGCGACTTGGCATGGACATGGGTTTCAGGGGGCAGGGTGTGGTTACCACTCGGTACAACCTCACCCCCAGGGGGTTCCATGAGAACTACCCGGCCCTTGCGGCTGCTGCTGGGTTTCCTCGTCGCCACCACAGTGGCGCTGCTCGGCAGCGTGCCCGCGCAGGCCGCCGAGAGCGCGGCCGGCACGAGCGCCTACGCCGAAAACTACGTAGCGCTCGGCGACTCCTACGCCTCCGGCGTGGGCGCCGGTTCGTACGACTCGGCGAGCGGCGACTGCAAACGCAGCAACAACGCCTACCCGGTGCTGTGGAAGAACGCGCACGCCCCGGCGTCCTTCTCCTTCACCGCCTGTTCCGGCGCCCGTACGGGCGATGTCATCAACAACCAGCTCGGTCCGCTCAACTCCGGCACGTCCCTCGTCTCCATCAGCATCGGCGGCAACGACGCGGGCTTCGCCGACGCCATGACCACCTGTGTGCTCCAGGGCGAGTCGGCCTGTATCAACCGCATCAACCAGGCGCGCACCTATATCGAAGGCACTCTTCCCGGGCGGCTGGACGCGGCTTACGACGCGATCACCGCCCGCGCCCCCAACGCGCAGGTGGTCGTGCTCGGCTACCCGCGGATGTACAAGCTGAGCGGCGGCTGCTTCTTCGGCATCAGCGAGCGCTCCAGGGCCGCCATCAACGGCGCCGCGGACGCACTGAGCGACGTCACCGCCAAGCGCGCGGCCGACCACGGCTTCGCGTACGGCGACGTCCGGCCGGCGTTCTCCGGGCACGAGATCTGCTCGAACAGCGAATGGCTGCACAGCGTCACCTTCCCCATCGGTGACTCGTACCACCCCACGGCGGCCGGGCAGTCCGGCGGCTACTACCCCGTGTTCAACGCCCTGGCCTGACCGCCACGGGCACCGCGGACAGCACCTCGCGGGCGGCCGCCACCGCGGCCGCCCGCTCCGCCGCCACCAGCCCCAGCCGGGTGCGCCGGTCCAGCAGGTCGGCCTCGTCGAGCGCGCCCTCGTGGCGTACGGCCCATACCAGCTCGGCGCCGGTGACCGGGTACCCCGGGACGACCGGCGCGGCGAGCGCCGGCTCGGCGGCGGCCAGCGCCTGCACCGCGGGCGCCTCCGTCCCGTAGCGCTGCACCAGCCGGCGCGGTGCGTCGAGCCCGGCCAGCTCCGCCGCGGGCGCGGCGCCGACGAGCGGCAGCCGGGCGGTACGGCACGGACCCGCGGTCAGTCCCGCGCAGGACACCGCCGCGTCCACCGCGTCCTCGGCCATCCGCCGGTACGTCGTCAGCTTGCCGCCGACGACCGTGACCACGCCGTCCGGGGACGTGAGGATCGCGTGCCGGCGGGAGAGGTCGGCGGTGCTGCCGTCGCTCTCCAGCAGCGGGCGCAGCCCGGCGAACGCGCCGACGACGTCGGACCGGCGCACCGGCACGTCCAGCGCGGAGTCCAGCACGTCGAGCAGGAAGCCGACGTCCGTCTCCGGCGCCGCCGGGACGTCGGGCACCTCGCCGTCGACCGGCTCGTCGGTCAGCCCCACGTACACCCGGCCGTCGTCCTGCGGCAGCACCAGCGCGAACCGTCCGGTCGCCCCCGGGATCGGGATGTGCACCCCCGCGCCGCCGGGCTGGCGCCCCATCCCCAGCGCCTCGGCGCGCAGCACCAGATGCGTGCCGCGCGAGGGGCGCAGCCGCACCCCCGGCACCAGCGAACCGGCCCACACCCCGGCCGCGTTGACCACCGCGCGGGCCCGGATACGGAGTCGCTCCCCCGTCGTCTCGTCGCGGACCACCGCGCCGGCGCCGGTCAGCTCCACCGCCCGGACCCGGGTCAGCACCCGGGCCCCGTACCCCGCGGCCGTCCGCGCGACGGCGGTCACCAGCCGGGCGTCGTCGGTCAGTTGCCCGTCCCAGGACAGCAGCCCGCCGCGCAGCCCGTACCGCCGCAGCCCCGGCACGAGCTGCCCGGTCTCCACCGCGGAGAGCCGGCGGGGCGGGGGCAGCGCCGCGCGGGAGGTGCGCGCCGCGGCGCGCAGCAGGTCGCCCGAGCGCAGCCCGGCCCAGGCGACGGCGGCCTGCGCGCGGGTGGTGAGCGGGGTGAGCGGGATGACGAACGGCTGGGCGTGCACGAGGTGCGGCGCGATGTGCTCCAGCAGCGCGCCGCGCTCCACCGCGCACTCGCGGGCGATGCCGACCTGGCCCGAGGCGAGGTAGCGCAGCCCGCCGTGGATGAGCTTGCTGCTCCAGCGCGAGGTGCCGAACGCCAGGTCGTGCGCGTCGATCGCGGCGACGGAGAGCCCGCGCGCGGCGGCGTCCAGAGCGACGCCGGCGCCGGTGGCGCCGAGCCCGACGACCAGCAGGTCGACGGGCTCGCCGGCCGCCAGTCCGGCCAGCTCGCGGGTGCGGCGGCGGGCGTTGAGGGAGAAGTTCCGGGGGGCGCCGGCCGCGCTCGCGGCGGCGCTCGGGTCGGTGGGCTGCCCGGCGGGCGGCGCGGTCATGGCGAGAGCATCCTCTCCAGCACCCCGCGCAGCTCGTGCTCGAACGCGCCGGTGCAGAGGTCGGGGTCGTCCTCGTCGGTCATGGTGCGCATGGAGAAGGTGAAGGACTGCACGACGAGCAGCGCGGCCCTGGCCTGCCGCACCGCGTGCCCCTCGCGTACGGAGCCGTCGGCGTGGCCCTTGCGGATGTCGTCGGCGATCAGGTCCAGCAGGACGTCCTGGCTGGCGCCGCGGCGGTCGAGCATGTACGGCAGCAGCAGTTCGGGGTCGACGTCGAGGATTTTGCGGAACAACGGGTGCGCGCGCAGCGCGCGCGAGCCCTCCGTGAGCCCCGCCACCAGGACCTCGCGCGCGTTCGCCGCGCCGTCCGCGGCGGGGAGCGCCCCGCGCGCGACGTCGATCCACTCGCGCGTCATGAGATCGCCCACCAGGGACTGCACGTCGGGCCAGCGCCGGTACAGCGTCATCCGCGACACGCCCGCGCGGCGGGCCACGTCCGTGAGCGTGGTGCGGCGCACGCCCACGGCCAGGACGCAGTCCCGCAGCGCGTCGAGCGCGAGGTCGTCCAGCGAGGGCTTGTGACGTTTCGACTTCACCTGTCACAGTGTAACGAGAATGACTGCGGAGGAAACCCCCCGGCCGGGGTGCCGGGCCCGTACGGGAGGTTCGCGTTGGACATGCTGTGGAACGGGTGGGGCGACCCCGGGCAGGCGGCGCCGCTCCCCGACGGCGTCCGCGACCTGCTGCGCGACCTGCTGGGGGTGCGGCCCGCGGACACCCCGCCGGTGGCCCTCGACGACCTCGACGTGCCGCCGCCGCGGCTCGGCGCGGACGTCCTCGACGCGCTCGCGCACGCGGCGGGCGGCGCGGCGCACGTACGCACCGACGCGGCGAGCCGGGTGCGGCACACCCGCGGCAAGTCCACGCCCGACCTGCTGCGCATCCGCGCCGGGGAGGTCGCGGACGCGCCGGACGCGGTGGTGCTGCCCGGCGGCCACGACCAGGTACTGGCGGTGCTGCGGGCCTGCGCGGAGCGGCGGGTGGCGGTGGTGCCGTTCGGCGGCGGCACGTCGGTGACCGGCGGGCTCGCCCCGTACGCGAACGGAAGCGGCTTCTCCGGTGTGGTCGCCCTCGACCTGCGCCGGCTGGACCGGCTGGCGGCGCTCGACGAGGTCGCGCGCACCGCGGAACTCGACGCGGGCCTGCGTGCGCCGGAGGCCGAACGGCTCCTCGGCGAGCGGGGGTTCACCCTCGGCCACTTCCCGCAGTCCTTCGAGTGGGCGACCGTCGGCGGCTTCGCCGCGACCCGCGGCAGCGGCCAGGCGTCCGCGGGCTACGGGCGGTTCGACGAGATGGTGGTGGGCCTGACGGTGGCGACGCCGGAGGGCACGCTGCGGCTGGGCCGCGCGCCGCGCTCCGCCGCGGGGCCGGATCTGCGGCAGTTGGTGCTGGGTTCCGAGGGCGCGTTCGGGGTGATCACCTCGGTGACCGTACGGGTGCGGCCGCTGCCCGGGGTACGGGCGTACGAGGGCTGGCGGTTCGGCTCCTTCGACGCGGGCGCGGCGGCGCTGCGCACGCTGGCGCAGGACGGGCCGCTGCCGACGGTGCTGCGGCTGTCCGACGAGACCGAGACGATGGCGGGCCTGGCGCGCCCGGAGGACCTCGGCGCGCCGGACGGTTCCTCGCCGGGCGGCTGCCTGGTCGTCACCGGGTACGAGGGCGCGGCGGGCGAGGCGGCGGACCGCCGCGCGGCGGCGCGGGTCGTGCTCCGGGCGGCGGGCGGGGAGTTGCTGGGCGCGGAGCCGGGTGAGTCCTGGGCCGCGGGCCGCTACCGGGCCCCGTACCTGCGCGACGCGCTGCTGGACGCCGGGGCGTTCGCGGAGACGCTGGAGACGGCGGCCTTCTGGCCGGCGCTCCCCCGGCTGTACGAGGCGGTGCGCGGGGCGCTCACCGAGACGCTGACGGCGGCGGGGACGCCGCCGCTGGTGATGTGCCACATCTCGCACGTGTACGAGACGGGCGCGTCGCTGTACTTCACGGTGGTCGGCGCCCGCGGCAGCGACCCGCTGGGCGCGTGGGAGCGCGCCAAGGGGGCGGCGAGCGACGCGATCCTGGAGTGCGGCGGCACGATCACCCACCACCACGGCGTGGGCACGGACCACCGCCCGTGGTACGCGCGGGAGATCGGCCCGCTGGCCGTGGCGGCGCTGCGGGCGGTCAAGTCGACGCTGGACCCGGCGGGCATCCTCAACCCGGGGGTGCTGCTGCCGAGGGCGGACGAGTGAGCGGGCGGCGGGCGCGCGCCCCGTTCGGTACGGGACGGCCGTCCGGCCGGCGCGCGGGCCGCCCTCCCCCGACTCGCAGGTGACCTCCTGACCGCCGTACGCACCACCGAACCGGAGCCCGCCATGCGCCGCTTCACCGCCATCGTCAATCCCGCCGCCGGCCGGGCCGCCGGGGCGGCCGCGCTCATTCCGCTGGCCCGGGCGCTGCGGGGGGCCGGGGCGCAGGTCGAGGCGGAGTACAGCCGGGGGTTCGGGCACGCCGCCGAGCTGGCCGAACGCGCCGCGGGCGCGGGGCGTACGGTGCTCGCGGTCGGCGGCGACGGGATGGCCGGGACCGTGGCCGGGTCGCTCGCGGAGACCGACGCGGTGTGCGGGCTGGTGCCCGGGGCGGTCGGGCGCAACGCGGTCGCGCGGGCGCTGGGGCTGCCGCGGGCTTCGGAGGAGCTGGCGGAGCTGCTGCTGCACGGCGAGCCCCGGCCGGTGGACGTGCTGCGGGTCGACGGCGAGGCGCCGTCCTTCGCGCTCGGCGCGGTGTGGATCGGCGCGGGCGCGGCCCGTACGGCACCGGGCCGGGCGCTGGCGTCGCGGCGGTCGGCGCTCTTCCGGATCACCGTGGACGGCACGCCGTACGAGATGCGCGGCCACACCGCCGTCCTCGCCAACGCCCCCTGCCCCGGCGCCCCGGCCGCGCCCGATTCCGGCCCCGGCGTCCGGCTCGACGACGGCGCGCTGGAGGTCGCCGTCCTCGGCGGCGGCCCCGGACGGCCCACGCGGACGCGCGGCGAGATGCTGCGCGGGCGGAGCGTGCGCGTCGAGGCGGACCGGCCGATGCCGTACGCCGCCGACGGCATCCCCGCGCCCGGGCTGCCGCTGACGGCGCGGGTCCTGCCGGCGGCGCTGCGGGTGCTGCACTGACGGCCGGGCCCCCGGCACCGTGCGGTGCCGGGGGCCCGGGTCGTACGTGCTGCGTCGGTGCGTGGAGCGCTCCGGTTACGGGATGGTGGCCCCGTACTCGTCGAGGGCCGCGACCACCGGCTCGAAGAACGTCTCGCCGCCGTTGGTGCAGTCGCCGCTGCCGCCCGAGGTGAGGCCGATCGCGTCGCTGCCCGCGAAGAGCGAGCCGCCGCTGTCGCCGGGCTCGGCGCAGACGTCGGTCTGGATCAGACCGTCGACCGTGCCCTCCGGGTAGGTCACCGACACGTCGAGCGCCACGACGCTGCCGTCGTGGAGCTGCGTGGTGCTGCCGCTGCGCTGCACGGTCTCGCCGACCGTGGCCTCACGCGCGCCGGTGATCTCCTGGGCGCTGCCGTCGTAGGTGTCGACCTCGCTCGGGTGCTCGACGTCCGCCGTGTACTTGACCAGCGCCCGGTCGTTGCCCGGGAAGGTCGCACCCTCGGCCTCGCCGATGACGGGCCCGCCCGAGGACTCGGACCAGGAGCTGCCGCCGAGCTCGACGCAGTGACCTGCGGTCAGGAAGTAGGGCTCCCCGTCCTTGGTCACGTTGAAGCCGAGCGAGCAGCGGGAGCCGCCGGTGTAGATGGCGTCGCCGCCGGAGATGTACGGCTTGAACGTGCCCGCGGTGCGCTTGAGCACGGCCTTGCCGTCCTGCGCCGCGACCTCCTTCTTCAACTGGGCCAGTTCGGCGCCCTTGACCGTGCTGTCGGCGGTGACGACGACCTGGTTGGTGACCGGGTCGAGCGCGCGCGACGTGCCGGCGGTGGCGCCCTGCGTGAGGTCCGCCTTCGCGGACTTGAGCTCCTTCGTGGTGTGGTCGACGGTACGCGCACGGGCGCCTGCCGCCTCGGCCTGCTCGGCTGCCTCGTCGTTCACGACGTTGACGACGAGTTCCTTCGCCTGGGCGTCGTAGTACGCCCCGGCGGCCCCGCCCTTGAGGTCCTGGACGAGGGTGCCGGCGAGTTCGCCCGCGGCGGCCGACGACAGCGTGTCGGCGACGGGCTCACTCGGGCTGGCGTTGGCGGTGGCGAGCGTCAGACTGCCGGCGATCAGCGCGGCGGCGCCGACGCCCGCGATGGCGTACCGGCTCTTGGATATGGCTCGATACCTCAACGTGCTGCCTCCTATGGGGGGTTGGATCCACCCGGCGACGGGCGGACTCTGGAGGATTTAGTTGGACATGCACATGCCAAGCAGCGAACAGATTTATCACTGCAAGACAACTCGCCGAGTATGACTAACTCGTGAGTAGCACACAAGGCCACGCTCCTTGTGTGCCAGATCACTTGAGGCCATGGCAACAGAACGCGTCCAACTGCGCGGCCGTACCGACCCCTTCGCGGGCCCGCCGGCAGGCGCGCCGGACGGGCCCGGGTGCGGCCGGTGTTGCCCGGCGCACACGGGGCGCGCGGCCCGCGCCGTGCTCCCCCGCGGTACCCGGAGCACCGGCGGCGACGGCGGCAGAGGGCGCCCGCGGGGCGCGCGCCGGCCGTCAAGAGGAAGTGCGCCCCCTCGCCCGCGCCGGGCGCGGTGTGCAAGCCTCGTGGACATGAGAAAGCTGGTGGCAGGGGTGGACGGCTCGGACGCGAGCCTCGCGGCACTCGACTGGGCGGTGGCCGAGTCGGTCCGGCGCGGGGCGGAGCTGCGGATCGTGTACGCGCCGCTGTGGGAGCCGTACGAGCGCACGTGGCCGGAGTTCACCGCCACCCGGCCGCGCGGCCGGAGCGTGGCGGAGCACGTCCTCGTGACCGCGGCGGACCGCGCCCGCGAGCAGGGGCGGGGCATCGAGGTGGAGGCGGAGCTGCTCTCCGGCGACCCGGTGCCGGCGCTGCTGCGCGAGGCCGAGAAGGGCACGGTGCTGGTCGTCGGCGACCGGGGCCGCGGCGGGCACGACGCGCTGCCGCTGGGCTCGGTGGCGCTGACGGTGGCGGCGCGGGCGGCCTGCCCGGTGGTGGTGGTACGGGGCGAAGGGGCGGCGCGGCGCGGCGAGTTCGGCCGGGTCGTGCTCGGCACCGGGAACGACGGGGCGGAGCCGGCGGCCGTGGACTTCGCGTTCCGGGTGGCGCAGGCGCGCGGCTGCCGGGTGACGGCGGTGCACTCGTGGCGCTCGCCGGAGCGGGGCGTGGCGACGCACGCGCACACCCTGGGCGGGGCGCCCGACCCGCGGATGCGGGAGGCGGAGTGGGCGCTGGGCCGCGCGGTGCGCACGGCGATGGAGCGCCATCCGAACGTACCGCTGGAGCGGCAGTCGCCGGAGGGCCTGCCGCGCGACACGCTGCTGACGGCGGCGGCCGAGGCGGACCTGGTGGTCCTCGGCGCCCGCCGCACCCCGCTCGCGGACGCGACGGCGGGCGCGGGGGCGACGGGCATACAACTGGGCCCGGTCAGCCACGGGGTGCTGCACCTGGCCCCGTGCCCGGTGGCGGTGGTCCGGGAGGACTAGAAGGACTGGCAAGACCAGAGGGACAAGAGGGGAACAGAGGTGACGGCCCGGCGGGGCCATCACCTCCCGGACACCCGGCGAGAGCCGGCGGGCGCACCCGCGCCGGGCGGCGCCCGCCGTCGTGTACGGCCGGTGTCAGACCCTCTCCGTAGGGTGGCGGGATGGTGATCACCACCGCGCGGCGCCGCGCCCGGCTCGCGCACCGCCAGTTGCTCGTCGGCCCGGCCCGCGCCACGTCGCCGGAGGAGGTGGCGGAGGCGCTCGCGGGGCTGCACGCGACCGACTCGCCGACCGTCGCACTGTCCGCCCGCGCCCGGCTGCGCGAGCCGTCGCTCGCCGCGCTGGACCGCGCGCTGTACGAGGAGGGGTCGCTGCAGCGCATGCACGCCATGCGGCGCACGCTCTGGGTGGTGCCCACGGAGCTGGTGCCCGTGTTCCGCTTCGCCGTCGGCGAGACCGTCGCCGCGCGCGAGCGCGCACTGCTGGTGAAGCAGCTCGGCACCGCCGGGCCGCAGTACGACGAGGCGTGGCTGACCGCCGCACAGGAGCGGGCGCTGGCCGCGCTGGCGGAGCTGGGCGAGGCGAGCGCCGCCGAGGTCACGGCGGCGGTGCCGGAGCTGGCCCTGACGTACACCCTCTATCCGGGGAAGCCGTACGAGTCGCGCCCGCGGGCCGGCAGCGGGGTCATGCGGGTGCTGGGCATGGAGGGCCGGATCCGGCGCACCCGGCCGCTGGGCGGCTGGACGTCGGGGCAGTTCCGCTTCGCGGTGGCGCCGCCGGTGGCGCCGATGGATCCGGCGCGGGCGCGCACCGAGCTGGTGCGGCGCTGGCTGGCGGCGTTCGGGCCGGGGACGCTCGCGGACGTCAAGTGGTGGACGGGGCTGCCGCTGGGCCAGGCCAGGGCCGCGCTGGCGGAGCTGGGGGCGGAGAAGGCTGCGCTCGACGAGGGCGTGGGGTACGTACTGCCGGGCGATCTCGGCGAGGATCCGGACCCCGGGCCGTGGGCGGCGCTGCTGCCCGGCCTCGACCCGGCCACGATGGGCTGGCGCGACCGCGACTGGTATACGGACCCGGCCCACCGCACGAGGCTCTTCGACAGCGCCGGGAACGCCGGGCCCACGGTCTGGTGGCGCGGCGAGGTCGTCGGCGCCTGGGCGCAGCGCCGGGACGGCGCCGTCGTGCACCGGCTGCTCGCCGACCGCGGCGCCGAGGCCCGCCGGGCCGTGGCGGCGGAGGCGGAGCGGCTGGAGGGCTGGCTGGCGGCGCAGCGGCTCGTGGTCAGCTTCCCGGCGCCGATGACCAAGGAGCTGACCGGCTGACGCCCGCTCCGGGCATCCGCGGGCCTGGCCGTTTGTAGACAAAGCGGCCGAGATGTCAGTTTTGCCGAGTAGCGCCCGCTTTCATTTGTGACCTCGCCCACATGGGCTGCGTCACATACGAAGCGCGGTCGTACTCCACCTCCCGGCACGGGGGCGCCCGGCGCCTCAGCGAGGGGGCATCCGTTCCGGCTTGTCGCACTACGAGCGGTAGTAACTGGGGTGCGTGACATTACCGGTTTGTGTCCGTTAAAACTTCCCAAGTCGCCCGTTTTCGCCGACTCCGGGCGGCCGTCCCCCCACGTAGGCACACGGAAAGAGACCCGCTCACATGTCTGCTCCCACCCTTCTGCGACCCGCCGCCGCCCGCCGACGACTGCTGGCCGCAGGCGGCTGGGCCGCCGCGGCCGTCGCCCTCACCGGCGTGGTCGCGCCGCAGGCCGTCGCCGCCGCGCCGCAGAGCGCCGCCCCCGCCTCCGCCCACGCCTCCGCGCCCGCCAAGCCCTCCGCGCCGTCCAAGGCTCCCGCGCCCTCCAAGGCCCCCGCGCCCTCCAAGGCCCCCGCGCCCTCCAAGGCCCCCGCGCCGTCCAAGGCCCCCGCGCCGTCCGCCACCCACGCGACGACCGGCGACACCCTGGACGAGTGGATCAAGCAAGCGATGGACGTCATGGACCGCCACGGCATACCCGGCACGTACGACGGGATCCACCGCAACATCATCCGCGAGTCCAGCGGCGACCCGAAGGCGATCAACAACTGGGACATCAACGCCGTCAACGGCGTCCCCTCGCAGGGCCTGCTGCAGGTGATCCCGCCCACGTTCGACGCCTACCACGTGACCGGCACCACCAAGAGCATCGTCGACCCGGTCGCCAACATCGTCGCCGCGTGCAACTACGCCGCCGACCGCTACGGCTCGATCGACAACGTCTGGGGCGCCTACTGAGCCCGCCGCGCACCGTCCCCCCGGCGGCCCGCCCCGCGCGTACGTGATCCCCGGGACCCCGCCGTCCGGCACTCTCTCTCCCCCCGCCGGACGCCGGGGTCCCGGCTTCCCGTACGCCCGTCACACCGACTACCGGAATTCACCCTTCCGGTAGTCGGCATTGCCTTCTCCGGGGTCAAGCCCCAGGTCAGACGGCCCGCCAAGGCCGCCGCCAGACCCGCTCGCGGCGACATCCACCCCTCCGGATGCCTTAGCGTTGGCCCGTGCACTCCCGGGAACCGACGCAGGTCATGCGCTGCTGGACGGTGGCGGCCGCGCTGGCCGCCGTCGTCTCCGGCGGCGTCGGCGCCTGGGCGTACGCCGGGACCGGCGCCTCCACCGCCGACCTCCTGCGCGACCTCGCCGTCGGCTGGGCCTACGCGGGCGCCGGCCTCGCCGCCTGGTGGCGGCGCCCGGCCAACGCCACCGGACCGCTGATGACCGCGGTGGGTATCACCTGGTTCCTCGGCAACCTCCAGGGCACCACGATCCCGGCGCTCTTCGCCCTCGGCTCCTGGTGGGAGGGCCTGAACGTGGCCGTCCTCGCCCACCTCGTCCTCGCCTACCCCGACGGCCGCACCGACTCGCCCGCCACCCGCCGGATAGTGCTCCTCGGCTACGGCCTGGTGGCCACCGGCGGCCTGCTGCGCACCCTGGCCTTCGACCCGGCGGCCCATCCCGGCGGCTCCTACCTCGCCTGCCGCGACTGCGGCCCCAACCCGCTCTTCACCCCCGGGCTCGGCGACCTCTTCCCCACGTTCGACGCCGGCTTCCGCGCCATCGGCTGGGCCGTCTCGATCGCCGTGGTGGTGGCGGTCGTACGGCGCTGGCGGCGCGCCTCCGTCGCCCGCCGCCGCGCGCTGCTGCCGGCCTGGCTCGCCGTCCTGGTCGCCACGTCCTTCCTGCTGTGGGACGTGCTCGTGGTGCTCGTGCCCGCGGGCGAGCCGGTCGAGGGCGCCGTGGGCGTGTTCTCGGACGTGGCGCAGACCGCCGTGCCGCTCGCCTTCCTCGTCGGGCTGCTGCGCATGCGCTTGCAGCGCGCGGAGGTCGGCGGCCTGGTGATGGAGGTCGGCGGCGACCCGGACCCGGGGCGGCTGCGCGAGGCGCTGGTGCCGGTCCTCGGCGACCCGGGGCTGCGGCTGGGCGTGTGGCGCCCGGAGGCCCGCGCGTACGTGGACGCGGCGGGCGAGCCGGTCGAGGAGGCCCCGGCGGGCAGCACCCGGATCGACGCGGCCGGGGGCGCCCCGCTGGCGCTGCTGCGCCACGATCCGGCGGTCGCGGAGGACGAGGAGCTGCTGCGCTCGGCGGTCGCCGCGCTGCGGCTCGCGCTGGAGAACGTCTGGCTGCAGGCCGAGGCCCGGGCCGCGGGCGCCCGCGTCGTCGAGGCCGCGGACAGCGAGCGCCGGCGGCTGGAGCGGGACCTGCACGACGGGGCGCAGGCCCGGCTGGTCTTCGCGCTGATGACGCTGCGCCGGGTGGAGAAGGGCCTGGCGGACCACCCCGACGAGGAGCTGCGCCGCTCGGTCGGCGATGTGGAGCGGAGCCTGCGGCTGGCCGTCGAGGAGCTGCGCGGCCTCGCGCACGGCATCCACCCGGCGGTGCTGACCCGCGACGGGCTGGCGTCCGCGCTGCGGGAGCTGGCCGGGCGGGCGGAGCTGCCGGTGGTGGTCGCCGCGGAGGACCGGCGCTTCGCGCCGCACGTCGAGGCCACCGCGTACTTCACGGTCAGCGAGGCGCTGGCGAACTCCGCCAAGCACGCCCGCGCCCGGGCGGTCAGCGTCAGCGCCCGCCACCGCGACGGCCGGCTGGTCGTCGAGGCGGTGGACGACGGCGTCGGCGGCGCCCGGCACGACCACCTCGGCGGCGGGCTGCGCGGGCTGGCCGACCGGGTCTCGGCGGTGGGCGGCGTGCTCACGGTGCACAGCCCGCCCGGCGGCGGCACGCGGGTGGTCGCGGAGCTGCCGTGCGAGTGATCGTCGCCGAGGACTCCGCGATCCTGCGCGAGGGCATCGTCCGGCTGCTGGGCGACGCGGGCGTCGCGGTCCCCGCGCAGTGCGGCGACGCGGACCCGCTGCTCGCCCTGGTCGGGCGGCACCGCCCGGACGCGGTGCTGCTCGACATCCGGATGCCGCCGACGCACACCGACGAGGGGCTGCGGGCCGCGGCCGCGATCCGCGCCCGGCACCCGGGCACGGGCGTGCTGCTGCTGTCGCAGTACGTCGAGACCGGCACGGTCGTACGGGCACTCACCGAGGATCCGCGCGGCTTCGGCTATCTGCTGAAGGAGCGGGTCGCCGACGCGGACGAACTGGCCGGCGCGCTGCGCCGGGTGGCGGCGGGGCAGAGCGTCGTGGACCCGCGGGTGGTCACGCACCTGATGCGCTCCGCGCGCGCGGCGGAGCCGCTGGCCGGGCTGACGGCGCGGGAGCGGGACGTACTGACGCTGATGGCGGAGGGGCGCTCCAACGAGGCCATCGCGCGGGAGCTGGTGATCGGCGGCAAGACCGTGGAGACGCACGTACGGAACATCTTCGCCAAACTCGGCCTGGAGTCGGACGACTCGGGCCACCGGCGGGTGCTGGCCGTGCTCAGGTATCTGCGCGGCTGAACGCCCCCGCCGGGGCAGGCCGCACCCCCGCGGCGGCAGCCCCGGACCGGCGGCGCACGCGGCCGGTCGCGCGCGCGTCGGCGCGCCGCGACGGGACCGCGGTGCCGGCCGCCGCTCCGCGGCGGTCCCCCACGCGCGCCCCCGTTCGTCCCCCGCGCATCCCCGCGTGCCCGCCGCGGAGCGGAGCCGGTGCAGACCACCGTAGCCGCGCGGTGCGCACCGCACCTCAGGGCTGACCCTGAACTTCCGCCTCCGCAGCGGCGCGGCCCACACGAATGCAAACGGGACCGGACCGTCCGGTTCCTGCGGCCGCGGGGCCAACTGCCCCGCCGGATACGGCAGGATGGCGAGCGCGCCGGATCGCACAGGCGTCCGGTCGTACCCCGTCCCCGAACGAAGACAGGTATCAAGGTGAACCGAGCCCTCACTCTGCACGATCTGGTCGTCGCCGGCTCCGCGATACTCGGCGGCATCGGCGCCGGCCTGCTCCTGCGCGTGCTGCTGGGCTGGCTGGGCAAGGGCGCGACCCGGACGAGCTGGGCCGGCGACGACATCCTCGTCGGCGCGCTGCGCACGATGGCCCCCTGGGGCGCGCTGGCCGGCGGCGTCTCGATCGCCGCCGCCGCGCTGCCGCTGAAGCGCCCGGTCGAGCACACGGTGGAGCAGATCGTCGTCGCCGTGCTCATCCTGACGGTCACTGTCGCCGCGGCCCGGGTGGTCGCGCAGCTCATGGGGGTCCGCTCGCAGGGAGTGGGCTCGGCCACCATCCTGGTCAACATCACCCGCATCGCGGTACTGGCGATCGGGCTGCTGATCCTGCTGGAGACCCTGGGCATCTCGATCGCCCCGCTGCTCACCGCGCTCGGCGTCGGCGGCCTCGCGGTGGCGCTGGCGCTGCAGGACACACTCGCCAACCTCTTCGCCGGGGTGCACATCCTGGCCTCCAAAACGGTGCAGGTCGGCGACTACATCCGGCTCAGCAGCGGCGAGGAGGGCTACGTCACCGACATCAACTGGCGCAACACCGTGATCCGCACCCAGTCGGACAACCTCGTCGTCATCCCCAACGACCAGCTCGCCAGCACCATCATGACCAACTACCACCGCCCCGAGCAGGAGTTGTCCATCGTCGTGCAGGCGGGCGTGGCGCTCTCCAGCGACCTCGACCTGGTCGAGCGGGTGACGGTGGAGGTGGCGCACGAGGTCATGGCGGCGGTCGAGGGCGGCGTGCCTGACCACGACCCGGTGGTCCGCTTCCACACCTTCGGCGACTCGCGCGCCGGCTTCTCCGTGGTGCTGCGTGCCGTCGAGTTCAGCGACCAGTTCCGGATCAAGCACGAGTTCATCAAGCGGCTGCAATTGCGCTACCGGGAAGAGGGCATCGAGATCGCCCACCCCGTGCGCAACGTCGTCCTGCACCACCAGGAGGCCCCGGTGCTGCTGCCGCGGCAGCGCGAGGCGTCGGACGTGCCCGTCGGCGGCCCGTCCGCGGGCTGAACCCGCGGCGCCCGCCCACGCCCCTCCCTGCGGCCCCGCCGGGCGATCCAGCCCCGTCCGGCGGGGCCGAACCGTCCTTGATCACACCCCAGTTTGCTCTTTCCAAAGACAAAGTCGTGCCGATTCTGGTCGTAGGCATTGGCGTTGCGACGGAAGAGGTCTAATCTCCAACCGGCCGCCGTCACATGTCGGGACGTGGACGGCGGGGGGACGTAAAGCCGCGCACGAGCCGCAGCGCGCGGGCCGATCAAGGACGGCGCGAACGGGCCGACCACCCAGGAGCGTGTCCAGCCGCCTTGTCGTCCAGCCCCTGGGAGGGGAAATGCTACGCAGACTGGCCCTTTTGGCCGCCGGCGCGGTCAGCGCCGCGCTACTGGTCGCGCCCGGCGCGACCGCGGTGGCGCCGCAGGCCGCCGAGCCGCCGCCACCGGATACCGCCTTCGAGAAGATCACGCTCAACGACCGCCCCGGCGAGCCGCTCGACCTCGCCGTCCTGCCGGACAAGCGGGTCCTGCACGTCACCCGCGCCGGCAAGGTCTGGATCAACGACCCGGACGGCGGCACGAACAAGCTCGCCGCCGAGTTGGACGTGTACCAGCACGACGAGGAGGGGCTGCAGAACGTCGCGATCGACCCCGACTTCAGTCATAACAAGTGGGTCTACCTCTACTACTCGCCGCCGCTGGACACCCCGGTCGACGACCCGGTGACCCCGGCCAACGAGGGCGACGCGCCGTTCGAGGGCACCCAGGAGGACTGGGACCGCTACCAGGGCCACCTGCAGTTGTCCCGGTACAAGCTCAAGGGCGACACCCTCGACCTCGGCACCGAGCAGAAGATCCTCCAGGTCCCGGTGGACCGCGGCATCTGCTGTCACGTCGGCGGCGACATCGCCTTCGACTCCGAGAACAACCTGTATCTGACCACCGGTGACGACACCAACCCGTTCCAGTCCGACGGCTTCACACCGATCGACGAACGGGGCAACCGCAACCCGGCGTTCGACGCCCAGCGGACCTCCGGGAACACCAACGACCTGCGCGGCAAGGTGCTGCGCATCAAGGTCCGCGGCAACGGCTCGTACGCGATACCCCAGGGCAACCTCTTCAGGCCGGGCACCGAGAAGACCCGTCCCGAGATCTACGCCATGGGCCTGCGCAACCCGTACCGGATGGAGATCGACCCGCAGACCGACGACGTCTACGTGGCCGACTACTCCCCCGACGCCCGCGAGAACAGCTCCACCCGCGGCCCCGCCGGACAGGGCAAGTGGCTGGTGCTCGACGAGCCCGCCAACTACGGCTGGCCCTACTGCGCCACCGCGAAGCTGCCGTACAACGACTACGACTTCGCCACCGGCGCCTCCGGCGCGCCCTTCGACTGCGCCGCGCCGGTGAACGCCTCGCCGCACAACACCGGCCGCACCGAGCTGCCCCCGGTGGAGCAGCCCGAGGTCTGGTACTCGTACGGCGTGTCCGCCGAGTTCCCGGGCCTGGGCACCGGCGGCATCGCCCCGATGGCCGGCCCGGCGTACGAGTACAAGCGGGTCACCGAGGTGGTGAACCCCGGCGTGGCCTGGCCGCGCTACTACGACGGAACCCCGCTGTTCGGGGAGTGGACCCGCGACTACATCAAGGAGTTCAGGCTCGACGGCTCCGGCGCCGTCGAGGCGATCAACCCGGTCGCCCAGGGGGTCGGGAAGCCGCCCGTCGACAACCCCATGGACATGGAGTTCGGCCCGGACGGCGCCCTCTACGTCCTGGAGTACGGCGACGGCTACTTCTCCGAGAACCCGGACGCCCAGCTCTCCCGCATCGACTACATCGGCCGCACCGGCAACCACGCGCCGAAGCCCGCGCTGACCGCCTCGCCGGTCAAGGGCCTCGCGCCGCTGACCGTCGGGTTCTCCGCGGAAGGCACCACCGACCCCGACGGCGACCGGGTGCGCTACGCCTGGGACTTCGACGGTGACGGCAGGACCGACTCCACCGACGTCAGCCCCTCGCACACGTACGCCGAGGACGGCACCTACAAGGCGGCCCTCCAGATCACCGACAGCAAGGGCCGGGCCGCGTACAAGGACGTCGACATCACCGTGGGCAACCAGGCCCCGGTCGTGACCCTCGTCAAGCCCGCCGACCAGCAGGAGTTCCACTTCGGCGACGCGGTGCAGTTCGAGGTCACGGTCTCCGACGAGGCCGCGGTCGACTGCAGCAAGGTCAACGTGCACTACATCGTGGGCCATGACGCGCACGGCCACCCGCAGAGCACCACCGCGGGCTGCAGCGGCACGATCCAGACCGAGCCCGTCGCGGGTCACGACCCGTCCGAGGGCAACGTCACCGGCGTGTTCGTCGCCGAGTACACCGACCCGGGCGGCCTCACCGGCAGCGACCGGGCGGTCATGAAGATCGTCGGCTGACCTTCCGGTACGGCGCGGGGTGGCGTGCGCGCGTACGCCACCCCGCGGTTCCCACCCCGTCCACACCCGAACTTCGCAGGAGAGATCCGACATGAGCAAACCCAGCCTGCACCGCCGTGGATTCCTCAGGGCCGCCGCCGGCACCGCCGCCGTGGCCGCGGGCGCCGGGGCCTTCGCGGCCCCCGCCGCCGCCCGCAGCAACGGCCGCGGCGGCCTGATCCCCCAGGGCCGTATCGGCCTGCAGCTCTACAGCGTCCGCGACCAGATCCAGCAGCGCGGCTTCACGCCCGTGCTGACCGAGCTGGCCGCGATCGGCTACAAGCACATCGAGTTCGCCGGCTACACCTCGCCGGCCGAGCCGGACATGACCGTCCCCAAGCTCCGCAAGCTGCTCGACGACAACGGGCTGCGCGCCGGTGGCGCCCACCTCGGGCTCGACGCGCTGCTCAACGCGAGCACCCGCGAGCGGGAGTTCGAGAACGCCGCCGCGCTGGGCATGGACTACGTCGGCACCGCCAGTGACTTCCCCGGCCGTACGGCGGCGGAGATCCAGGCCGGCGCCGACCGCTTCAACGAGTCCGGCGAGGTGGCCCGCGGCTACGGCCTCAAGGTCTACCAGCACAACCACACCAACGAGTTCGGCCCGGTCACCGACCGGCCGGGCAAGCGGCGCCACGACCTCTTCCTGAGCGGCACCGACCCGCGGTACGTCTTCCTGGAGCTGGACATCCTCTGGGCGTTCGGCGCCTCGGTCCGGTTCCGCGACCAGCTCGGCGAGTTCGACCCGCTGGACTACGTCAACGCCGCCCCGCAGCGCTACATCGCCTTCCACGTCAAGGACGGCGTGCGGGACCCGGCGCAGACGAACCAGTACCGCGACGTCGTCTTCGGCCAGGGCGAGCTGGACTTCCGCCGCTTCTTCAGCGGGCTGCGGGCGCCGGGGCTGCCGCTGTACTTCTGGGAGCAGGACCGCGGTCCGCAGGAGCCGCAGGGCTCCATCTGGGCGGCCGAGACCAGCTACGACGCGATGGTGGCGCTGTGCAGCCGGGACTGATGAACCCCGGCACTCCGCGGTAGGCACCGCACGCACGAAGGACAACGATCCGCGGGACCCGCGCCGCCGCCCCCGGCGGCGCGGCCCGCGGTTCGTCATTCCCGCGGCGGGCCGGCCGCGGGCTCCTCCCCCGCAACCGAAACAAGGAGGTGCCTGCCGGCCGGTCCGCCACGGGTGCTTCAGGCGGCGTCGCTGCGGTCCGCGGCCGCCCGGGCGACGTCGCAGGACCAGGCGGGCTCGACGCCGGTACGCCGGCAGATCCGTAGGAACAGCGGGATCGGCGGCGTGTACGGGACCCCGTCGGCCGGCCGGTGCACCAGCCGGGGTACGGCCGCCGGCCCGCCGGTGCCGGCGGCCGCCCCCGAGATATCGGCGCCGGGAGCGTAGTGCACGCTCCGCGGCCACTGCAGACCGGCACCGGAGCCGGCCGGCACGATCCACCACCACCGGCTGCCGTCGGCGAAGACGCAGCCCACGCGGGGAAGCCGGGCCATCACGTCGTAGCCGATCCGCTGCGGTACGCCCACCGCGTCGCAGCCGAGGGCCGCGGCGCCAGCGCCCGGTACGGCCAGCCGGAGCCGGCCGCCGGGCTCGGTGCGCATCATCCGGCCGCCCGCTCGCCGGCCGCCGGGCCGGCCCCGGTACGGGTACCGGAAGCGCGCGGCGCGGCGGCCCCCCCGGCCGCCGACACCTCGCGCTGCAGCTCCGCCCAGACCACCAGGCCCGGGCCGGGCCGCGCGTCGTATGCCCCCCAGCTACTGCTGACCGCGGTGACGAGCAGGAGCCCCCGACCCTGCTCGTCCGCGGACGACCGCTGCACCCGCAGGCTTCCCGGCTCGACACCCTGGTCGGTGACGGCCAGCCGCAGGCGGTCGGCGCTGCAGCGCAGTTCGCACCCTATGCGCCGACTCCCCGTATGCAGCAGTGCGTTGGTCACCAGTTCCGAGAGGACGAGGGTGGCGCTGTCGCCCACCTCGCCCTCCACCCCCCAGCGGCGCATCTGCTCGCGGGCCAGCCGGCGGGCGACCGTAACGGCGTCCGCCTGACCTGGCACCTCGAAACCGCACCGCACCGCATCGACCCCCGAACGGAATCCCGGCAAGCCGGGATCCTGTGTCACGACCCCCGTCTGATGCGGCTGTGTGGACTGGCTCACATCCCAAACTATGGCCCCGCCGCGGCCACTTGGCAACCCCCACTGTGAATTTTTCAGAGTTGCCGTTGCACTGTGTTCGCCACGCCCGGGGCGTGGCACACTGCTTGAGGCAGTTCCGACAGGGAGGTATGGCGTGAGCGAACCGCGGTCTGCGCCGACCGTGGGGCAGGTCGTGCTCGGCAAGCGGCTCCAGGAGCTGCGCGAGCAGGCCGGGCTCAAGCGTGAGGAAGCTGCGAAGACCCTGCGCGTCGCCCCCGCCACCGTGCGCCGGATGGAGACGGCCGAGGTCGCGCTGAAGGTTCCGTACGTGCAACTGCTGTTGCAGGCGTACGGCATCGACCAGGAGGAGATCGACGCCTTCGTCGCGCTGACCGAGGAGGCCAACGAGCCCGGCTGGTGGCAGCGCTTCCACGACATCCTGCCCGACTGGTTCAGCATGTACGTGAGCCTGGAGGGCGCCGCGTCGCTCATCAGGTCGTACGAGCCGCACTTCGTGCCCGGTCTGATGCAGACCGAGGACTACGCGCGGCACGTGCTGAAGGTCGGCTCCCTCGGCCGGGTCGCGCCCGCGGAGATCGAGCGGCACGTCGCGCTCCGCATGGAGCGCCAGGACCTGCTCACCCGCGAGGAAGCGCCCCGGTTCTGGGCCATCATGGACGAAACGGTCCTGCGCCGCCCGGTGGGCGACGGCGCGGTGATGCGCACGCAGATCGACCGGCTCCTCGACATCGCGTCGCTGCCCAACGTCACGCTCCAGATGGCGGAGTTCCGCACCGGCCACCATCCGGGCACGTACAGCCCCTTCGTTCTCTTCCGGTTCGCCATGCCCGAGCTGCCGGACATGATCTACACCGAGTACCTCACCGGCGCCGTCTACCTCGACGGCCGGCACGAGGTGGCCACACACCTCGCCGCCCTGGACCACATGGCGGCCCAGGCGGCGACGGCAAAACGCACGAAGGAAATCCTCCGGGACTTCCGCAAGGAGCTGTGAATGGAACGCATTTACAACGGCATGCCGGCGGCGGACCTCGGCACCGAGGGCTGGCACAAGCCGTGGAGCGGCGGCAACGGCGGCAACTGCGTCGAGGCCATGAAGCTGCGGGACGGCCGGATAGCGGTACGGCACTCGGCGCACCCCGACGGTCCCGCCCTCATCTACACCCCCGGCGAGATGGACGCGTTCATCGAGGGTGCCAAGGCCGGCGAAGCCGACTTCCTGCTGTCACGGAGCCCGGTGTGACCGCGCCCGGCGCGGCACCCCCGCACCGGCTGCCGCGCCGCCCGGTCCACTCGCCGTCCGAGCCGGACGGCGAGCCCATCCCGGCGAACGGGGGTGTGGCCCAACCGCACTGACGTGGGCCACCGGCCGGGAGCACAGAGAGGGAGGGGACACCCCGGGGGGGTCCCCTCCCTCGGCGTTTGCCGGGGTACGGGCGCGCAACGCCGCCCGGGGGCACGGCAGATGAAATTCCAGAAATCATGAACCGCGGGTGTCCGCACCGCTGCCTTCCGCGACGTATCGGCGTACGGTATGCCCCCGATGGCCTCGTCAGCCCCGGGGAGGCCCCGCGATGAGCGCATCTCCACCCCCCTCCGCAGGCGCGGTCCCGCCGGCGGTCCGTGTCGGGGTGCTGCTCCCCCGGCTGCCGGAGGAGCCCGCGGACTGGCTGGCGGAGTGCGCGGCGTACGACTCCGCGGGCGCCGACGCGCTGTGGCTGGACGGCGGTCCCGACCCGGCGCACGACGTGCTGGCGCTCGCCGCCGCCCTGGCCGCCGCCACCGGCCGGGCGAGGCTGGTGGTCGCGCTGCCCGACAGCGTCCCGCAGGCCGCGCTGCTGGCCCGGGCGCTGGCCACCGTGGTGCTGCTGAGCGGCGGCCGGCTCGCGCTCGCCGCCGACTCCCGGCGGTGCGCCGAACTCGGCGCCGTGGCACCGACGGTGCCCGCCTTCCGCCGGCTCGCGCCCGCCGGCCCCGGCTACGAGGAGCCGGGCGCCGGGCGCTGGACTCCGGCGGCGGCGCCCGCAGGTCCCGACGCCTGGCGGACCGCGCTCGCCGGCGCCGCGGAGCGCGGGGTGCACGGTCTCGTCGTACCCGCCGGGCAGCCTCTGTTGGAGACGCTGCGCCTCAGCGTGAGTGCCGAACGTCACACACGCCCCAACCGCCCCACGCGTGCACGCGTCACCACGGAGCGTCAGACCACGCGTCGATACCCGTGATCCGCTTGTGATCTGCCGTTCGATCTCCTAGTGTCCGAGTCGTTCGCACACGCGAGCACCGCGCTCCGGTACGCCGAGTCCTGCCCGTCGGAGCCCGGAACCGTCGTCCCCACAGCCGTTCGGGCAGGAGCGGGGGAACCACTTCTCCGTCGGCAGGAGCACGGTGGCAGGACCGCACCGCACTCCCCGACTCGGGGTGAAGCCGCACAGCACGACGCGGCCGGGCAACTCCAGCCCGAACCCGACAGCTCACCTCGCAGGCGTCGGAGAAAGAGCGAGCCAACCATGGCCGGAACCGGCACCCGGCGCGCGCCCAAGTCGCGCTCCACCCGCCGCTATGCCGCCGCCGCGGGGGTGGGCATAGCCCTGCCCGTCGCCGGCGGAATCGCGGCGACCGCCGCGCACGCCTATACGGTCGAGAAGGGCGACACCCTCTCGGAGATCGCCGAGGACAACGGATTCGGGCCCGACTGGCAGCGGCTGTACGAGGCCAACAAGGAAGCCGTCGGTGACAACCCCCACCTGATCCTGCCGGGCCAGGAGCTCGACCTGGGGGACAAGAAGGCCGAGAGCAAGCCCGCCGAGGCCGACCAGACCGCCGCCAAGACCGAACAGAAGCAGCAGCGTTACGTCGAGCACACCGTCGGCGCCGGCGAGACGCTGGCCAAGATCGCCGCGAAGTACGACGTGCCCGGCGGCTGGCAGCGGGTGTACGTCGACAACGAGAAGGCGATCGGCGAGAACCCGGCCGCGCTGAAGGTCGGCACCGAGCTGCGCGTCGACACCCAGGGCGGCAAGGTCGACAAGTCGATCGACCCGAACGGCTCGTCGGCGTCCAAGAGCTCCGGCGGCTCCGGCGGCGCCACCGAGGCGTCGCAGGCGAGCGTGCCGACCACCGAGTCGGGCATCCAGGCGGCGGCCCGGGAGATCGTGCCCGCCGACCAGTTCACCTGCTTCAGCAGCATCGTGGAGCGCGAGAGCGGCTGGGACCACACCGCGACGAACCCCAGCTCCGGCGCGTACGGCCTGATGCAGGCGCTGCCGGGCGAGAAGATGGCCACGGCCGGAGCGGACTGGCGCACCAACCCGGTCACGCAGATCAAGTGGGGCCTGGACTACATGAACGACCGCTACGGCAGCCCGTGCGGCGCCTGGGAGTTCTGGCAGGCGAACAACTGGTACTGATTCCGGGGGCCCCGGCCCGCGGGAGTCTCCTTCGCCCCGTCGCGCGGATCCGTCCGCGCGGCGGGGCGCGTTCGTCGTACGGGCTACGCCCCGGCCGCCTGCTCCGCCGCGAGCCCGCCGGCGGTCTTGGCGTCGGGCCCGCCCGCGGACAACTCGGCCAGGTCCCGGGCCGCCTGGGCGAGGAGCCGGTGCATCGCCGCCTCCGCGGCGTCCGGGTCCTGCGCACGTATCGCCGTTAGCACGGCGCGGTGGCCGGGCACGGGGTCCTGCGGGTGGTGTCCTGGGCCGTGCACCAGACGGTCGCGGGCGGCCAGCCCGCTGGCGAGGACCTGATCCATGCGCTCCAGCAGCTCGTTGTGCGAGGCGGCCAGCAGGGCGCGGTGGAACGCGAGGTCCGCGGCGACGGCCTCGGCCGCGCCGCCCCGCGCCCCGGCCATCGCCGTGAGCGCCGCCTCCAGTGCCACCAGGTCCGCGTCCGTGCGCCGCACCGCGGCCAGCCGGACCGCCGCGGGCTCGACGATGCCGCGCACCTCGTCCAGGTCGCGCAGCAGCGGGGAGGCGGCCCGCGCGGCGGCGCCCTCGCCCTGCTGCCGGCCCGCGGTCTCGAAGCGCCAGCGCAGCACGTCGGCGTCGAGGAGGTGCCAGTCGGCGCGCGGCCGGACGAACGTGCCGCGCTTCTGCCGGGCGTCGACCATGCCCTTGGCCGCCAGCACCTTCAGCGACTCGCGCAGCGCGGTGAGGCTGACCCCCAACTCGGCCTGGAGTGCGGCGAGGTCGAGGGTGGCGCCCTCGGCGATCTCACCGCCGAGTACCCGGTGCGCGAGGGTCTCCACCGTCTGCCCGTGCACCCCGCGGCGCGCGTAACCCGTCATGGCCGCTCGCTCCTCCCTCACGTCCCCGCTCGCCGTGCTCCCGCCGCCCCCGCGGCGCCCCCGCGCTCAGGCCGATGACTTTACGACGCTCCAGCCGCCGTCCACGACCAGGCTCGCACCGGTGACGTAGGACGCCTCGGGCGAGGCGAGGAAGGCGACGGCGGCGGCCACCTCCTCCGGCGCGCCCAGCCGCCCCGCGGCGGTCTGCGCGGCGCTGGCCCTGCGGTCCTCCTCGGGGACCCGGTCCCAGAGCCGGGTGAGCACCGGTCCCGGCAGCACGCTGTTCACCCGCACCGACGGGCCGTACTCGACGGCCAGTTGGCCGGCCAGCGACAGCAGCCCGCCCTTGGCGGCGGCGTACGCGGGGTGTCCCGGGATGCCGTGCCTGGCGTGCACGGACGAGACCAGCACCGCGGCGCCGGGGGCGCCCTGCTGCGCGCGCAGCCCGGTCAGGCAGGCGCGGAAGCCGAGGAACGCGGCCGTCAGGCCGACGTCGACCTGGCGCCGCCAGGAGGCGGGCGACGTCTCGTGCGCGGGGGCGACGTCGACGGCGACGGCGTTGGAGACGAGGACGCCGACGGGCCCGAAGTCCCCGGCCGCGGCCAGGATCCGGGCCCAGCCGTCCTCCCCGGCCACGTCCGCGACGACGGCCGCCGCCGTGCCGCCCGCGGCGCCGATCTCCGCAGCCGTGGCCTCCGCCCGGTCGCCGTCGACGTCGGCGACGACGACCGCGGCGCCCTCGGCGGCGAGCCGCCGGGCGGTGGCCGCGCCGATGCCGGCGGCGGCCCCGGTGACGACGGCGGTGCGGCCGCCGAAGCGTGCGGTGTGCGGGACTTGCGTGGCTCCGGCTGCTGTCACGAGGTCACGCTCCGGGTGTTGACGTATCCGCCGCGGCACTTCTACGTTTCCCCGCAAGGTTAATTCGTAATTTAAGAATTGAGCAAGAGGGGCGGAGGCAGCGTGGCGCGCATCCACTTCGGTGGCGACTACAACCCCGAGCACTGGCCCGAGGAGGTCAGGGCGGAGGACATCCGGCTGATGCAGGAGGCCGGGGTCTCCATGGTCACGGCCGGGATCTTCTCCTGGGCGCTGGTCGAACCGCGGCCCGGCGCGTACGACTTCGACTGGTTCGGCCGGGTGCTGGACGACCTGCACGGCGCGGGCATCCGCGTCTGCCTGGCGACGATGACCGCCTCCCCGCCGCCGTGGCTGACCGAGCGGCACCCCGAGGTGCTGCCGCAGGATGCCGACGGCGTCCGCAGGTGGCCCGGCTCACGCCAGCACTTCTGCCCCTCCAGCCCGGTCTACCGCGAGCACGCCGTGCGCCTGGTCACCGAGCTGGCCACCCGCTACGGCACCCACCCCGCCCTGGAGAGCTGGCACATCGGCAACGAGTACGGCTGCTCCAACCCCCGCTGCTACTGCGACGTCTCCGCCGCCGACTTCCGCCGCTGGCTACGCGAGCGGTACGGCACCGCCGAGGCGCTGAACACCGCCTGGGCCACCACCTTCTGGTCCCAGCGCTACGGCACCTTCGAGGAGGTACTCCCGCCGCGCACCACCCCCACCCACCCCAACCCCGCCCAGGTGCTGGACTACGCCCGCTTCTGCGACGACGCGCTGCTGCAGTGCTACCTCGCCGAGAAGGAGGCGCTGCGCCGGATCACCCCCGACGTGCCCGTCACCACCAACCACATGCCGCTGCACAAGCCCGTCGACCCGTACGCCTGGGCGGCGCACGAGGACGTCCAGGCGCTGGACTTCTACCAGGACCCGTACGACCCCGAGACGCACGTCCGCGCGGCCCTCGCCTTCGACGTGACCCGCTCCGCGGGCGGCGGGCGCCCCTGGATGCTGATGGAGCAGGCGCCCAGCGCCGTCAACTGGCGGGCCCGCAACAGCCCCAAGCCGCCCGGCTCGATGCGGCTGTGGAGCTGGCAGGCCGTCGCGCAGGGTGCGGACGCGGTGCTGTACTTCCAGTGGCGGGCGACCCCCGGCGGCGCCGAGAAGTTCCACTCGGCGATGGTGCCGCACGCCGGCACCGACACCCGGATCTTCCGCGAGGTGCGCGCGCTGGGCCGGGAGCTGGCCGCCGTCCCGCAGCTCGCGGGCGGGCGCTCGCGCCCGGAGGTGGCACTGCTCGCGGACTGGCACAGTTGGTGGGCGCTGGAGCAGGGCTCGCACCCGTCCGCTGACCTGGACTTCGCCGAGACGCTGGGCCGCCACTACCGGCCGTTCTTCGACGCGGGCGTGGAGTGCGACGTCGTGCCGCCGGACCGCGACCTGTCCGCGTACCGGCTGGTGGTGGTGCCCAACCTGTACCTGATGAGCGCGGAGACGGGCGCCCGGCTGACGGAGTTCGTACGCGCCGGGGGCCACCTGCTCGTCTCGTACTTCACCGGCATCTCCGACGACTGCGACCGCGTGTACCTCGGCGGCTATCCGGCGCCGCTGCGCGAGGTGCTGGGGCTGCGCGTCGAGGAGTTCTGGCCGCTGGCCGAGGGGCAGCACCTGCCGCTGACCGGGACGCTGACCGGCAGCGGCGACCTGTGGTCCGAGGCGATCGACCTCGAAGGCGCGGAGGCCGTCGCGGCGTTCGGCGCGGGCGAGCTGGCCGGGCGGCCGGCGCTCACCAGGCACGCGTACGGGGACGGAGTCGCCTGGTACGCGGGCACCCGGCTGCCGGCGGCGGAGATGCGCAGCCTGGTGGACCGGGTACGCGCCGGGGCGGGGGTGGAACCGGTGCTGCCGGGGCTGCCGGCGGGGATCCAGGCCACCGTGCGCGAGGGCGCGGAGGGACGCTTCCTCTTCCTGCTCAACCACGGTGCCGGCACCGCGACCGTCACCCTGCCCGCGCCGATGCCCGCGGTCGCCGGCGACGGCGCCGACCCCGCGGCAGGCCCGGTCGCCTCCGTCGACCTGCCCGCCCGCGGAGTCGTCGTCCTGCAGACCTGAGGAGTGCACTGACAAGGAGGTCGGATGCCCACCCGAAGGAAGATCCTGGCGTGGGGCGCGGCGGCGGCCGCCGCGCCCGCACTGGCCGGCTGCGGCGAGCAGGTCGGCGCGGCCCGTACGACCACGGCGGCCGGGCGCAGGCCGGGGCAGAAGGTCACGCTGACCTTCTGGACCTGGGTGCCCCTGCAGAAGGCCGTGGCGCTCTGGAACGAGCAGCACCCGGACGTCCGGGTCGACGTGCAGACGGTGCCGGCCAACACCTCCGGCGGCTACCAGAAGATGCACTCCTCCCTCACCGCGGGCGATCCGCCCGACCTGGCGCAGGTGGAGTACTACGCGCTGCCCGAGTTCATGCTCGTGAACGGCCTCACGGACCTGAGCGAGTACGGCGCCGACGAGCTGAAGGGCGCCTACGTCGACTGGCAGTGGCAGCAGGGGGTGTTCGCCGGGAAGACCTACGCGATCCCGCAGGCGTCGGGACCGATGGGGCTGTTCTACCGCCGGGACCTCTTCGACAAGTGGGACATCGAGGTCCCGGCCACGTGGGACGAGTACCGGGCCGCCGCGGTGAAGATCAAGAAGCGCGGCTCCCTCATCTCCGCCTTCCCGCCCGCCAACGCCCAGTGGTTCGCCGCCTTCCCCTGGCAGCGCGGCGCCCACTGGGTGACCACCGAGGGCGACACCTGGGTGGTCGACCTCGCGGGCCCGGAGTCGCTCCAGGTCGCCGACTTCTGGGACGGGATGCTCTCCGACGGGCTCGTGGCGCCCGTCCAGGACGCGCAGTCCGCGTTCTACAAGGGGCTGCAGACGGGAGACCTCGCGACCTGGCCGGGCGCGCAGTGGTACGACGCCCTGATCCGCGGCAACGCGCCGCGTACCGAGGGCCGGTGGCGCGTCGCGGAACTGCCGCAGTGGGAACGCGGCGGGCACGCCTCCGCCAACTGGGGCGGCTCGGCCACGGCGATCCTCCAGGGCAGCCGGCACCCGGTGGAAGCGCTGGAGTTCGCACACTGGCTCAACACCGACCCGGCGGCGATCGACCTGCTGATCGCCGCCGGCTACGGCTGGCCGGCGGCGAAGATCGAGCTGGCGGACTCCGCGCTCGGCAAGCCCGACCCGTTCTTCGGCGGCCAGCGCTACAACGAGGTCTTCCAGCTCGCCGACGGCAACGTCGACACCTCCTGGCGCTTCGCGCCGACGACGACGCAGTCGTACGCGCACGTCCAGGACGCCTTCGGCCGCGTCCTGGCCGGCCACGGCTCGCTCGCGGACGCGCTCAAGGACGCCGAGGGCATGTTCGTGGACGACCTGAAGGCCAAGGGGCTCAAGGCGAGGAGCGCACGATGAGCACCTCCGTGCAACCCGGCCGGGCGCGGTCCGGCAAGGCCGCTCGCGGCCGGCGCCGCGGCCGCCCCGACCGCAAGGCGTGGGCGTTCCTCGGCCCGTTCCTCGCGCTGTACCTGTTCGCGATGGTGGTGCCGGTCCTCTACGCCGTCTACCAGAGCATGCTGAAGGTCGAGCGCAGCGGCCCCATGGGCCTGGGCGAGCCGTCCGTCGGCTTCGCCGGCTTCGAGAACTACTCCCTGGCCCTGCACCAGGAGACGTTCGTCGAGGGCTTCGGCCGGGTGCTGCTCTTCGGCATCGTGCAGGTGCCGGTGATGCTGGTGCTCGCGCTGGTGCTCGCGCTGCTGCTGGACCAGGTCTCCCACCGCTGGGCGGGACTGCTGCGGGCCACGTACTTCCTGCCGTACGGCATCCCCGGCGTGATCGCCACCATCCTGTGGGGCTTCCTGTACGTGCCCGGGGTCAGCCCGGTCACCTCCGTGCTCGGCGACCTCGGCTTCCAGCCGGACTTCCTCGGCTACGACAACGTGCTGTGGTCGGTCGCCAACATCGTGGTCTGGCAGTTCGCCGGCTACAACATGCTGATCATCATCGCCCAGCTCAAGGCCGTACCGCAGGAGCTGTACGAGGCGGCAAGGATCGACGGCGCCGGGCCGTGGCAGACAGCGCTGCGCATCAAGCTCCCCCTGGTACGCCCGGCCCTCGTGCTGACCACCGTGTTCTCCATCATCGGCACGATGCAGCTCTTCGCGGAACCGCTGGTGCTGAAGAAGGTCGCCCCGGCCGTCACCACCGACTACACCCCCAACCTCAGCGCGTACTTCGACGCCTTCGCGAACGCCAACCTGTATCTGGCGGCGGCCAAGTCGGTCATCCTCGCCGTCGTCGCCATGGTGCTGTCGTTCGGATTCCTCAGCCTCGTCACCCGCAAGCAAAGGAGCGAGCGGTGAGCGCCACCGGCACCAGGACCACCACGACCGGCACCGCGGTGGCCGGGTCTCCGCCCGCCGCACCCGCACCGCGCCCACGCCGGGCACCGCGCCCCGGCCGCATCCTCCTGGTCGCCGTGCTCACAGCGGCGGCGCTGTACTTCCTGCTGCCGGTCTACTGGCTGCTGGTCGCGGCCACCAAGTCGAACGACAGCCTCTACGGCTCCTTCGGCCTGTGGTTCGACGACCCGCGGCTGTGGGACAACCTCAGCCGGGTCTTCAGCTACGACGGGCACGTCTACCTGCGCTGGACGCTGAACTCCCTGCTGTACGCGGGCGTCGGCGCGGTGCTGGCGACGCTGCTGTCCGCCGCGGCCGGCTTCGCCCTCGCCAAGTACCGCTTCGCGGGCCGGGAGGCGGTGTTCACGTTCGTCCTCGCCGGTGTACTGCTGCCCTCGACGGCCCTGGCGCTGCCGCTGTACCTGATGTTCAGCAAGCTGGAGCTGACCAACACCTACTGGGGCGTCCTGATCCCCAGCGTCGTCAGCCCGTTCGGCGTCTACCTGTGCCGCATCTACGCGGAGGCGGCGGTGCCCGACACGCTGCTGGAGGCGGCGCGGGTGGACGGCGCGGGCGAAGGGCGGATCTTCTTCTCACTGGTGCTGCGGATCATGACCCCGGCGCTGGTGACCGTCTTCCTCTTCCAGTTCGTGCACATCTGGAACAACTACTTCCTGCCGTTGGTGATGCTCTCCGACGACCGGAAGTACCCGATCACGCTCGGGCTGGTCACCTGGCAGCAGGCCGCGGACCGGGTGCCGGAACTCACGCAGTACACCATCGGCGGAGCCTTCGTGTCCGTCGTCCCCCTGGCCGTCGCGATGCTCGTCCTCCAGCGCTTCTGGCAGACCGGGCTGACCGAGGGCAGCGTCAAGGAGTAGCCAGTTGAAGATCACCCGGGTCGAGACCTTCGCCGTGCCGCCGCGCTGGCTCTTCTGCCGGATCGAAACCGACGACGGCCTCGTGGGCTGGGGCGAGCCGGTGGTGGAGGGCCGGGCGGCGACCGTCCGCACCGCCGTCCACGAACTCGCCGACCAGTTCCTCCTCGGCGCCGACCCGCTGCGGATCGAGGACCACTGGCAGCTCATGACCAAGGGCTCCTTCTACCGCGGCGGTCCGGTGCTCTCCTCCGCGGTCGCGGGTCTCGACCAGGCGCTGTGGGACCTCGCGGGCAAGGCGTTCGGCGCGCCCGTGCACCAGTTGCTCGGCGGCCCGGTGCGCGAGCGCGCCCGCGCGTACTGCTGGGTCGGCGGCGACGAGCCGGGCGAGGTGCGCGACCAGGTCGCCGCGCAGGTGGACGCGGGTTTCACGGCGGTGAAGATGAACGGCTCCGGGCGGATGGACCGGCTGCCGAACGTCGCGGAGCTGCGCCGGGTCGCCGCCCGCGCGGAGGCCGCGCGCGACGCGCTCGGCCCGGAGCGGGACTTCGCCGTCGACTTCCACGGCCGGTTCTCCGCGGCCGGCGCGATCAAGGCCATCGGGGTGCTGGAGCCGTACGCGCCGATGTTCGTGGAGGAGCCGGTGCTGCCCGAGCACACGCATCTGCTGGAGCGGGTGACCGGCTCGACGGCACTGCCGGTGGCGACGGGCGAGCGGCTGTTCTCGCGCGCCGAGATGCTGCCGGCCCTGCGGGCGGGTGTCGCGGTGCTGCAGCCGGACCTCTCGCACGCCGGGGGCATCTCGGAGTGCCGGCGGATCGCCTCGCTGGCCGAGACGTTCGACGTGGCGCTCGCGCCGCACTGCCCGCTGGGGCCGCTGGCGCTGGCCGCGAGCCTGCAACTCGCGTTCTGCACGCCGAACTTCCTCATCCAGGAGCAGTCGATCGGCATCCACTACAACACCGGCGCGGAACTGCTCGACTACGTCGCAGACCCGGAGGTCTTCCGCTTCCACGAGGGGCACCTGCTGCGGCCGGCCGGGCCCGGGCTGGGCGTGGAGATCGACGAGCGGGCGGTACGGGCCGCGGACGGGACGGCGGAGAGCTGGCACAACCCGGTGTGGCGGCACCCGGACGGGTCGTACGCGGAGTGGTGACGCGGAGCCGCACACGGCGTGGGTGACGCGGAGGGGTGACGCGCCGGGGCGGCGGCTCAGCGCCGGGTCGCCGCCACCGCGCCGGCCGTCACCAGCACCGCGACCGCGACGCCGAACGCCGTGGTGCCCGCCGTCAGCCCCACCGCGTCGCTGAGGTACCCGGCGGCGACCGGCAGCACGCCGGCCATCAGGTAACCGCCGCCGGTGAGCGCCGCGTTGGCCTCGGCGAGCCGGGTGGCCGGTATCCGGGCGCTGAGCGTGCTGAGCCCGCCGAGCTGCGCGCTGCCCTGGCCGAGCCCGGCCAGCACCGCGGCGGCCAGCAGCAGCGGCACCGAGGTGACGGCGGTCGCGAGCACCAGCGCCGCCATGCCGGCGGTGGTCAGTACGGCGCCCAGGGTGAAGAGGACGCGTACCCGCAGGGTGCGCACCGCGAACTGCACGCCGGTCGCCGCCGCGAAGAGCAGGAAGATCATGCCGCCGGCGAGCGCGCGGTTGTCGCTGTCCAGCAAGTCGGCCAGCAGGGCCGGGCCGAGGGAGAGCACGAAGCCGGTGGCGGTCATGCCCGGGGCGAGGACGGCGAGGCTCAGCAGCAGGGTGCGGCGGTGCGGGCGGGGCACGGACGGGATGCGTACGAGCCGGCGTGCACGCCGGGGTGCCGGATCCGCCGCGCCTCCGGCCCCGGCTTCGTCCTCCGCTCCCCCGCCCGGCTGCTCCCCACGCCGCTCCCCGGGCCGGGACAGCGGCATCCGCAGCACCACTGCGAGCGCGACGAGCAGCAGGCCCGTCTGCACCACGAAGACCAGCCGGGTGGGGTGCGGCAGCGTCTCCGACAGCACCCCGGCGAGCATCGGCCCCAGCGCCGCCCCGCCGACCATCGACGCGGACGCGACCAGCCCGCCGAACTGCTTCTGCCCCGGCGGCGCCAGGTCCGCCACCGCCGCCATCCCCGCCGCCAGCACCGCGCCCACCGCGAACCCGCTGAGCAGCCGCGCCACGGCCAGCACGGGGACCGACTCCGCGGTGGCGAAGAGCGCCGCGGCGGTGAGTGACAGCGCCAGCCCCGGCAGCAGCACCGGCCTGCGGCCGTACCGGTCGGCGAGGGTGCCGGCGAACGTCAGGGTGACGAGCAGGCCGGCGATGTAGGCGGCGTAGATCAGCGTGATCGTGGCGGCGGAGAAGCCGAACCGGCCCTGCCACAGCACGTACAGCGGCGCGGGCTCGTTGGACAGGGCGAGCGCGGCGACGACGGGCCAGGCGGCGAGCCACATCCACCGCCGCGAGCCGCCCCGCGGGCCGCCGGAAACGGGTGCGGGGGTGCCGAGGGCGGGGTCCGTGCGGCGGGCGTCGGCCGTCATGCGCGCTCCTCGGCAGGGTCGGCCGACACTGTACGAGATCGTCCGCGCGCCCTGAAGTGCGGGTGGCGGCCGGGGAGTCCGCGAGCGCGCGGCACCGGGCCGCGCCAGTTTCCCTATTATTCCTATAGGCATGATAGGAAAGAGAAGTGAACGGCAACGACAGGGGCAGCCCCGGCACCCCCCGGGACCCGTACTTCGACAACGCCAGGTTCCTGGCGGTGGTGCTCGTCGCGTGCGGGCACGCCTGGGAGCCGCTGGTCGACGGCAGCCGGGCGGTCGCCGCCGCGTACGAGACCGTCTACGCCTTCCACATGCCCGCGTTCGTGCTCGTCTCCGGCTACTTCTCCCGCGGCCAGGACGGCTCACCCCGCCGCGCCCGCGGGCTGATCACCGGGCTCGTCGTGCCGTACCTGGTCTTCGAGACCGCGTACACCCTCTTCGGCCGCCTGGCCGGCGGCAACGAGAGCCCTCTCAGCCTGCTCGACCCCTGGGGCGTGACGTGGTTCCTGCTCGCGCTGTTCGTCTGGCGGCTGTCGGTACCGCTGTGGACCGCGCTGCGCCACCCGCTGCCCGTCGCGCTCGCGGTGGCCGCGATCGCCACCGCTGGGCCCACGATCGGCGACGACCTGGAGCTGCAACGGGTGCTGCAACTCCTGCCGTTCTTCGTCCTCGGCCTGACCTGCGCACCCGGGCGGCTGCGGCTGCTGCGGCGGCGCGAGGCACGGATCCTGGCCGCGCCGGTGCTCCTCGCCGCGCCCGTGGCCGCGTACCTCCTCGGCCCGCACACCGACCGGCGCTGGCTCTACCACAACGCCGCCGCCCAGGAGATCGGTTACTCCGGGACGACCGGGCTGCTCGCCGCGCCCGTGCTCTTCTGCTGCTCGCTGCTGCTGGTCGCGGCGTTCCTCGCCTGGGTGCCCGGGCGCCGGACGTGGTGGACCGTGCTGGGCGCCGGCACGCTCTACGGCTATCTGCTGCACGCCTTCGCCACCCAGGGGGCCCGCTACGGCGGCTGGTACGAGCCCGCGTGGCTCTCGGCACCCGCCGGGGCCGTGGCCGTGACCCTCGCCGCCACCGCCGGCATGGCGCTGCTGTGTACCCCGCCGGTGCGCCGGGCGCTGCGCTGGGCGGTCGAGCCACGGCTCGCCCCCCTCTTCCGACCGGCGGTCATCGTGCCCTCTCGCGCCCCCCGTTCGGTTGAATCCCCCGGAGTCGCTCCGACGCCCGCCTCCGCGCCCCTTACCGTCGTCGGTTGTACGGCCGTCGGGTGTACGTCGCCAGCCGGTCACCGACCTCCGGGGGACCACGATGAGGAACCGCAGCGCCGGTGAGCTGCCCGCCGAAGCCACCAGCTTCGTCGGCCGCCGGCAGGAGCTCGCGCTGCTCGATGCCTGTCTGCGGCAGGCCCGCCTGGTCACGCTCACAGGACCCGGCGGGGTCGGCAAGACCCGCACCGCCGTGCGCGGCGCGCACCGGCTGCGTTCCCGCTTCCCCGACGGCGTCACCCTCGTCCCGCTGTCCGCCCTCGCCGACCCGCGGCTGCTGCCCAACACCGTCGCCGCCGCGCTCGACCTGCCGGAGCAGACCGCGCTGCCGGCGCAGGACGCGCTCGCCGCGTACCTCAAGGACAAGACGGCGCTGCTCATCCTCGACACCTGCGAGCACCTGGTCGATGCCTGCGCCGTGCTCGCCGAGGAACTGCTCCGCGCCGCACCGCGGTTGCACGTCGTCGCCACCAGCAGGCAGCCCCTGGACGTGGCGGGCGAGCACATCCTGCCGATCCCGCCGCTGGCCGTCCCGGACACCGGACGGGCGGACGACGCGCTGCAGTTGTTCACCGACCGGGCCGCCGCCGCCGTGCCCGGCTTCACCGTCGACGACGACAACCGCGCCGACGTCCTCGCCCTCTGCCGCCGCCTCGACGGCATCCCGCTCGCCATCGAACTGGCCGTCAGCCGGCTGCGGGTCCTCTCCCCCGAGGAGATGCTGAACCGGCTCGACCACCGCTTCCAACTGCTCACCGGCGGCCGGCGCACCGCCGTGCCGCGGCACCAGACGCTGCGTACCACCATCGGCTGGAGCTACGAGCTGTCCACCGAGCCCGAGCGGCTGCTGTGGTCGCGGCTCGCGGTGTGCGCCGGGGAGTTCAGCCTGGACGTCGCCGAGGCGGTCGGCGCGGAGGGGGCGCTGCCCGTCGAGGGGGTGCTCGACGCACTGATCGGGCTGGTGGAGAAGTCGGTGGTGCTGCGGGTGGAGTCCGAGTACGGCACCCGCTACCGGATGCTCGACACCATCCGGGAGTTCGGCCTGGAACAGCTCGGCCCGGGCGCGGAGGCGGAGCGCACCCGGCGCCGGCACCGCGACCACTTCCTGCGCCGCGCCCGGTTCTTCGACGCCGAGTGGACCGGCGACCGGCAGGCGGTGCTGCTGCGGCAGATGGTACGCGACCAGGCGGACGTACGGGTCGCGCTGGAGTTCTGCGTCGCCGACCCGGACGACGCCTCCGCGGGCCTGCGGATGGCCACGATGCTGTGGGGCTACTGGCACTGCACCGGGCTGCTCACCGAGGGCCGCTACTGGCTGCGCCGCGCCCTCGACCGCTGCCCGGAGGACCGCGCGGAGCGGGTCAAGGCCCTCTGGCTGACCTGCTGGTTCATGGACATGCAGGGCGAGCGCGGCGACACCTTCGCGCTGCTGGACGAGGCCGAGGCCGTCGCGCTGCGCATCGACGACCGTACGGGCCTCGCCTGGACCCGCACCTTCCGCCACCACTCCCGCTACTTCCGCGGCCGGGCCGACGGCGTCGCCGAGGGCTTCGAGGCCGCCCGGCGGGAGCTGGCGGAGCAGGGCGACGAGACCGGGCTGCTGATGAGCGGCTTCATCGTCGGCTTCTTCCACGTCCTCAACGGCGGTACGGGCGAGGGCATCGCGCTCAGCGAGGACTCCCTCCGGCGCAACGCCGCCACCCCCGCCGAGCTGTGGTCGCGCGGCTGGGCGCTGTGGGTCAAGAGCATCGGCCTGTGGCTGAAGGGCGAGCATCTGGAGAGCATCGAGTGCGCCCGGCAGGGCATCCGCGCCAAGGCGGTGCTGCACGACCTGATGGGCGTCGCGCACTTCCTGGAGGGCTTCGCCTGGCGGGCGGCGGAGCTGCGGCACTTCGAGCGGGTGGCCGTGCTGCAGGGCGCGGCGGACGCGCTGTGGCGCCGGGCGGTCAAGGAAGCCAGGTTCGGCATCACCATCCTGCACGACCTGCACGGCAGCGCGGCGGACGCGGCCCGCGAGGCGCTGGGCAACGACGGCTACGACACCGCGTTCCGCGAGGGCGGCCGGCTGCCCACCAACGCCGCCGTGGCGCTGGCCCTCGCCGACGAGGCGGCACCGGCCGCACCGGCGGTCCCGGCGCAGCCGCCGGGCGCGGGCGACGGACTCACGCCGCGGCAACGGCAGGTGGCGGGGCTGGTGGCCAGGGGGCTGACGAACCGGGAGATCGCCGAGAAGCTGGTGATCTCCAAGCGCACGGTGGACGCGCACGTGGAGCACATCCTGGCGAAGTTCGGCTTCACCTCGCGCTCGCAGATCCCGGGCGTCCTCTCAGAACCGCTGCACGCGCCCGCCGACTGAGGCGCGCGGCCCGGTTCGTACGGGAGGGGTGCCCGGCGTACGGAACGGGCCGGCCGCTCCACGGCACGACCCCTACGGCACGGGATCCCCGGGACTACAGGTCGTCCGGGTCGGCGCGGTCCAGCGCGGGGCGCGGGCCCGGCGCCACCTCGTCCAGCAGGTAGTCCGCCGCCACGGTGTCCGTGACCAGGCTGGTGACCAGCCCCGAGCGCAGCACCGCCACGATCGCCTCGCGCTTGCGCGCGCCGCCCGCGATGGCGACCACCTCGGGGATCCGCCGCAGCCGGTCCGCCTCGACGGTGATGCACCGCTCCCCCAGGTCGCGGCCGATGCGCCGGCCCTCGGCGTCGAAGAGGTGCGCGGACATCTCGGCGGCGGCGCCCAGCGAGGCGTAGTGCGCGCGCTCCTCCTCGGAGAGCATGTCGTGCATGGCGGAGATGCCCTCCTCCCAGGAGCCGATGGAGACGGCGGCGACGGTCACCTTGTCGAAGTACTCGAAGGCGCGGGCCACTCCGGTCTGGCTGCGCAGCGCGGTGGCGGTGGCGGCGTCGGGCAGGAGCATCGGCGCGTAGATGGGGTGTGCCTCGCCGCCGGCGACCTCCGCGGCGCGGCGCACGGCCTCCACGGAGCCGCGCTCCGCGGTACCCGCGTCGTAGACGCCGGTGAGCTGGACGACGGTGCACGGGGGCAGCCGGTGCAGCGCCTGCGCCATGTTGATCGTGGACCTGCCCCAGGCCAGGCCCAGCACGTCACCCTCGGTGACCAGCTCGGCGAGCAGGTCGGCGGCGACGCTGCCGAGGTTCTCCGGGTCGCGGGTGTCGGGCACGGCGTCGGCCGGCGCCTCCACGACGACGGCGTGCCTGAGGCCGAAGCGGGCACGCAGGGCGTCGGAGCGCTCGGCGTCGAGTTCGGCGGGGACGCGGATCTCGATCCGTACGAGGTCGCGTTCGAGCGCGGTCTCCAGCACCCGGGCGACCTTGAAGCGGCTGACGCCGAACTCGTCGGCGATCTGGATCTTGGACTTGCCCTCCAGGTAGAAGCGGCGGGCCATCGCCGCCGCCTGTACCAGCTCCGCGGGTCCCATCCGCGCGGCCGTCCGGCCCGTCGACACGAGATCTCCTTTGCTCTCCCCAGCGGCGCTGCTCGGAAGCGCTGCTCCGTATTCAATACTTTCACGATCCGGGCCCGGAGGCGTCTGCTCCGCGTGGCCGCCGGCCGCGGCCGGGGCCTGTCCCGGCGGTACGGGGACGCTAGTGGCAGCCCGTCGCCCAGGGTGCACCCTCGCTGGCCGCCGCCGCCTGGGCGCGCAGCGCCCGCACGGCGGCCGCCGGGTCATCGGCCCCGTACACCGCGGAACCGGCGACGAACACGTCCGCGCCCGCCTCGGCGCAGCGCTCGATGGTCTCCGCCGAGACCCCGCCGTCGACCTGCAGCCACATCTCCAGGCCGTGCTTGGCGATCAGCTCCCGGGTGCGGCGCACCTTGGGCAGCATGATGTCCAGGAACGCCTGGCCGCCGAAGCCCGGCTCGACGGTCATGACCAGCAGCATGTCCAGCTCGGGCAGCAGGTCCTCGTACGGCTCGATCGGGGTGGCCGGCTTGAGGGCCATCGAGGCCCGCGCCCCCTTGGCGCGCAGCTCGCGCGCCAGGCGCACCGGCGCCGCGGCCGCCTCGGCGTGGAAGGTCACGGAGCCGGCGCCCGCGTCCACGAACGCGGGGGCCCAGCGGTCCGGCTCGTCGATCATCAGGTGGCAGTCCAGCGGGGTGTCGGTGGCCCGGCGCAGCGACTCGACGACCGGGACACCGAGCGTCAGGTTGGGCACGAAGTGGTTGTCCATGACGTCGACGTGAAGCCAGTCGGCGCCCGACACCGCGTCCGCTTCCTCGGCGAGGCGGGCGAAGTCGGCGGACAGGATGCTGGGGTTGATCTGTACTGCCATGCCCCCCAGCCTGCCATGCCCGCGCAGGGGCGGGGGCCGCGGTACCCGTGCTGCCACTCCCTGTTCACCGCGCGTGGGCCGGAATGTCGGGTTCGGTGCGGGTCCCTCCGCCACCGGGCCGGGAGCCGGCCGCGGACGGGGCCTCAGCCGGTGCGGCGCAGCAGCGCGAGGTACATCGCGTCGGTGCCGTGGCGGTGCGGCCAGAGCTGGATGTCGGGCCCTTCGCCGAGCTCCGGTACGCCGGGCAGCAGCGGGCGGGCGTCGATCAGCTCGGCGGCTGGGGCGCCGGCCGCCTTCAGCACGTCGTCCACGACGGCGCGGGTCTCGGCGGGGTGCGGGGAGCAGGTGACGTAGCCGACGACGCCTCCGGTGCGCACCGCCCGCAGCGCGTCCTCCAGCAGCGCCCGCTGGAGCGGCGCGAAGCCCTCCAGGTCCTCCGGGCGGCGGCGCCAGCGGGCCTCGGGGCGGCGGCGCAGGGCGCCCAGGCCCGTACAGGGGACGTCCACGAGGACGCGGTCGAAGCCGCCGGGGCGCCAGGCCGGGCGGGTGCCGTCGGCGACGACGACCTGGTACGGGCCCGGATTGCCGGCCAGCGCGCGGGCGACCAGCCGGGCCCGGTGCGGCTGCTTCTCGGCCGCCACCAGCGCGGCGCCGCGCTCGGCGGCCAGCGCCGCCAGCAGCGCCGCCTTGCCGCCGGGGCCCGCACAGCCGTCGAGCCAGCGGGTGTCGGGGCCCTCCAGCGGGGCGTTCGCGAGGGCCAGCGCGACGAGCTGGCTGCCCTCGTCCTGCACGCCGGCCCGGCCGTCGCGCACCTCGTCCAGGGCACCCGGGTCGCCGCCCTCGGCCAGCCGCACCGCGTACGGGGACCAGCGCCCCGGCAGCGTGTCCGGACCGCTCAGCTCCGCCGGGGTGGCCCGTCCGGGGCGGGCGACGAGGGTGACCTCGGGCCGGTCGTTGTCGGCGGCCAGCAGCTCCTCCATCCCGGCCCGGCCGCCGCCGAGCGCGTCCCAGAGCGCGGAGACGACCCAGCGGGGGTGGGAGTGGACGACCGCGAGGTGTTCCTCGGGGTCGTCGGCGTAGGGGGGCGCCACCTCGGCCAGCCAGGCGTCCAGGTCGCGGGCGGCGATCTTGCGCAGTACGGCGTTGACGAACCGCGCCCGCCCGTCGCCGAGCACGACGCGTGCCAGCTCCACCGTCGCCGAGACGGCGGCGTGCGGCGGGATGCGGGTGCCGAGGAGCTGGTGGGCGCCGAGGCTGAGGACGTCGAGCACCTCGGGGTCGACCTCGCGCAGCGGGCGGTCGACGCAGGCGGCGATGATCCGGTCGTACGTGCCCTGGCGGCGCAGCGTGCCGTAGACCAGCTCGGTCGCCAGCGCCGCATCCCTGGCGTCGAAGCCGTCGCGCTGCCGAGCCTGCCTGAGCATGGGCGGCAGCACGAGGTTGGCGTAGGCGTCGCGCTCGTCGACCGCGCGGAGCGCGTCGTAGGCGAGGATCCGTACGGGATCCTTCTGCGGCCTGCGGTAGGGCTTGGCGGGCCGGCGACGGCGCGGCTGGTCGCTCACGTGAAATGTGCTCCGGGGCTGGCAGTTGCGTACACCGGAAGCCTACGCCCCGGCCGGCTCCGGCCCGTCGCCGAGGCGTTCGCCGGAGGCGATGCGCACCCCGCGCGCCCAGTCCGCCGCCGCCATCGGGCGCTTGCCCTGGGCCTGCACCCACTGCAGCTCCACGGCGTACGAGCCGGTGCCGACGTGCACCGCGGACTTCTCCACGGCCAGCTCACCGGGCGCCAGGTCCGTGCGGTCGGGGCGCGGGGTGACCGAGCGGACCTTCAGCCGCTCGCCGCGGAACGTCGTCCAGGCCCCGGGCGCGGGGGCGCAGCCGCGGACCACGCGGTCGACGCGCAGCGCGGGGGCGGCGAAGTCCAGCCGCGCGTCCGCCACCTGGATCTTCGGCGCCGACGTCACGCCCTCGGCGGGCTGCGGCACGGCCTTGAGGCTGCCGTCCTCGATCCCGTCCATGGTGGCGGCGAGCAGCCCCGATCCTGCCATGGCCAGCCGGGTCAGCAGGTCGCCGCTGGTGTCGGTGGGCCGCACCTCCTCGGTGACGACCCCGAACACCGGCCCGGAGTCGAGCCCTTCCTCGATCCGGAAGGTGGTCGCGCCGGTCACCTCGTCGCCGGCGAGGATCGCGTGCTGTACGGGCGCGGCGCCGCGCCAGGCGGGCAGCAGCGAGAAGTGCAGGTTGACCCAGCCGTGCACGGGGATGTCCAGCGCGGGCTTGGGCAGCAGGGCGCCGTACGCGACGACGGGGCAGCAGTCGGGGCCGATGGCGCGCAGCCGGTCCAGGAACTCCGGCTCCCTGGGCCGCCCGGGCTTCAGCACCTCGATGCCGGCCTCCTCGGCGCGCTGCGCGACGGGGCTCGCCACCAGCCGCCGGCCCCGCCCTGCGGGCGCGTCGGGCCGGGTGACGACGGCGACGACCTCGTGCCGGTCCGACGCGAGCAGGGCGTCGAGGGCGGGAACGGCGACTTCGGGCGTACCGGCGAAAACGAGCCTCATGGGCGGTGCGGGTCCTCTCGGCGGCGCTGGTGGCGCAGGCGTGGGCGTACGGGGCGGGCGGTCGCGGCGGCGACAGGAGCGGGCCAAGTCTAGGACCCGCGCAGGCGGGGCCGGGGGCGGGCGCGGGCAAAACGGCATGGTCCGGATACGCCAGGGGCGTGCGATCGGCCGCACGCTCCCGGGCACGGAGCGCGCGCCCCCGACCCGTGACCGCCGAGTAAGTGTCGCGTTGCTCAGTCAGGAAAGTGAAAAAAGACCGAAACGGGCCGCTGCGCGGCCCGATCCGAACGACGCCGGTTCGAGAGGCTTCTCCATGGCCGACCACGCAAGCCACGACGCCCAGGCGCGGGCGAGCCTGCAGCTCCTGGTGCGGGACATCGAAAGGGTGCGCAGGCAGGTCGACGCGCTGCGCACCCTCACCGCCCAGCTTGGCAACGTCTACCGCCCCCGGCGGACGGGCCCGTCCGCGGGCTTCGTCGTGTACGGGCGGGCCCCGGCGCCCACGGTGCGGCTCGCCCAGGAGCTGCGGGACAGCGTCGAGACACTGGTGACCGCGGCGGTCGACTTCGACCGCTCGCTCGGCTTCTCCTGGGACGCGGTGGGCTCGGCGCTGGGCGTCACCAAGCAGGCGGTCCACCGCCGCTACGGCACCCGCCGCGCGCAGCAGCCGCGCGAGGGCGGCTCCGCCGAGGCCGGGGGACCGCCTCCCGGCGAGTCCCGGCTGCCTTCGGGAACGCTCCCGGTCGTCCCGGCCGCCCGCCCGGCCCCGGGCACGGCCCCGCCGGCCCAGCAGACGGACGCGGTGGCGATCACGCAGTCCTGACACCGGCCGCCCGGCGCCCGGGATCCGTAAGCGAGCCCGTCCCCTGCCGTCCTGCACCCCGGCCGGAGCTCAGCCGATGTCCGGGGGGTCGATGCGGATGCGCAGGGGCGGGCCCGTGCGGCGGGCCATGCGGGACGCCTGCGCCGCCTTGAGGGCCGCCGCCAGGGCGGCTCCGTGGCCCGGCGGAACCCGTAGCAGCACCCGCTCCCACGACTCCCCCGGCGCCGGGCCGCCGCCCGCCGCGCCCCGCCCGCCCGGCGACTCCGGCACCGGCACCGGGCCCAGCACCTCCGTCGACGGCGGCAGCCCCGCGTCGCCGACGAACGCCGTGACCGCCTCCCCCGGTCCCCAGACCGCCGCCATCCGGGACACCGGCGGGAAGCCCAGCTCCGCGCGCTCCGCCAGCTCCGTGCCAGCGAACCCCGCCGGATCCCAGCGCACCAGGGCCTGCACCGGCCGCTGCGCCGGGTCCGCGACGACCGCCGCCACCCCGCCCGCCGCCGAGCCGCGGACCAGCGCCGCGGCGGTCAGCCAGCGCCGCAGCGCCTCCTCCCCGGCCCGCAGGTCCGGCCGGTTGAGCAGCGCCCAGCCGTCGAGCAGCAGCGCCGCCGCGTACCCGCCCTCAGCGACGGGCTCCGCGCCCGGCGTGCTCACGACCAGCGCCGGGGCGTCCGGCACCCGCGCCAGCACATGGTCACGCCCCGACGTGCGCACCGGCACCGACGGGAACGCCCGCCCCAGCTCCTCCGCCGTCCGCCGGGCACCGACGACCTGCGCGCGCAGCCGCGTACCGCCGCACTCGGGGCAGCGCCAGGCGTGCTCGCGCGTCGCGCACCAGCCGCACACCAGCGCCTCCCGGCGACCCTCGCCCACCAGCGGCCCCGCGCAGCGGGCGCAGCGCGCGGGCGCGCGGCAGCGGGCGCAGGCCAGCCGGGGCGCGTACCCGCGGCGGGGCACCTGCACCAGCACCGGACCGGCCCGCAGCCCCTCCCGCGCGACCTGCCAGGCGAGCGTCGGCAGCCGGGCGGCGCGGGCCGCCGCGTCGCGGGCCTGCTCGCTGTCGCCGACCGTGCGGACGAGCGGCGCGGCGGCCCGTACCGTCTCGCGGGGGGCGGCGACGGGCTGCGCCCAGCCGCTCTCCACGTAGCGGGCGGCTTCGACGCTGCACGCGTGGCCGCCGACGAGGAGCCCGGTGTGCTCGCGGGCCGCGCGCAGGGCCAGGATCTCGCGGGCGTGCGGCTGCGGGGCGCGGTCGTCGGCGTGGGAGGTGTCGGCGTCGTCCCAGATGGCGGCGAGCCCGAGGTCCCGTACGGGCGCGAAGGCGGCGGCCCGGGTGCCGACGACGCCGCGGACCGCGCCGCGGCTGACCGCGAGCCAGCGGCGGTAGCGCGCCTCGGGCCCGGCGTCGGCGGTGAGCAGCACGTGCCGGCCGCGGCCGACGAGGGCGGTCAGCGCCTCGTCGACGCGGGCGGCGGCGCGGCCGTCGGGGAGTACGGCGAGGGCGCCCCGGCCGGCGGCGAGGGCGGCGGCCAGCGCGCGGGCCAGCTCGTCGGGCCACTCAGGGCCCGGCAGCGCCGTCCACACCGCCCGCGGGGCGCCGCCTTCGGCCAGCGCGGCGAGCAGCCCGGGCCCGTTGGCGTAGCGCGCCCAGCTCCCGGCGTCGGGGGCGGGGGGCGGCGGGAGCGGTTCCGGCGAGGGCTTCTTCTCGGCCCGTGCCATCCGCGGCGGCAGCGCGAGCTGGACGACGTCGGCGAGGGCGCCGGCGTACCGGTCGGCGACGGCCTGGCACAGGTCCAGGAGCTGCGCGCCCAGGACGGGCTCGGGCGAGAGGACCTGGGCGAGAGGCGCGAGGGTGCCGGGGAAGTCGCTGTCGGCGCGGCGCTCGACCACGTACCCGTTGATCAGCCCGCCGCCCTCCCGGCGGCCCTCGCGCTCGCCGGCGCCGAAGCGGACGCGGACGCGCACGCCGGGGCGGGCTTCGGCGTCCATCGCGGCGGGCACCGCGTAGTCGAAGAGGCGGTCGAGGTGGAGCAGGCCCTTGTCGACCAGGACGCGGGCGACGGGCAGTTCCTCGGCGAGCGCGGCGCCGCGCCAGGTGCGCGGGCGGGCGCGGGAGCCCCTGGCCCTGCGCACGGTCTCCCGGATGAGGGCGAGCTGCTCCGCCCCCTCGGGTGCCGCCTCCCGGCCGTCGTCGCTGCTCACCCCTCCGTCCTACCAGACGCGACGGACACCCCGCCGGACGGCCGGAGGCCCCGGACCGCGGTCCGGGGCCTCGGGCTGTCCAGCGCGTGGGAAGCGAGGTACGCGCTCAGATGCCGGCGGCCTTGCGCAGCGCGTCGACGCGGTCGGTCCGCTCCCAGGTGAAGTCGGCCAGCGGGCGGCCGAAGTGGCCGTACGCGGCGGTCTGGGAGTAGATCGGGCGCAGCAGGTCCAGGTCGCGGATGAGCGCCGCCGGGCGGAGGTCGAAGACCTCGGAGATGGCGGTCTCGATCTTCTCGACGTCGACCGTCGCGGTGCCGAAGGTCTCGACGAAGAGCCCGACCGGCTCGGCCTTGCCGATCGCGTACGCCACCTGCACCTCGCAGCGCGAGGCCAGCCCGGCGGCCACGACGTTCTTGGCGACCCAGCGCATGGCGTACGCGGCGGAGCGGTCGACCTTGGAGGGGTCCTTGCCGGAGAAGGCGCCGCCGCCGTGCCGGGCCATGCCGCCGTAGGTGTCGATGATGATCTTGCGCCCGGTGAGCCCGGCGTCGCCCATCGGGCCGCCGATCTCGAACCGGCCGGTGGGGTTGACCAGCAGGCGGTAGCCCTCGGTGTCCAGCTTGATGCCGTCGTCGAGGAGGGCCTTCAGCTCCGGCTCCACGACGAACTCGCGGATGTCGGGCGTCAGCAGCGAGTCCAGGTCGATGTCGGAGGCATGCTGCGAGGAGACGACGACGGTGTCGAGCCGGGCCGCCTTGTCGCCGTTGTACTCGATGGTGACCTGCGTCTTGCCGTCGGGGCGCAGGTAGGGGATGGTCCCGTTCTTGCGGACCTCGCTGAGCCGGGCGGAGAGCCGGTGCGCCAGGTGGATGGGCAGCGGCATCAGCTCGGGCGTCTCGTCGCAGGCGTAGCCGAACATCAGGCCCTGGTCGCCGGCGCCCTGGAGGTCGAGGTCGTCGCCGCCGGAGCCCTCGACCCGGCTCTCGTACGCGGTGTCCACACCCTGGGCGATGTCCGGCGACTGGGCGCCGATGGACACCGAGACGCCGCAGGAGGCGCCGTCGAAGCCCTTCTTCGACGAGTCGTACCCGATCTCCAGGATCTTGTTCCGCACGAGGGTCGCGATGTCCGCGTAACCGGAGGTGGTCACCTCGCCGGCCACGTGCACCTGGCCGGTGGTGATCAGGGTCTCGACGGCGACGCGGGAGTGCGGGTCGTCCTTGAGCAGGGCGTCGAGGATGGCGTCGCTGATCTGGTCAGCGATCTTGTCGGGGTGGCCCTCGGTAACGGACTCCGAGGTGAATAGACGGCGGGACACATTGCTCCCCACGGTTGCAGCGGCTGCTGGCTGATCGGTTGCGGAACCCGGGCCGGGCGCTTCCGGGACGGGCCCGCGGGCCATTTTATCCGGCAGTCCCGCTCAGGGGACAACCCGTCTCGGTCCCTGGATGCCCGTTGACCTGGGGAACAGCAGGTTCCCGCAGGAGTTCCCCCGGAAAGCAGCAATAATCTGCCGGAGTGTCGGCCGGAGGCGGCTCAGCCGAGCCGTTCCACGACGAGGTCCCACACCACGTCGGCCAGCGCTTCCTTGGGCCCGAACGGCACGGGCACCTCGTGCCCGTCGGCGGTGAGCACCACGGCTTCGTTGCCGTCGGAGCCGAACGCCTTGGTCTCGCCCACCTCGTTGACGACGAGCAGGTCACAGCCCTTACGGGCGAGCTTGGCGCGGCCGTTGGCGAGCACGTCGTCGGTCTCGGCGGCGAAGCCGACGACGACCTGCCCCGGGCGCGGCCGGGCGGCGGAGATCCCGGCGAGGATGTCGGGGTTGCGGGTGAGGGTGATCGGGTCCGGCTCGCGGTCGTCCTTCTTCTTGATCTTGCCGCTGGCGTACGTCACCGGGCGGAAGTCGGCGACGGCGGCGGCCATGACGATGGCGTCGGCGTCGGCCGCGGCCTTCACCACGGCCTCCTGGAGCTCCACGGCGGTGCCCACGCGCACGATGCCGGCGCCCGCGGGGTCGGGCAGCGCGGTGTTCGCGGCCAGCAGCGTGACCCGGGCGCCGCGGGCGACGGCGGTACGGGCCAGGGCGTACCCCTGGAGCCCGGACGAGCGGTTGCCCAGGAAGCGCACGGGGTCCAGCGGCTCGCGGGTGCCGCCCGCGCTGACGACGACGTGCCGCCCGGCGAGGTCGGGGGCCAGCCCGCCGGCGCCGCGGGCGAGCGCGCGGCGGCAGACCTCGAAGATCTCCGCCGGCTCCGGCAGCCGGCCCTTGCCGGTGTCGGCGCCGGTGAGCCGGCCGACGGCGGGCTCGATGACGACGGCGCCGCGGGCCCGCAGCGTGGCCACGTTGGCCTGGGTGGCGGGGTGCTCCCACATCTCGGTGTGCATGGCCGGTGCGAAGACGACCGGGCAGGAGGCGGTGAGCAGGGTGTTCGTCAGCAGGTCGTCGGCCAGGCCGTGGGCGGCCTTGGCGAGCACGTCGGCGGTGGCGGGGGCGACGACCACGAGGTCGGCCCGCCGGCCGATCCGCACGTGCGGGACCTCGTGCACGTCCGCCCAGGTCTCGGTGGCGGCGGGGCGGCCGGAGAGCGCCGCCCAGGTGGCCTCGCCGACGAAGTGCAGCGCGGCGGCCGTGGGCACCGCCCGTACCGCATGGCCCGACTCGGTGAAGAGCCGCAGCAGCTCGCACGCCTTGTACGCCGCGATGCCGCCGCTGACGCCCAGCACCACCTCGGCCGGGGCCGCTGCCTTCGCCGCTTCCGCCATGTCCCGCTCCCCACCGCTCGTCGTCTCCACCCCCATGACACACCACGGGCCCGGCAGCCGCGCTGCCGGGCCCGGTGGATGAGGGATGCCTACTGCGCGGGGCCCTCGGTGGCCTCGGAGGTCAGCAGACCCGCGTTGATCTCGCGGAGCGCGATGGACAGCGGCTTCTCGTGCACGTGGGTGTCCACCAGCGGGCCGACATACTCCAGCAGGCCCTCGCCGAGCTGGGAGTAGTACGCGTTGATCTGCCGCGCGCGCTTCGCCGCGTAGATCACGAGGCTGTACTTGGAGTCGGTCGCCTCAAGCAGCTCGTCGATCGGCGGGTTGATGATGCCCTCGGGCGCGGTGATGGGAGAGGACAACCTATCCAGCCTTCCAGTGGAACTTCACGAATCAAACCTGCATCAAGGCTAGCAGCTCGGCGGAGACGTCCTCGACGGAGGTGTTGACAAGGGTCGAGTCGAACTCCTCCTCGGCCGCCAGCTCGGTCCGCGCCGCGGCCAGCCGGCGCTCGATGACCTCCGGCGGCTCGGTGCCGCGCCCGGTGAGCCGGCGGACCAGCTCGTCCCAGCTCGGCGGGGCGAGGAAGACCAGCATCGCGTCGGGCATGCTCTCCCGGACCAGCCGCGCACCCTGGAGGTCGATCTCCAGCAGCACCGGCTCGCCGGCGTCCAGCCGCTCCAGCACGGGCCCGCGCGGGGTGCCGTACCGGTTGCCGGAGAACTCCGCCCACTCCAGCAGCTCGCCGTTGGCGACGAGCTTGTCGAACTCGTCGTCGCTGACGAAGAAGTACTGGACGCCGTGCCGCTCGCCGGGGCGCGGTCTGCGGGTCGTCGCGGAGACCGAGAGCCACACCTCGGGATGGACCTTGCGCAGATGCGCGACGACCGTGCTCTTGCCGACCCCGGAGGGGCCGGAGAGCACGGTCAGCCGCGGACGATCTGCCGGCGGGACGGGGGCCGCCCCCCGGGAGAAGGCTGTACTCATGCAGCGATTATCCCGGTTTCCGGGAGTGCCTCGGAACGTCAGGAACCGGTGCTGCCGAACTCGCGCTCCAGCGAGGCGATCTGGTTGGAGCCCAGACCGCGCACCCGACGGCTCTCGGAGATGCCGAGACGCTCCATGATCTGCTTGGCGCGCACCTTGCCCACGCCGGGCATGGACTCAAGCAGGGCGGAGACCTTCATCTTGCCGATGACGTCGTTCTCCTGGCCCTGCTTGATGACGTCGTGCAGGGAAGCGCCGGAGTGCTTCAGCCGATTCTTGACCTCGGCGCGCTCCCGGCGAGCCGCTGCGGCCTTCTCGAGCGCGGCTGCGCGCTGTTCAGGGGTAAGGGGCGGAAGAGCCACGCCTACGTCACCTCGGATGTCGAACTAATCGGATATGGAACGGTGTGGAACCTAGTGGCCCCGCACCTGCGGAGCAACGAGCAACGCGCTGGCGCCCGCGCTCTGATGACGGAGACTAGCGGCCGAGAACGCGCCAGTCAGCGAGAACAGACGAAAAGTCCTGGTCAGACTCAAGTTCCGCGGCAAGTTCTGGGTATATGACCCGGTTTATGGGTATACGTTCCGTACGTCATCGGCCAATTGTTCGGCCGCCGCCCGCAGCCTCGCGCTATCCGGTCCGTGCGCCAGCACCGACCGGCTTGCGCTGGGCAGGACTTGGGGCAGCACGGCGCCGAAGACCCGCGGGAGGTCGGCGGGCGCGGCGCCCTGGGCGCCGATGCCGGGGGCCAGCAGCGGGCCGTTGACGGCCAGCTCGGCGCCGGCTTCGGCGAGGGTGGCGCCGACGACGGCGCCGACCGAACCGAGCGGCTCGGCACCGCGGTTCTCGGCGGCGATGTGGTCCAGCATCGTCTGCGCGACGGTTCGTGCGCCGTGCGCGCCGTGCACGGCGGCGCGCTGCACCTCGACGCCCTCCGGGTTGGAGGTGAGCGTGACGACGAAGAGGCCGGCGCCTGCGGCGTGGGCGGCGTCCAGCGCCGGGCGCAGCGACTCGTACCCGAGATAGGGGGTGACGGTCAGCGCGTCGGAGCGCAGCGGGGCGTCCTTGCCGAGGTACGCGGCGGCGTAGCCGCCCATCGTCGAGCCGATGTCGCCGCGCTTGGCGTCCATGAGGACCAGCGCCCCGGCCGCCCGCGCCGCCGCGACGGCCTTCTCCAGCACGGCGACGCCGCGGGAGCCGAAGCGCTCGAAGAACGCGGACTGCGGCTTGAGCACCGCGACGCGGTCGGCCAGCGCCTCGACGGCGGTCATCGCGAACCGCTCCAGACCCGCCGGGTCGTCCGGCAGCCCCCAGCGGGCCAGCAGGGCGGCGTGCGGGTCGATGCCGACGCACAGCGGGCCGCGGGCGGCCGTCGCCCGGTGCAGCCGGCTACCGAAGGGCTCGGGGGGCTCGGCGGGCTCGGGGGTCATGCGGTCGCCTTCCTGACGTCGGCGCCGACGGCGTCGGCGAGGGTGGCGTACGGGGACGCGGCCAGCAGCTCCGCCAGGCCGCGGTGGATCCTGCGGGGCCACAGCGGGCCCTCGTAGACGAAGGCGCTGTAGCCCTGGACGAGGGTGGCGCCGGCGAGGATCCGCTCCCAGGCGTGCGCGGCGGTCTCGATGCCGCCGGCGCCGACGAGCACGATCCCGTTCTCGCCGGGCGCGCCCACGCGCGCGTAGAGGCGGCGCAGCACCTCCAGGGAGCGCCGCCGCAGCGGCGCCCCTGACAGGCCGCCGGCGCCGATGGACTCGACCCGGGCGCGGGCGGTGACGAGGCCCTCGCGGGCGATGGTGGTGTTGGTGGCGATGATGCCGTCGAGGCCCAGCTCCAGGGCCAGGTCGGCGACCGCGTCGACGTCCTCGTCCGCGAGGTCGGGGGCGATCTTGACCAGCAGCGGCACGCGCCCGTGGGTGCCCGGCGCGGCGGCCCTGGCGGTGTCGCCCGCGACCCGGTCGGCGGCGGCGCGGACCGCTTCGAGCAGCGGGCGCAGGTGCGCGACGGCCTGGAGGTCGCGAAGTCCCGGGGTGTTGGGCGAGGAGACGTTGACGACGAGGTAGTCGGCGTGTCCCGCGAGCCGTTCCGCGGAGGTGACGTAGTCGGCGATGGCACCCGATTCGGGGACGGCCTTGGTCTTGCCGATGTTGACGCCGACGACGGCGTTGGGCCGGTACGGGGTGCGCTGCCCGTACCGGCGGCGGGCCAGGCGGGCGGCGACGGCGGCGGAGCCGTCGTTGTTGAAGCCCATCCGGTTGACCAGGGCCCGGTCCGGGATCAGCCGGAAGAGCCGGGTCGGCTCGTTGCCCGGCTGGGCGGTTGCGGTCACGGTGCCGACCTCGACGAAGTCGAAGCCGAGCATGGTCAGTCCGTCGATGCCGACCGCGTTCTTGTCGAAGCCCGCGGCGAGCCCGAAGGGGCCGGGGAAGTCGATGCCGAGCGCGTGGACGCGGAGTTCGGGGTGGCGGGGGGCCGCGGTGACGCGGACGGCGCTGCGCACGCCCGGTGCGGCCGCAGCGCTGCGGATGGCCGCGAACGCCAGGCGGTGGGCCCGCTCGGAGTCCAGCCGGGAGAGGACGCTGTGGAAGAGCAAGGGGTACATGAGGGACCTTCGGCTGCTTCGGGTGCCGTGCCCCCGCAGGACCGGTGGGGACCGGCGGGGGCACGGGACGACTCGGGGCGGCGGCTAGCGGGCGCGGGCCTCGGTGAGGTGCCCGGCGTGCTCCTGCAGGGAGCGCACCCCCACCTCGCCGCGGGTCAGCGCCTCGATGCCCTGGACGGCGGCGGCCAGCGCCTGGACGGTCGTCAGGCACGGCACGCCGCGGGCGACGGCGGCGGTACGGATGTCGTAGCCGTCGAGCCGGCCGCCGGTGCCGTACGGCGTGTTGACGATGAGGTCGACGGCGCCGTCGTGGATCAACTGCACGATCGTGCGCTCGCCGTCGGGGCCCGGGCCCTGCGAGTGCTTGCGTACGACGGTCGCGGCGATGCCGTTGCGCCTGAGCACCTCCGCGGTGCCGGAGGTGGCCAGCAGCTCGAAGCCGTGCTGGACCAGCTCACGGGCCGGGAAGACCATCGAGCGCTTGTCCCGGTTGGCGACCGAGACGAACGCGCGGCCCCGGGTGGGCAGCGCGCCGTACGCGGCGGCCTGCGACTTGGCGTACGCCGTGCCGAAGAGGCTGTCGATGCCCATGACCTCGCCGGTGGAGCGCATCTCCGGGCCGAGCACGGTGTCGACGCCCCGGCCGCGGATGTCGCGGAAGCGCGTCCACGGCAGCACGGCCTCCTTCACCGAGATCGGCGCGTCCAGCGGCAGCGTGCCGCCGTCGCCGGTGGCCGGCAGCATGCCCTCCGCGCGCAGCTCGGCGACGGTGGCGCCGAGCGAGATGCGGGCGGCGGCCTTGGCCAGCGGGACGGCGGTGGCCTTGGAGGTGAAGGGGACGGTGCGCGAGGCGCGCGGGTTGGCCTCCAGCACGTAGAGGATGTCCCCGGCGAGCGCGAACTGGATGTTGATCAGCCCGCGGACGCCGACGCCGCGCGCGATGGCCTCGGTGGAGGCGCGCAGCCGCTTGATGTCGTGTCCGCCGAGGGTGATGGGGGGCAGGGCGCAGGCGGAGTCGCCGGAGTGGATGCCGGCTTCCTCGATGTGCTCCATGACGCCGCCGAGGTACAGCTCCTGGCCGTCGTAGAGCGCGTCGACGTCGATCTCGATGGTGTCGTCGAGGAACCGGTCGACGAGCACGGGGTGTTCGGAGATGAGCCCGGCGTGCCGCTCCAGATACGAGGCCAGCGACGGCTCGTCGTAGACGATCTCCATGCCGCGCCCGCCGAGCACGTACGACGGCCGCACCATGACCGGGTAGCCGATCCCGGCGGCGATCGTCTTGGCCTCGGCGAAGGAGAACGCGGTGCCGTACTTGGGCGCCGGCAGCCCCGCCTCGGCGAGCACGCGGCCGAACGCGCCGCGGTCCTCGGCGGCGTGGATCGCCTCCGGCGACGTGCCCACGACGGGCACGCCGTTGTCCTTCAGCGCCTGCGCGAGCCCCAGCGGGGTCTGCCCGCCCAACTGCACCAGGACGCCGGCGACCGGGCCCGCCTGGGTCTCGGCGTGCACGACCTCCAGCACGTCTTCGAGCGTCAGCGGCTCGAAGTACAGCCGGTCGGAGGTGTCGTAGTCGGTGGAGACGGTCTCCGGGTTGCAGTTGACCATCACGGTCTCGTAGCCCGCCTCGCCGAGGGCGAAGGAGGCGTGGACGCAGGAGTAGTCGAACTCGATGCCCTGGCCGATGCGGTTGGGCCCGGAGCCGAGGATGATCACCGCGGGCCGCTCACGCGGGGCGACCTCGGTCTCCTCGTCGTACGAGGAGTAGAGGTACGGGGTACGGGCCGCGAACTCGGCGGCGCAGGTGTCGACGGTCTTGTACACCGGGCGTACGCCCAGCGCGTGCCGCACCTCGCGCACCACGTCCTCGCGCAGCCCGCGTACGCCGGCGATCTGGGCGTCGGAGAAGCCGTGGCGCTTGGCGTACGCGAGCAGGTCCGGGCCGAGGTGGTCGGCGGCGGCCAGCTCGTCGGCGACCTCCTTGATCAGGAAGAACTGGTCGACGAACCACGGGTCGATCCGCGTCGCCTCGTGCACCTCCGCCTCGGTGGCGCCGGCCCGGATGGCGGCCATCACGGTGTTCAGCCGGCCGTCCGTGGGCACGGCGGCCTTCTCCAGCAGCGCGGCCTTCTCGCCGGGACCCGGCGGCGGACCGGCGAAGTCGAAGGGGGCGTCCTTCTTCTCGACCGAGCGCAGCGCCTTGTTCAGCGCCTCGGTGAAGTTGCGGCCGATGGCCATGGCCTCGCCGACCGACTTCATCGTGGTGGTGAGCGTCGCGTCGGCGGCGGGGAACTTCTCGAAGGCGAAGCGGGGCACCTTCACCACCACGTAGTCGAGCGTGGGCTCGAAGGACGCGGGGGTCTCGCGGGTGATGTCGTTGGGGATCTCGTCCAGGGTGTAGCCCACGGCCAGCTTCGCGGCGATCTTGGCGATCGGGAAGCCGGTGGCCTTGGAGGCGAGCGCCGAGGAGCGGGAGACGCGCGGGTTCATCTCGATGACGACGACCCGGCCGTCCGCCGGGTCGACCGCGAACTGGATGTTGCAGCCGCCGGTGTCGACGCCGACCTCGCGGATGACGGCGATGCCGATGTCGCGCAGGATCTGGTACTCACGGTCGGTGAGCGTCATCGACGGGGCGACGGTCACGGAGTCGCCGGTGTGTACGCCCATGGGGTCGAGGTTCTCGATGGAGCAGACGACCACGACGTTGTCGTGCTTGTCGCGCATCAGCTCCAGCTCGTACTCCTTCCACCCGAGGATGGACTCCTCCAGCAGCACCTCGGTCGTCGGCGAGAGCGCGAGCCCCTGGCCGGCGATGCGGCGCAGCTCCTCCTCGTCGTGCGCGAAGCCGGAGCCGGCGCCGCCCATGGTGAAGGAGGGCCGGACGACCACGGGGTAGCCCCCGAGCCCGTCGACGCCCGCCAGCACCTCGTCCATCGTGTGGCAGATCACCGAGCGCGCGGACTCGCCGTGCCCGGTCTTGCGGCGGACCTCGGCGACGACCTCCTTGAACTGCTCGCGGTCCTCGCCCTTCTGGATGGCCTCGACGTTGGCGCCGATCAGCTCCACGCCGTACTTCTCCAGCACCCCGGAATCGTGCAGCGAGACCGCGGTGTTGAGCGCGGTCTGCCCGCCGAGGGTGGGCAGCAGGGCGTCGGGGCGCTCGCGCGCGATGATCTTCTCGACGAACTCGGGGGTGATCGGCTCGACGTACGTGGCGTCGGCGATCTCCGGGTCGGTCATGATCGTCGCCGGGTTGGAGTTGACGAGGATCACGCGCAGGCCCTCGGCCCTGAGCACGCGGCACGCCTGGGTGCCGGAGTAGTCGAACTCGGCGGCCTGGCCGATGACGATCGGGCCCGAGCCGATGACCAGGACGGACCGGATATCGGTGCGCTTAGGCACGCTGGGCTCCCTGTGCTGGCGGTGCTGTCTGTGCCGTCTGAGCGGCCATGAGCTGGACGAAGCGGTCGAAGAGGTACGCGGCGTCGTGCGGCCCGGCGGCCGCCTCGGGGTGGTACTGGACGGAGAACGCCGGCCGGTCCAGCAGCCGCAGTCCCTCGACCACCCGGTCGTTGAGGCACACGTGGCTGACTTCGGCGCGCCCGTACGGGGTGTCGGTGATCTCGTCCAGGGGGGCGTCCACGGCGAAGCCGTGGTTGTGCGCGGTGACCTCGACGCGGCCCGTGGTGCGGTCCTGGACTGGCTGGTTGATGCCGCGGTGGCCGTACTTCAGCTTGTACGTGCCGAAGCCCAGGGCGCGGCCGAGGAGCTGGTTGCCGAAGCAGATGCCGAACAGCGGCGTGCCGCGCTCCAGCACCGCGCGGACCACGGTGAGGTCGGCGGCGGCCGGGTCGCCGGGCCCGTTGGAGAGGAACACGCCGTCGGGCCCGACCGCGTAGACCTCCTCGACCGTGGCGGTGGCCGGCAGCACGTGCACCTCGATGCCGCGCTCGGCCATGTGCCGCGGCGTCATGCCCTTGATGCCGAGGTCGAGCGCGGCGACGGTGAAGCGCTTCGCGCCGATCGCGGGGACGACGTACGGCTCGTCGGTGGCGACCTCGGGCGCGAGGTCCGCGCCCTTCATCTGCTTCTGCACCCGCACCCTGGCGAGCATCGCGTCCGGGTCCGCGACCCGGTCGCCGGAGAAGATCCCGACGCGCATGGCGCCGCGCTCGCGCAGGTGCCGGGTGATCGCCCGGGTGTCGACGCCGGAGATCCCGACGACGCCCTGGCGGCGCAGCTCCTCGTCGAGGGAGCGGGTGGCGCGCCAACTGGAGGGGACGCGGGCGGGGTCGCGCACGACGTAGCCGGAGACCCAGATGCGGGCGGACTCGGCGTCCTCGTCGTTGACGCCGGTGTTGCCGACGTGCGGGGCGGTCATGACGACGACCTGGCGGTGGTACGAGGGGTCGGTCAGGGTCTCCTGGTAGCCGGTCATGCCGGTGGAGAACACGGCTTCGCCGAAGGTCTCCCCCGTCGCTCCGTAGGCGCGGCCGCGGAAGCTGCGGCCGTCTTCGAGGACGAGTACGGCGGGGCTGTCCTGGCCGCGGTGGGATGCGGTCATCGTGTGCCTTCCGTGGTGGTGCTGTCTGCGGTGCTCGCGGCGGCGTCGGCGGGAGCGTTCTCGGTCGTCGGGGCGCCGAGCGCCGCCACCCAGGCGGCGTGCTCGGCGGCGTGGTCTGAGCGGAATCCGGAGTCGTACTCCGCGCCCCCGTGGGCCCAGGTGACCACCAGCAGCCCGCCCTCGGTGAGGACCTTGCCCGCGATGGCCTTGTCGAGCCGGGCGCCGCGCAGGTGCGCGGCGGGAACGAAGAAGTCCGCGGCCCCCGGGCGTACGACCGCCAGGCCCCGCTCGGTGAGGGTCAGCTCGACGCGGCTGCGTACGCCGAGGCCGTGGGCGACGATGCGGTCGAGCCACTGCCCGGCGGCGGTCGTGCCGTGGTAGCGGCCGGTCAGCTCCAGCCGTACCGGACCGGTCTCTTCGGGAATCGGGGGCAGGTCCGGAATGCCGGACTGGAGCTGGCCGCGCCACTTCCAGCCCTCGCGCATCAGCCAGTAGACGAGCGCGGTGAAGAGGATCAGGCCGACGACCCAGCCGATGCGCGCCGCCCAGTCGGTCACCGGCTGCGACCGCGGCTCCTCGGCGAGCAGGGTGGCGAGCCTCATACGGGCTCACCCCCGGCGAGGGTGGCCCGGCCGCGCAGGAAGGTGTGCGTGACCCGTCCTGGCAGCTCGCGGCCCGCGTACGGGGTGTTGCGGCTGCGGGAGACGAAGCTGTGCGGATCCACCCGCCCACGGTAGGCCGGATCGAGCAGGGTGAGGTTGGCGGGCTCGCCGGGGGCGACGGGGCGGCCGTGGCCGTCGAGGCGGCCGATGGCGGCGGGGCGGAAGGACATCCGGTCGGCGACGCCCGGCCAGTCGAGCAGCCCGGTGTCGACCATCGTCTGCTGCACGACGGACAGCGCCGTCTCCAGGCCGACCATGCCCATGGCGGCGGCGGCCCACTCGCAGTCCTTGTCCTCCTGCGGGTGCGGGGCGTGGTCGGTGGCGACGCAGTCGATGGTGCCGTCGGCCAGCGCCTCGCGCAGCGCGCGTACGTCGGTCTCGGTGCGCAGCGGCGGGTTGACCTTGTAGACGGGGTCGTAGGAGCGGACCAGCTCGTCGGTGAGCAGCAGGTGGTGCGGCGTGACCTCGGCGGTGACCCGCCAGCCCTTGGACTTCGCCCAGCGCACGATCTCCACCGAGCCGGCGGTGGACAGGTGGCAGATGTGCACCCGGGAGTCGACGTGGGCGGCGAGCAGCACGTCCCTGGCGATGACCGACTCCTCGGCGGCGGCGGGCCAGCCGCCGAGGCCCAGCTCGGCGGAGACGACGCCCTCGTTCATCTGGGCGCCCTCGGTCAGCCGCGGCTCCTGCGCGTGCTGCGCGACGACGCCGTCGAACGCCTTCACGTACTCCAGCGCCCTGCGCATGATCACGGCGTCGTCCACGCACTTGCCGTCGTCGGAGAAGACCACGACGCCGGCCGCCGACTCGTGCATGGCGCCCAGCTCGGCGAGCTGCTTGCCCTCCAGGCCCACGGTGACGGCGCCGACCGGTTGCACGTCGCAGTAGCCGGACTCGCGGCCGAGCCGCCAGACCTGCTCCACGACGCCGGCGGTGTCGGCGACGGGGAAGGTGTTGGCCATCGCGTGGACGGCGGTGAAGCCGCCCTTCGCGGCTGCACGGGTGCCGGTCAGGACGGTCTCGGAGTCCTCGCGGCCGGGCTCGCGCAGGTGGGTGTGGAGGTCGACCAGGCCGGGCAGCAGGATGTGCCCCGCGGCCTCGACCACCTCGGCGCCTTCGGCCGCCAGCGCCACGCCGGGCTCGGCGACCTCGGCGATCGTCTCGCCGTCGATCAGGACGTCCCGGGCCTCGCCGCCGAGGAGCTTCGCGCCGCGGATCAGGGTCTTGCTCATCGGTCGGTCTCCTCGGTGCGTGCGGTGGTCGGGGCGGTCGTGGCGGCAGCGGGGGCCTCGCCCGGTGCGCCGCCGAGCAGCAGGTAGAGCACGGCCATGCGGATGGAGACGCCGTTGGCGACCTGCTCGACGGCGGTGCAGCGGGGCGAGTCGGCGACCTCGGCGGTGATCTCCATGCCGCGGTTCATCGGGCCCGGGTGCATGACGAGGGCGTGCTCGGGCATGCGCGCCATCCGGTCGCCGTCGAGGCCGTAGCGGCGGGCGTACTCCCGCTCGGTGGGGAAGAACGCGGCGTTCATCCGCTCCCGCTGGACCCGCAGCATCATCACGCCGTCGGACTTCGGCAGCACGGCGTCCAGGTCGTACGAGACCTCGCACGGCCAGCTCTCCACGCCGACCGGCACCAGCGTGGGCGGGGCGACCAGGGTGACCTCGGCCCCGAGGGTGTGCAGCAGCAGCACGTTCGAGCGGGCGACCCGGCTGTGCAGGATGTCGCCGACGACCGTGATCCGGCGGCCGTCGAGCCCGCCACCGGTGCCGGGCGCCAGGTGGCGGCGCATGGTGAAGGCGTCGAGGAGCGCCTGCGTGGGGTGCTCGTGGGTGCCGTCGCCTGCGTTGACGACGGAGCCGTTGATCCAGCCGGAGGTGGCCAGCCGGTGCGGGGCGCCGGAGTCGTGGTGGCGGATGACGACGGCGTCGGCGCCCATGGCCTCCAGGGTCAGGGCGGTGTCCTTCAGGGACTCGCCCTTGGAGACCGACGAGCCCTTGGCGGAGAAGTTGATGACGTCGGCGGAGAGCCGCTTGGCGGCGGCTTCGAAGGAGATGCGGGTGCGGGTGGAGTCCTCGTAGAAGAGGTTGACCACGGTGCGGCCGCGCAGGGTGGGCAGTTTCTTGATGGGCCGGTCCGCGATCCGGGCCAGCTCCTCGGCGGTGTCGAGGATCAGCACGGCGTCGTCGCGGGACAGGTCGGCGGCCGAGATGAGATGGCGCTTCACTGGGTGCTCCGGGGTGTCGTGGGTACGGCGGGTCGCGCGCCGCGGCTCACGGGGGGGCGTACGCCCCCGGCGGCCGGCGGAGCGGGGCGGGCGTCCTACTTGGAGCCGAGCAGCACGGCGTCGCGGCCGTCCTGTTCGGTGAGCTGGACGCGGACCGTCTCCCGCAGCGACGTGGGGAGGTTCTTGCCGACGTAGTCGGCGCGGATGGGCAGCTCGCGGTGGCCCCGGTCGACGAGGACGGCGAGCTGGACCGCCCGCGGCCTGCCGATGTCGTTCAGCGCGTCGAGCGCCGCGCGGATCGTGCGTCCGGAGAAGAGCACGTCGTCCACGAGCACCACCAGCCGGCCGTCGATCCCCTCCGCGGGGATGTCGGTGCGGGCGAGCGCGCGGGGCGGTCCCATGCGCAGATCGTCGCGGTACATCGTGATGTCGAGCGAGCCGACGCCCGACTGGCCGAACTTGCTGCCGGTGATCTCTTCCAGCTTTGCGGCGAGCCGGTGGCCGAGCCACACGCCGCGGGTCGGGATGCCCAGGAGCACCACGTCGTGGGCGCCTTTGGTGCGCTCCACGATCTCGTGCGCGATGCGGGTCAGCACCCGCTGGATGTCCGGCGCCTCCAGTACGGGCCGCGCCGGTTCAGGGCTGTGCGTGTCCATACGAAAAGGACCCCCTTCCCCGCCTCACAGGACGGGCGTTAAAGGACGTCAGGTCCCCTCTACCGTAACAGCGCGGCCGGACACCACCGCCGCCGGGGCTCCGCCGCTCCACCGCCGCGCGCGCACCACCCTGATGGGTGGCGGCCGGATGAATCTTCCGCTTGACGAAGCCAAGTTACGCTGCGTAACCTCACAGTGAGTTACCAGACTGTCGTCCGGGGAGCCATATGTCCAGCGAATACGCCAAACAGCTCGGGGCCAAGCTCCGGGGCATCCGTACCCAGCAGGGCCTTTCACTGCACGGCGTGGAGGAGAAGTCCCAGGGGCGCTGGAAGGCCGTCGTCGTCGGGTCGTACGAGCGCGGGGACCGTGCGGTCACCGTGCAGCGCCTGGCCGAGCTGGCGGACTTCTACGGGGTGCCGGTGCAGGAGCTTCTCCCGGGTTCGGCGCCCGGCGGGGCCGCGGAGCCGCCGCCGAAGCTCGTGCTGGACCTGGAGCGCCTGGCCCAGATCCCCGCGGAGAAGGCGGGCCCGCTGCAGCGCTATGCGGCGACGATCCAGAGCCAGCGCGGGGACTACAACGGCAAGGTCCTCTCCATCCGCCAGGACGACCTGCGCACGCTCGCCGTGATCTACGACCAGTCGCCCTCGGTGCTGACCGAGCAGCTCATCGGCTGGGGTGTCCTGGACGCCGACGCCCGCCGCGCCGTCGTGGTCCACGAAGACGCCTGACCCGCGTCTCACCTGCAGAAACGTGCCGCCGTCGGCGGACCGGACCCGTCCGGGTCCGGTCCGCCGTCGGCGGCAGTCCGCGTAAGAGGCGCGCGGGGCGCTAGCCGGCGTCGGACCGCGCGCCGTCCGGCACGTCGTCCGCAGGGGCGGCGGCAGGAACCTGCTCCGCCGCGCCCGCACCGGAGTCCCCGGTGGCCGCCGCGTCGCCGCTCCCGTCCCGCCCGGCACGCGGGCTTTCGCCGGCAGCGTCACGGCCCTGGTCCGCATCGGCATCCCGGCCCGCCTGCGGTGCCGGCGCATCGTCCGCGTCCGCTCCCGGCTCCGGGACCGCCTCCGCTTCCGCCGCCGTCCCCGCTTCCGCCGCCGCCTCCGGGCCCGCGTCCACGTCCCTGCGCAGCCGCGGCTTCAGCTCCTGGAGCCGGCCCAGCAGGCCGTTGACGAAGCCCGGGGAGTCGTCCGTGGAGAACTCCTTGGTGAGCTGCACCGCCTCGTCGATCGCCACCGCGTCCGGCGTCTCGTCCTCCCAGATCAGCTCGTACGCCCCAAGACGCAGGATGCTGCGGTCCACGACGGGCATCCGGTCCAGGGTCCAGCCGACCGAGTACGAGCCCAGCAGCTCGTCGATCCGGGCGGCGTGCTCCGCGTAGCCCTCGACCAGCCGCCGGGTGAAGTCGCCGACCGGCGGCTGCCGGGGGTCGGTGGCGCCCAGCCGGATCCAGTCCTCCAGCACCTGCCCCGCGGGCGCGCCGCGCTGATCGGACTCGAAGATGATCTGGAACGCGCGCTTGCGCGCCGTGTTCCGTGCGGCCACGTCAGCCGCTCACGCGGCCGAGGTACTCGCCGGAGCGGGTGTCGACCTTGATCTTCTCGCCGGTGGAGATGAACAGCGGGACCTGGATGGAGAAGCCGGTCTCCAGCTCGGCCGGCTTGGTACCGCCGGTGGAGCGGTCGCCCTGCACGCCCGGGTCGGTCTGCGCGATGGTCAGCTCGACTGCCGCGGGCAGCTCGACGTAGAGCGGCGTGCCCTCGTGCAGCGCCACGGTGGTGTCGAAGCCCTCCAGCAGGTAGTTGGCGGTGTCCCCGACGGTCTTGGGGTCGATGTGGACCTGGTCGTACGTCTCCATGTCCATGAAGACGAAGTACTCGCCGTCCTTGTACGAGAACTGCATGTCCCTGCGGTCGACGTTGGCCGTCTCGACCTTCACCCCGGCGTTGAACGTCTTGTCGACGGTCTTGCCGGAGAGCACGTTCTTCAGCTTCGTACGGACGAAGGCAGGGCCTTTGCCGGGCTTCACGTGCTGGAACTCGACGACGGACCAGAGCTGGTCGCCGTCGAGCTTGAGCACCAAGCCGTTCTTGAGGTCGTTCGTGGTGGCCACGTCGCGAAATCTCCTGGACTGCGTGGACGACGACGGAAGCCCGGATTCGCCGAAGACCCGGCCGGGGTCAGAGCGCGAGCAGTTCCTTCGTCGTGATGGTGAGTAGCTCGGGACCGCCGTCCGCCGGCGAGCGGACGACGAGCGTGTCGTCGATCCGGACCCCGCCCCGGCCGGGGAGATGGACTCCCGGCTCGACGGTGACCGGCACACGAGCGTCCAGTTTACCCATCGCCCCCGGGGCCAGCCGCGGGTCCTCGTCGATTTCGAGTCCCACCCCGTGGCCGGTGAAGGGGCCGACGCCGTCGCCGTGTCCGGCGGCGGTGAGCACCTGGCGCGCTGCGCGGTCCACCTCGCGGTACTCCGCGCCCGGCGTCAGCGCCTCCCGGCCGGCCCGCTGAGCGGCGAAGACCAGGTCGTACAGCTCGATCTGCCAGTCGTCAGGAGCGTTGCCGACGACGAAGGTGCGGCCGATCTCGCAGCGGTAGCCGCGGTAGCGCGCGCCCAGGCAGACGGTGAGGAAGTCGCCTTCCTCCACCCGCCGGTCGGTCGGTACGTGCCCGGCGCGGCCGGCGTGCGGGCCGGTGCCGACCGCGGTGGGGAACGCCGGGCCCTCGGCGCCGTGGTCGACCAGCCGCCGCTCCAGCTCCAGCGCCAGGTGCCGTTCCGTACGGCCGACGAGGATGGACTCCAGCAGTTCGCCCAGCGCCTGGTCGCCGATCTCGGCGGCGATCCGCAGGCAGGCGATCTCCTCGTCGTCCTTGACGAGCCGCTGCTGCTCCACGGCGCGGGACAGGTCCATCAGCGCGAGCCGGGGCGCGACGGAGGACAGGGCGCGGTGCCTGGCCACGGTCAGGTGGTGCTCCTCGACGGCCAGCGCGGTGGCGCCGCTCGCCGCCGCGAGCCCGGTGGCCGCGACGGCGGCGTCCCCTTCGGGGCCGCCGAGGGCGTGGACCCGCAGGTCGTCGGGCTGCGGGGCGCCGGCCGGGTCCAGCGCCGGGTCGCCGGGCCGTACGAGCATGTCCTCGCCGGCGCCGAGCAGCAGGACGGCCCCCGGCGGGGCGCAGCCGGTGAGGTAGGTGATGTTCGCCGGCCGGGAGACGAGCACGGCGTCGCTGCCGGCCGCCTCGCAGTGGGAGCGCAGCCGGGTACGGCGGGCAGCGTGCACCTCATGCATGATCCGAGCCTAGGGCGGCCCGGGTTCCCGGGCCGCCGGAGCGCGTCCGTACGGGCACGGGGCGCGGCCCCGCGCGGGTACGACACGGGCAGGTCCCGCACGACCGTACGCGGCTACCAGGCCGGCGGGCTCGCCAGGCTGCGCCCGACGACGTCGTCGAGCATCCGGACGGTCGCGGGCACGTCGTGGTGCGAGTTGTCGATGATCGGCAGCCCGGATCCGTACCAGCCGGCCATCCGGCCGTGGATGCGGGCCACCTCCTCGTCCGCGAGCCGCCTGTTGCCGGTGCGCGCGGCGTTGCGGGCGAGGACGGACTCCAGGCCCGGCAGCAGCACCACGGGCAGCAGCCCGGGGCCGACGTGCCGCTTCCAGCCGCCGAGGCCGATCACGGGGCGGTCGGGGAAGACGGCGTCGTCGAGGATGCAGGAGATGCCGTTGGCCAGGTAGTTGCGGGCGGCGAAGCCGCAGGTGCGGCGGGCGAGCCGGTACTGCGCCTCGGAGTGGTCGGTCCAGCCGGCCTGCGGGTCGGCGAAGCCGGCGCGCACCCACTCGCGTACGTCGTCGAGGCTGATGTGCGCGGTCGGCGCCCTGCGGGTGTCCGCCCAGTAGCGCGCGACGGTGGTCTTGCCGGCCCCGGCCGGGCCGATGAGGAGCACCGCCACCGTCGGTGGCGGTGCTCCGTGCGGCATCGGGGCGGGCGGCGGGCTGGGCAGGGCCACGGGGCCGCCGACCGGGAGCTTGATGTGGCCGGTCGTCTCGACCGCGTCGGGCGGCCCGGCCGCCGCCGGCGGCGGCGGACCGGCAGGGCCAGGTCTGCCCTGGGGCGGCTGCGGAACCCCCACTGCGTGCTGCATCCCGTGCACCCTCTGCTCTGTGACCCGTCACGTACCGACGCCCGGCTGGTCATGGCCGTTACCGCGGTCCGGGGCTGCCTTAGCCCCGCACGGTACCCGCACGACCCGCCGTGGTGGGAACGATCCTGCCAGGAGCGCCGCGCGGACCTAGTCCCAGGTGTGGTTTCCGCCGAGCAGGAGGAAGTGCTCCAGTACGTCCTCCATCGGGTCGTCGATCTGCCCCGTGCGGAGGAGCGAAAAGCTCGACCCGTTCGAGACGCTGCCGCCGTTGTAGTGCTCGTCGGCGGTCGCGACCCCGGCGTGCAGTCCCACTCCCGCCGGCGCCGCGACCATCGCGACCGCCACCCGCGCCCAAACGCGCATCCGTGTTTCTCCTCGTCGTCGGTGTGTCCGAGTGTTTCTGACGGGGACTCAGATGTCCCGGACTTCCTATCCGCGGCGGGCGCCGCGAGGTTACGCCTTCGCGCCGAAAAGAGGATCCGGAACTCCAATGGCGGTACAGGGCGTCTCTAGTCATCCGAAGACTCGGGACCGACGGGGGGGGCGGCGCATGGGTGCCGGGCAGGAGGCGGACGGCGGGCGGCGGTTCGGCCCGTACCGCGTCGTGCGGCCGCTGGGCCGCGGCGGCATGGGGCAGGTGTTCCTCGCCCGCGACGCCGCCGGGCGGCCGGCCGCCGTGAAGGTCGTGCACTCCTTCCTCGCCCACGACCCCGAGTTCCGCGTCCGGTTCGCCCGCGAGGTGGCCGCGGCGGGAGCGGTGGCGAGCCCCTGCACGGCGGCGCTGCTGGCGGCGGACCCGGATGCGGTGCGGCCGTGGCTGGCCTCCGCGTACGTCGAGGGGCCGACGCTGGCCGCGCTGCTGCGGGCCCACGGGCCGCTGGCCGAGGGGCGGTTGCGGGCCCTGGCCGCGGCGCTGGCGACGGCGCTGGGGGCGATCCACGCGGCGGGGATCGTGCACCGGGACCTCAAGCCGGCGAACGTGATCGCGGGCGCGGCCGGGCCATGCGTCATCGACTTCGGCGTGGCCCGGGCGGCGGACGCCACGCGGCTGACGGGGACCGGCGTGCTGATGGGCACCGCCGGTTACGCGGCGCCCGAGCACCTGACCGAGGGCGTCTCGACGCCGGCCTGCGACGTGTTCGCGCTGGGCGCGGTGCTGGCGACGGCGGCGACGGGGCGGCGGCCCTTCGGCGACGGGCCCGCGCACGCGGTGGCGTACCGGACGGTGCACGGTGAGCCGGATCTCGCCGGAGTGCCGGGGAAACTGCGGGAGTTGGTGGCCGGGTGTCTGGCGAAGGACCCGGGCGGGCGGCCGGGGGTGGCGGAGGTCGCGGCCGCGGCGGGGCCCACGGCCGGGGTGTCATGGACGTTCGCGGCGGAGGCGTTACGGGACCGGGGGGCGGCGTCCGTACGGGAGGAGGCCGCCGCGGGGCCCGGCCCCGGGGACCTGCCGCCGGCGGACGGCGGTGCGGGCGGGGCCGGGACCGTACGGGATGCCGCCGGGCCGGGCGGCGACGGCGCCGCGCCGCCCGCGGACCGCCCCCGTGACGTGCCCGCATCGCCGGACGCCCCCGAGCCCGCGGGGGTCTTCGGGCCGCCGCCCGGTCTCGGCCCCCGGAGCCGCGCCCTGCCCGGCCCGCCGGTCACCGCCGACGCGCTCCGGTACGCCCGCCGCCCCCGGCGGCGCCGGGTGGTGCTCGCCGGCGCCGCGGCGCTGGCGGCCACCGCCGTACTCGCCGCCACCCTGCTGCGCGGCGGCGACGGCGACGACCCGGGCGGCGGACCGCCGCCGGGCGCCGACGGCCGCGGCCGGCCCGCGGCGTCCGGGACGCCCGTCACCAACCCCGCCGAGCCCGGTGGCGACCGCGCCCTGCCCGCGCCGGCCGGCCCCGTCGACGGCGTCTCCCTCGCCACCGGCGAGTGGTCCGTGGCCTGGGACAACCGGCCGGAAGAGCCCGCGGCGGGCGAGGGCGTCAACGAGACCAGGAGCAGCGGCCTGCTCGGCGTCTGGCTCACCGGCGACACCGTCGTGCAGGCCGACGAGCACGACGTCCGCGGCTACGACCGCGCCGACGGCGACCTCCGGTGGACCGCGACGCCGCCCGCCGAAGGGCTGGTGCCGTGCGCCATGTCAGCGGCCACGAGCGGCGGCCGGGGCGCCGTGGCGTACGGCACTTCCGCCGGGGCCGACGGGGGCTGCGACCGGCTCGCCGTCCTCGACACCGGCACCGGCGCGACCGTCTGGCGCACCGGCCTTCGGCCCGGCAAGGGCGGCGACGACGCGGTGAGCACGACGGTCGGCATCGTGGGCGAACGGGTCGTCGTCCGCTCGTACTCAGGACTCGTCGGCTACGCCCTCGGCGACGGCAGGCCCGTGTGGCTGCGTACCCCGGAGGACGGCGACGGGTGCGCGCTCGGCGACGCCGCCGCCGGGCGGACGAGCGTCGCGATGATCACCGTCTGCGACGGCGGCGGCGACGACCGGCGGCGCGCCGACCAGCCGAGCGCCGGCCGGGTGCGCGTCGCGCAGCTCAACGCCGGGGACGGCACCGTACGTTGGTCGACCGAGCTGGGCGCGGGCGTCACCGGGGGCAACGTCGAGACGGTCGAGCCCGTCGCCGTACGGACCTACCTGGAGGACTCCGACGAACTGCCGCTCCAGGTCTTCGCCCCGGACGGGACAGCGCACGAACCGCTGGCAGGCAAGCAGCCGTTCGGCCGCGTCACCACGAGCAACTACGGCGAGACCCTCGCCCCGGAACTGCTCGGCTGGCGCGGCACCCTCGTCACCACCTACTCCGCGGGACCCGAGACGCGACCGGTCTTCGGCATCGCGGCGTACGACGCGCGCACCGGCACGTGGCGCTGGCACCGCACCCTGCCCGGCGACGCCCTCGGCGCGGTCTACGGCGTGGGCGACGACGGCGTGCTCCTGGGCAGCTCGGAGAAGGTCCTCGGCCGCATCCCGCTGCTGCGGCTGGCCCTGGCGGACGGGGACGCGGACACCGGCGGCACCCTCCCCCTGCAGATTCCCCATGTCGACGCCCTGCTGGCGCGAGAGGACACCGTGATCATCTTCGACTCGCCGACCGGCACCGAGGGCATGGCGCTGCTGTCCGCGCCGGACGCATGAGCCCGCCGCGGGGGCCGGGGCCCGGCGCGCGGGACGCCGGTACGCGCGTCGGCCCGTACCGGCTGGTGCGGCTGCTCGGCGCGGGCGGCATGGGCGAGGTGTACCTCGCGCGCGCCGACGACGGCAGGCACGCAGCGCTCAAGCTGGTGCACGAGGAACTGGCCGCAGACCCCGAGTTCCGGGCGCGCTTCCGCCAGGAGGCCGACGCCGCGCGCCGGGTGCTGAGCTTCTTCACCGTGCCGCTCGTCGCCGCCGGACCCGACGACCCGACGCCCTGGCTGGCCACGCAGTACGTCCCGGGCCCCTCGCTGGCGCATGCGGTGGCGGCGGACGGGCCGCTGCCGCCGCGCCGGCTGTGCTCGCTTGCCGCGGCGCTCGGCGAGGCGCTCGTCGTGGTGCACGCCGCCGGGATCGTGCACCGCGACCTGAAGCCGTCGAACGTCCTGCTCGCCGACGACGGGCCGCGCGTCATCGACTTCGGCATCGCGCGCGCCGCCAACGCCACCGGCCTCACCGGCACCGGCATGGCCATCGGCACCCTCGGCTACGCCTCGCCGGAACAACTCGTCGGCGACGACCCGGTGGGCCCGGCGGGCGACGTGTACTCGCTGGGCGCGGTGCTGCTGTACGCCGCCACCGGGCGGCCGCCGTACGGCGACGCGCCCGCGGCGGCGCTGGCGTACTGGACGGTGCACGGCACGCCGGATCTGACCGGGGTGCCCGCGGAGTTGGCGGATCTCGTACGGGCCTGCCTGGCCCGCGAGCCGGCAGACCGGCCGACGCCGGCGCAGGTGATCGCGGCGGCGCGGGCGGCGGAGTCGCCGGATCCGGCGGCAGCGGATCCGGCTGCGGAGGATCGGGAGGCGGCCGATCGGGAGGTGCCGGAGCAGTCCCCGGCGGTCAGCGGCGCCACCACGTCGTACCCGCTGGCGCCGCCCCGCTCCCCCGCGTCCCCGCAGCCGGCCGCCGGCACGGCGGGCAGGCTCCGCCGGCTGGCGGCCCGGCCCGTGGCCCTCGCCGCGGCCGCGGCGGTGACGGCGGCCGCGCTGCTGGCCGCCGGGTTCCTCCTCCTCCCGGACGACGACCGCGGGACCGGCGCCGCCGAGCAGGGCTCCTCCTCGTCCCGTACCCCCGGCGGCGACGGGGACGAGGGCAACGGCCGTACCGCCGCGCCCGAGCCCTCCGGTCCCGCCGCCGACTCCCCCGCCCACGTCACCGCCGCGGGCGACCGGGTGCGCGACTGGCGCGCCCCCGTCCACGGCACCGGCAACCGGACCGCCCTGGTCGGCGGCTGGCTCACCGAGCACGCCGCCGCCCGCACCGACTCCCGCGGCACCGTGGGAATCGATCCCGGCAGCGGCGACCGGCGCTGGTCCGTACCGCCGCCGCGGGGCTCGGCGGTCGCGTGCCAGACGTCCCGCGGCCGCACCGCCACGTACGACGGCATCGGCGCGGTCGGCTACGGCGACGAGGACGACGACCTGGACGACTGCGGCGTGGTCGGCGCCGTCGACACCGCCACCGGCCGGCTGCTGTGGCACCACGAGACCGGCGGCTCCTCGACCCGCAGCCCGGCGCTCGGCATGTCCGGCGGGCGGCTGGTGGTCGCCGCCCAGGAGGGGGTGCTCGGCTTCGATCCGCGTACGGGGGACGAGCGCTGGCAGCGCACCGAGGGCATCGACGGCTGCCGCCTGTCCGACGCCCTGACCGGACCGCGCACGACGGTGCTGATGGAGACCTGCGGCCGGGCCGGCAACCCCAACACGGTCGTCGAGCTGGACTCAGCCACCGGCGAGGAGCGCTGGCGCTTCGAACTGCCCCGCAACGCCACGGAGTCGTGGCCGCTGACCGCCGATCCGGTCTCGGTCGAGCTGGGACGCGGCGGCGACGGCAGCGAGAACGCGCTGCTGGTCTTCGACAGGACCGGGAGGAACCACCACGAGATCCCGGTGGCCGCGCCGTTCGGCGAGCTGAGCCTGAGCGGCGGCGAGAACACCGACATCCCGTGGATCGGCGCGCACGGCGACACCGTGGTCGTCGCCGCCGAAGCGCCGAGCGTGGTGGCGCCGTACCGGCTGGCGGCCGTGGACGCCGTCACGGGCGAGGTCCGCTGGGACGAGGGCGTGGCCTTCGGCGCGCCTTCGATCCTGGCGATGGACGACGAAACGGTCACCGTACGCGCGGAGTTCGGCGGCGAGGACGAGGTGCACCTCGTGCAGTACGCGCTGGCGGACGGCGAGGTCGTCGGCGACGGCACGCTGCCCGCCGCGTTCGGTGAGCCGACGGACCGGCGGGTGGCCGCGGCGGGCGACCGGGTGGTGTCGTTCGTCGGCAGGCGCGCGACGGGCGCGGAGGGTTACGCCGTCCCGGACGGCGGCTGACGGCCCTTACGGTACGGAGCGCCGGAGCGGCCCGTACCGTACCGGCCGCCGGGGGTCAGGACGACGCCAGGTCCTCCGCCAGCGCGCGCAGCGCCAGCCGGTACGAGCCGATGCCGAAGCCCGCGATCGTGCCGGAGGCCACGGCGGCGATCACCGAGGTGTGCCGGAACTCCTCGCGGGCGTGCGGGTTGGAGATGTGCACCTCGATCAGCGGCGCCGTGCGCTGCGCCGCCGCGTCGCGCACCCCGTACGAATAGTGCGTGAAGGCGCCCGGGTTGATCACCACGGGCAGCCGGCCGTCCGCGGCCTCGTGCAGCCAGCGGATCAGCTCCGCCTCGTCGTTGGTCTCCCGCACCTCGACCTCGAAGCCCAGCTCCTTGCCGAGGGCGGTGCACTGCTCGACGAGCCCGGCGTAGGACGTGGCGCCGTAGACGTCCGGCTCGCGGGAGCCGAGGCGGCCGAGGTTCGGCCCGTTGAGCACCAGCACGCGCGTCACCGGGCGGCCTCCTCTGCGCCCGCCGCGATCTCGGCGTGCGCGGCGAGCAGCATCGCCGGGTCGGGGCCCTCCAGCACGACGGGCTTCGCCAGCCCGTCGAGGACGATGAAGCGCAGCAGGTCGCCGCGGGTCTTCTTGTCCACCTTCATCGTCTGCAGCAGCTTGGGCCACTGGTCGCCGCGGTACGTCACGGGCAGCCCGACGGCGCGCAGCACCGCGCGGTGCCGGTCGGCGGTGGCATCGTCGAGGCGGCCGGCGATCCGGCCCAGCTCGGCGGCGAAGACCATGCCGACGGAGACGGCCGCGCCGTGCCGCCACTTGTAGCGCTCGTTCTTCTCGATGGCGTGGCCGAGGGTGTGCCCGTAGTTGAGGATCTCGCGCAGACCCGACTCCTTCAGATCCGTGGAGACCACCTCGGCCTTGACCCGGATCGCGCGCTCGACCAGCTCCGCGGTGTGCGGTCCCGCGGGGCTGCGGGCGCCCTCCGGGTCGGCCTCGACCAGCTCCAGGATCGCCGGGTCGGCGATGAAGCCGGCCTTGATGACCTCGGCGAGGCCGGAGACGTAGTCGTGGACGCCGAGGGAGTCCAGCGCGGCGAGGTCGCACAGCACCCCGGCCGGCGGGTGGAACGCGCCGACGAGGTTCTTGCCCTCCGCGGTGTTGATGCCGGTCTTGCCGCCGACCGCCGCGTCCACCATGCCCAGCACGGTCGTCGGCACCGCGACCCAGCGCACGCCGCGCAGCCAGGTCGCGGCGACGAACCCGGCGAGGTCCGTGGTGGCGCCGCCGCCGACGCCGACGACGGCGTCGCTGCGGGTGAAGCCGGACTGGCCCAGGGCCCGCCAGCAGTACGCGGCGACCTCGGCGGTCTTGGCCTCCTCCGCGTTCGGCACCTGGATGACGACGGCCTCGTACCCCTGCCCCGCCAGGTCTTCGCGCAGCGACTCGCCGGTCTCGGCCAGCGCCTCCGGCACGAGGACGGCGACGCGCCCGGCCCGCTCGCCGATCAGCCGCGGCAGCTCGCCGAGCAACTGCCGGCCGACGACGGCCTCGTACGGTTCCGTGCCCGCGGTGCCGCCGATGTGGATGCGGGTGACCTCGGCCCCTTCGGCGCTCGGTGTCATGCGGGGTGGCTCTCCAATGCTGCGAGTACGAGTTCGGCGACCTCGTCCGGCGTGCGGCCGGCGGTGGTGACGGTCGCGCGGGCGACCTCGGTGTAGTGCGGGCGGCGCTGTTCCATCAGGGTGCGCCACTGCTGGCGCGGGTTGACTGCGAGCAGCGGGCGGGGGGCGTCGAGGCCGACCCGCTTGACGGCGTCGGCCATCTCGACGTCGAGGAAGACGACGCGGTGCGCGGCGAGCAGCTCGCGGGTGCCGGGGTCCATGACGGCGCCGCCGCCGAGGGCCAGCACGCCGGGGTGCTCGGCGAGCGCGGCGCGCACGGCGGCGCGCTCCAGGGCTCGGAAGGCGGGCTCGCCGTCGTCGTAGAAGATGTCGGGGATCGGCTTGCCCGCGGCCTTCTCGACGTCCTCGTCGGTGTCGCGGACGGTGGTGCCGAGGCGGGCGGCGAGCACGGCGCCGACGGTGGACTTGCCGGCGCCCGGCGGGCCGACGAGCACGACGGCGGGGCCGTCCGTGCCTCCCGCGGCGGCCGGCTCGGACGCGGTGTCGGGGCGCTCACGGCCCTCGGTGCTGCTGGTCATCGGATCGCCAGATTCTCCAGGTAGCCGCGGACGTTGCGGGCGGTCTCCGTGACGCTGTCGCCGCCGAACTTCTCCGCCACCGCGTCGGCCAGCACCAGCGCCACCATCGCCTCCGCCACGATGCCCGCGGCGGGTACGGCGCAGACATCGGAGCGCTGGTGGTGCGCCTTGGTGGCCTCGCCGGTGGCGACGTCCACCGTCGCCAGCGCCCGCGGCACGGTCGCGATGGGCTTCATCGCGGCGCGCACCCGCAGCAGCTCGCCCGTGCTCAGCCCGCCCTCGGTGCCGCCGGAGCGGCCGGAGGAGCGGCGGATGCCGTCGTCGGTGCCGACGATCTCGTCGTGGGCCTGCGACCCCGGCACACCGGCCAGCGCGAACCCGTCGCCCAGCTCGACGCCCTTGATGGCCTGGATGCCCATGAGCGCCCCGGCCAGCCGGGAATCCAGCCGGCGGTCCCAGTGCACGTGCGAGCCGAGGCCGACCGGTACGTCGTACGCGACGACTTCGACGACGCCGCCGAGGGTGTCGCCGTCCTTGTGGGCCTGGTCGATCACCTCGACCATCGCCTTGCTCGCGTCGGCGTCCAGGCAGCGCACCGGGTCGGCGTCGAGCCGCGCCACGTCGGCCGGGGCGGGGATGCTGCCGTACGGGGCCTTGGCGCCGCCCAGCTCCACGACGTGCGAGACGATCTCGATGCCGGCGGTCTCCTTCAGGTACGAGCGGGCCACGGCGCCCAGCGCCACCCGGGCCGCGGTCTCGCGGGCGGAGGCGCGCTCCAGCACCGGCCGGGCCTCGTCGAAGCCGTACTTCTGCATCCCGGCGAGGTCGGCGTGGCCGGGGCGGGGGCGGGTCAGCGGGGCGTTGCGGGCGATGCCCGCCAGCTCGGCCGGGTCCACCGGGTCGGCGGCCATGACCTTCTCCCACTTGGGCCATTCGGTGTTCCCGATCATGACCGCGACCGGGGAGCCGAGGGTGAGCCCGTGGCGTACGCCGCCGATGAAGGTGACCTCGTCGCGCTCGAACTTCATCCGCGCCCCGCGGCCGTACCCCAGCCGGCGGCGGGCGAGGTGGTCGGCGACCAGGTCGGTGGTGACGGGCACCCCCGCGGGGAGGCCCTCCAGTGTCGCCACGAGTGCCGGGCCGTGCGATTCCCCTGCGGTGAGCCAGCGCAACCTGCTCAACGGTGCTCCCTTACGAGTGCGAAGTCCTCGCCCCGATCCTCGCACGCTCCCGGCCCCGCACTTGTCCAGGTCCACCGAATGGACGGTGGGACAGGCAAACTCTTGCACCCCCCGGCGGACGGTCCGCCGGGGGTGCCGGGCCTCAGAGCGTACGGGCGCGCAGCGCGGCCTCGCCGGCCTCGCGCATGGCCGCCAGCGGGGCCCGCGCGGCGCCCGTCATCTGCTCCACCTGCAGCACCGCCTGGTGCACCAGCAGGTCGAGACCTCCGACGACTGTCCCGCCGCGCGCGGCCCACGCCCCGGCGAGCGGGGTGGGCCAGGGCTCGTACAGCACGTCGAAGAGCGCGCCCGGGCGCTCCGGGACCGCGGCCGCGAGGCCGTCGGTGGCCCCGGCCGGGGTGGTGGCGACGACCAGCGGGGCGTCGAAGGCGGCGGCGGCCTCGGACCAGTCCGCACAGCGCACCGAGACGCCGAGGCGCTCGCCCCACTGCTCCATCTCCGTCGCGCGGGCGGCGGAGCGTACGTAGGCGGTGACCTCCCCGGTGCAGACGGAGGCGAGGGCGGCGAGGGCGGAGGAGGCGGTGGCGCCGGCGCCGAGGACGGCGGCGCGCTCGACCTTCTCGATGCCGCGCTCGCGCAGCGCCGCGGTGATGCCGGGGATGTCGGTGTTGTCGCCGAAGCGGCGGCCGTCGTCGTGCAGCACGACGGTGTTGACCGCCTCGACCGACCGGGCCGTGGCGCTGACCTCGTCGAGCAGCGGGATCGCGGCGCGCTTCAGCGGCATGGTCAGCGAGAGCCCGGCCCACTCCCCCGGCTCCAGGCTGTCGAGGAAGCCGGCCAGCCGCCGCTCGTCCACCTCGTAGCGGCCGTACGTCCAGCCGGTCAGGCCCAGTTCGCCGTACGCGGCGCGGTGCAGCACCGGCGAGAGGGAATGGGTGATGGGCGAGCCGAGGACGGCCGCGCGCCGGGGCTGCGCGATCACTCGTCCTCCTTCTTGCGCTGGTTCTCGTTGAACTCCTCGACGTTGCGGTCGTGCTCCTCCTTGCTGGCGGTGAAGCGCGTGTCGCCCGGCTTGACGGTGACGAAGTACAGCCAGTCGCCCGCGGTCGGTTCGAGGGCCGCCACGATGGCCCGCTCGCTGGGGTTGTCGATGGGCCCGGGCGGCAGGCCGGCGTGGAGGTAGGTGTTGTACGGGGAGTCGAACTGCGTGTCCTGGTTGGAGATGTCGAGGTTCGACTCGCCCTTGGCGTAGTTGATGGTGGAGTCGAACTGCAGCATGCCGTTGGTGGCGGTGTTGTCCGGCTTCAGGCGGTTGTAGATGACCCGCGAGACCTTGCCGAACTCCTCCTTCGACTGCCCCTCGGCCTCGATGAGGCTGGCGATGGTGACGATCTCGTACGGGGTCTGCCCCACCTTCGCCGCCTTGTCCTCCAGGCCCAGCTCGGTGTACGTGGCGTTGGCCCGCTTGACCATCTCGCGCAGCAGCTTCTTGGGGTCCGTGCCCTCGGCGGCGGAGTAGCTCGACGGCCACAGGAAGCCCTCGGGGTTGCCGTCCGCCCAGTCGGGCAGGCCGAGATCGCCCTTCTCGGCGATCTTGGCGGTGGTGTCGTCCTTGAGCCCGAGGTGCTCGTCGATCATCGCGTAGACGGCCGTGGCGCGCCGGCCCTCGGGGATGACGAGCTGGTTGGCGGCCTCCGGGTTCAGCATCATCTTGACCGCGGCCTGGCCCGACATGCCCTTGTGCAGGGTGTACGAGCCGGGGTGGAGCATCTCGTCGCCGGCGGCGTCGACGAACGCCTGGACGCTCTTGACCACGCCCTTGTCCTTCAGGATGTTCCCCATCTGCGTGATGCTCGCGCCCTCGGGGATCTCCACGTTCACGCTGCCCGTGCCCTCGCCCGAGTAGTCGGGCGCGGCGCCGAAGCGGTCGTTCCAGAAGTTGTAGCCGAGGTAGCCGAGGCCGCCGAGGCCCGCGGCCAGCACGAGGGCGATGACGAGGCACGCGCAGCCGTTGCGGCGCTTGGCGCCGCGGCGGTCGCGGCCCGTACCGCGGCCTGCGCTCCGGCCGCCGCCGCGGCCCTCGCGGGGGCCGTCGTCGAAGTCGTCGTCGCCGCCGTCGAAGAAGGGGTGGTCGTCGCGCGCGGGCGGGCGGGAGGCGGGGTCCCAGTCCTCGCGGCCGCCGTTGCGGCGGCCGCCCTGCCCCGGGTGCGGGGGCTGCTGCTGGTGCGGCGGGGGCCGGTGGTGCCCGGGCTGCGGGGGCCCCGGCTGCTGCTGCGGGTGCGGGCGGCGCGGATGCGGGTTCGGCGGCGGGTAGGCGTCCGGCGTGCCGTAGTAGTCGGGCTGCGGCGCGGGGGCGTAGGGGTCGGCCAGCGGCATCCCGCCGCCGGTGGTGTCCCAGCCGCCGGGGTACTGCTGGTGCTGGCCCGAGTCCCAGGACGCCTGCTGCTGGTGCGGATAGTGCTGCTGCGGCTGCTGTCCCCCGTAGTGGTGGTGCCCGGCGCCGGGCTGCCCGCCCGACCAGTCCTGCTGCCCGCCGTAAAGGCTGTCGTCGGGCTGCCAGGGTTGGGAGCCGGGGTTTTGGCCGTAGTCAGTCATCAGTCCCCTATGCCGCGTGGCCGCCGGTGCGTTTATACGACGGGTGCCGTGTCCGCGCGGAACGTTACCGTATCGCGATCACAGGGCCGCCTCGACGCTCTCACCCGGCGCCGCCCCTGACGCCCGTTCGGCTTCCAGCGCGCTCTGGAGGATGACGACGGCCGCCACCTGGTCGACCACCGATCGGCCCTTGCGGCTCGATCTCCCGGCCGCACGCAGGTTCTGCGCGGCCGTCACCGTGGACATGCGTTCGTCGACGAGCCGTACGGGCACGGGGTGGACGCGGCGCGCCAGCTTCTCCGCGAAGCCGCGGACCTTGGCGGCCGCGGGGCCCTCGCCGCCGTGCAGCGAGCGCGGCAGGCCGACGAGCACCTCCAGCGGCTCGTACTCCTCGGTGAGCGCGGCGAGCCTGCGGAACGCCGCCGGCAGGTCCCGGCCCGGCACGGTCTCCACGGGCGTGGCGAGGATCCCGTCGGGGTCGCAGGACGCGACCCCGATCCGGGCGTCGCCGACGTCCACCGCGAGCCTGCGCCCGCGGCGGATCGTCCGGCCCTCCGGCGGCGGTTCCATATCAGGCGGCCTCCGCTACGCCCCGCTCCACCGCGGCCACGGCCTCGCCGACGGCCTGCGGGTCCTGCCCGCCGCCCTGGGCGATGTCGGGCTTGCCACCGCCGCCGCCGCCGAGCGTCTTGGCGGCCGTACGCACCAGGTCGCCGGCCTTCAGACCGCGCTCGCGGGCAGCCTCGTTGGTGGCGATCACGGTGACCGGGCGGCCACCCGCGACGGAGAAGAGCGCCACGACGGCCGGCCGGTCGCCGGGGATCCGGCCCCGTACGTCCAGGACGAGCTTGCGCAGGTCCTCGGCGGCCGTGCCGTCCGGCACCCGGGCGGCGACCAGCGCGACGCCGCCGACGTCCCTGGCGCCCTCGGCGAGCCCCGCGGCGGCCTGCAGCACCTTCTCGGCGCGGAACTTCTCGATCTCCTTCTCCGCGTCCTTCAGCCGGGCCAGCATGCCGGAGATCCGCTCGGGCAGTTCCTCCGGGCGGCCCTTCAGCAGCTCGGTGAGCTGGTGGACCACGGTGTGCTCGCGGGCCAGGAAGTTGTACGCGTCAACGCCGACCAGGGCCTCCACCCGGCGCACGCCGGCGCCGATGGAGGACTCGCCGAGCAGCTTGACCAGGCCGAGCTGGGCGGTGTTGTGCACGTGGGTGCCGCCGCACAGCTCCTTGGAGAAGTCGCCGATGGTGACGACGCGCACCCGGTTGCCGTACTTCTCGCCGAACTCGGCCAGCGCGCCCTGCTTCTTGGCGTCCTCCATCGACATGACCTCGGCGTGCACGTCGAGTTCGCGGGCGAGCACCTCGTTGATCTTCTGCTCGACGTCGCCGAGGACGCCGCCCGGTACGGCGGCGGGCGCGCCGAAGTCGAAGCGGAAGCGGCCCGGGGCGTTCTCCGAGCCCGCCTGGGCGGCGGTCGGGCCGAGGGCGTCGCGCAGCGCCTGGTGGGTCAGGTGGGTGGCGCTGTGGGCGCGGGCGATGGCGCGGCGGCGGCTCACGTCGATGGCGGCCTGCGCGGGCTCGCCGACGGTGACCTCGCCGACCTGGACGACGCCCTTGTGCACGCTGACGCCGGGCACCGGCTGCTGTACGTCGCGCACGTCGACCACGGCGCCGGAGCCGAGCCGGATCCGGCCGGTGTCGGCGAGCTGGCCGCCGCCCTCCGCGTAGAAGGGGGTGCGGTCGAGGATGACCTCGACCTCGTCGCCCTCGGTGGCGGCGGGCGAGGCCACGCCGCCGACCAGCAGGCCGACGACGGTGGACTCGGCGTCGGTGGCCGTGTAGCCCGTGAACTCGGTGGCACCGGCGGAGTCGGCGACCTCGCGGTACGCGGACAGGTCGGCGTGGCCCGTCTTCTTGGCGGCGGCGTCGGCCTTGGCCCGGTCCCGCTGCTCCTTCATCAGCCGGCGGAAGCCGTCCTCGTCGACCGTCAGCCCCTGCTCGCCGGCCATCTCCAGCGTGAGGTCGATCGGGAAGCCCCAGGTGTCGTGAAGCAGGAACGCCTTGTCGCCGGGGAGCACGCCGGAGCCGGCGGACTTGGCCTCGGTGACGGCGGTGTCCAGCACGTTGGTGCCGGCCTTGAGGGTCTTGAGGAAGCGGGCCTCCTCGGCGAGCGCGACGGACTCGATGCGCTTGCGGTCGGCGACCAGCTCCGGGTACTGCTCGCCCATGGTGGAGATGACGACGTCGACCAGCTCGCCGACGACGGGGCGGTCGGCGCCGAGGAGCTTCATGTTGCGCACGGCGCGGCGCATGATGCGGCGCAGCACGTAGCCCCGGCCCTCGTTGCCGGGGGTGACGCCGTCGCCGATGAGCATGACGGAGGCGCGCATGTGGTCGGAGACGACGCGCAGCGAGACGTCCGAGTGGTCGGCGACGCCGTAGCGCACGCCGGTCAGTTCCTCGGCCTTGTCGATGACGGCGCGCGACGTGTCGATCTCGTACATGTTGTGCACGTCTTGCAGGATCATCGCCAGGCGTTCGAGGCCGAGGCCGGTGTCGATGTTCTGCTGGGGCAGGTCGCCGAGGATCGGGTAGTCCTTGCCCTTGCCGGGGCCGCGCACGTACTGCATGAAGACCAGGTTCCAGAGCTCCACGTAGCGCTCGCCGTTGGCGGCGGGGCCGCCGGCCTCGCCGAACTCGGGGCCGCGGTCGTAGCTGACCTCGGAGCAGGGGCCGCAGGGACCGGGCACGCCCATGTCCCAGTAGTTCTCCTCCTTGCCCAGGCGCTGGATGCGCTCCGGGGGCACGCCGACGACGTCGCGCCAGATGCGCTCGGCCTCGTCGTCGTCCTCGTAGACCGTGATCCACAGGCGCTCGGGGTGAAGACCGTAACCCCCCGCGTCCTGCGAGCTGGTGAGCAGCTCCCAGGCGAGGCTGGCGGCACCCTCCTTGAAGTAGTCACCGAAGGAGAAGTTGCCGCACATCTGGAAGAAGGTGCCGTGCCGGGTGGTCTTGCCGACCTCGTCGATGTCCGGGGTGCGGATGCACTTCTGCACGCTCGTGGCGCGCTTGTACGGCGGGGTGGCCTCGCCGAGGAAGTACGGCTTGAAGGGGACCATGCCCGCGTTGATGAGGAGCAGCGTGGGGTCGTCCGCGATCAGCGACGCCGACGGCACGACGGTGTGCCCACGCTCTTCGAAGAAGCGCAGCCAGCGGCGGCGGATTTCGGCCGACTCCATCAGTGGTCCTCTTTCAGGTTGCGATTGCGGTGGTACGGGCCGCGGTCGCCGGGGCGGCGCCGCGCGGCCTTCCGTTCGAGCTGCGCCTTGGCGCGCTGTCCCGGCAGCTCCGCGGGGCGGCTGCGCGGGCTGAGCCCGAGGGCGTCGTTGAGCTGGCCCTCGCGCTCGGCCATCGCGGCACGCACGTCCTGGGCGAAGAGCAGCGCGCGGCGGCCGGTGTCGACGGCGCGGTTGGCCGCCGTGGCGGCGATGCCCTCCGGCGAGACGCGGCGCATCGCGCGCTGCGCCCTGACGGTGGCCCAGACTCCGGTGGCCGCACCGGTCGTGAACCAGAAGGTCCGACGGAACATGCTGCTCAGCCCTTTCTGCGCCTGGCGGAAAAGCCCCGGCGGGCGGCGGGCACCCGGGCGCCCGCGGCCCCGGCGCCCCGCGCCGCACTCGCGGCGGGCCCGCGGACCGGGCCGCCGACGATCACGTCGCCGTCGTCCGCGGCCGGGCCGCGGTTCCGGCCGAGCGCACGGCGCACCCCGTACCCGAACGCGGCCACCTTCACCAGGGGGCCGCCGAATGCGGTGGAGACGGTGGAGGACAGGGCCGAGGCGTTGGCCGTGACCTCCTGCACGTCGGAGGCGATGGCATCGACCCGGGCGAGCTGCGTGTTGGCCGAGCGGACCGTGGCGCCGGCCTCCGCGAGCAGCGGGACGGCCTCCTCGGTCACGCGCGTGACCAACTCGCCCGCCGCGCGGAGCGTGCGGGCGAGCCGGAAGAGCGCCACGGCCAGGAACGAGACCAGGATGGCCCAGAAGACGGCCACGAGGATGCCGGCCACCTCTCCACCGGACACGATGCACCGCTCCTTCAGGGCTGCTCGCCGGGCGAGTCGACGGGGTGTTGCGCTGCCAGGGCAGGCTCCGACCCTATCGCGCCGGACCGACAGCGCCGTACCGGATTAACCCCCGTGCACTGGGGAGTTGCGCGAGCGGATTGTACGTTGCGCATACTTCCGCGTACGTTCCGTGCGCCCGCGGGGCGGGGCCGTCAGCGGGCGTAGTACTCCACGACGAGCTGCTCGTCGCAGATGACGGGGATCTCGCGGCGGTTGGGCTCCCGGTCCAGCCGGAAGGCGAGCGCCGGCAGGTTGACCTCCAGGTAGCGGGGGGTCTCGCCGTCCGTCGCGTAGCCGCCCTCGCGCGCGACCTGGAACGGGTACTTCTCGCGGCTGCGCTCGCGGACCTTCACCACGTCGTCGGGGCGAACCCGGAAGGACGGCTTGTTGACCTTGCGGCCGTTGACCTCGATGTGGCCGTGGACGACCATCTGCCGGGACTGGTAGACGGTCCTGGCCAGGCCGGCGCGGAGGACCAGCGCGTCCAGCCGGCGCTCCAGCTCGACGATCAGCGCCTCACCGGTCTTGGCCTGCACCTTGCTGGCGCGCTCGTACGCCCGGACGAGCTGGCGCTCGCTGATGTCGTACTGCGCGCGCAGGCGCTGCTTTTCGAGCAGCCGTACCTTGTAGTCGCTCGTCTGCTTCCGGCCGCGGCCGTGCATGCCGGGCGGGTACGGGCGGCTCTCGAAGTACTTGGCTGCCTTCGGGGTGAGCGGGATGCCGAGGGCCCGCGACTTGCGGACCTTGGGGCGCGGCTGGTTCACGTGGTTCCGTCCTCCTCAGGAAAGTTAGGCAAGGCTTACCTTAAGCGATGTCGGCGCTTTCGCGCTCCTACCTCGAAAAACGCGCCCGCGATTTCGGGCATTCCCGGCGGCAAGGCACCGTGATCCGCATCACCAGGCGGCCGGCCGGCCGCGCACGGCGGGTCAGTCCCGCTCGTCGCCCCGGGCGGAGCCGTCCCGGCCCCCGCCCGCCAGCCGCTCCCGCACCCGCTCGACCACCTCGGCGTACCGCGCCTCCGCACCGTACCGCGTCGGCTCGTAGTACCTGCGGCCGGCGAGGGCGTCCGGGGCGTACTGCTGGGCGGCGATGGCGCCCGGTATGTCGTGCGGATACACGTACCCCTGCGCGTGCCCCAGCTTTTCCGCACCCTTGTAGTGCCCGTCCCGCAGATGCGCCGGCACCGGGCCCGCCTTCCCGGCCCGTACGTCGTCCATCGCGGCGCCGATGGCCTTCGTCACCGCGTTGGACTTCGGGGCCAGCGCGAGCGCCACCGTGGCCTGCGCCAGCGTCAGCGCCGCCTCCGGGAAGCCGATCATGGCCACCGCCTGGGCCGCCGCGACCGCCGTCTGCAGCGCCGAGGAGTCGGCGAGGCCGATGTCCTCGCTGGCGGAGATCATCAGCCGGCGGGCGATGAACCGCGGGTCCTCGCCCGCCTCGATCATGCGCGCCAGATAGTGCAGCGCCGCGTCCACGTCCGAGCCGCGCACGGACTTGATCAGGGCGCTCGCCACGTCGTAATGCTGGTCGCCGTCCCGGTCGTACGCCACGGCGGCGCGGTCCACCGCCGCCTCCAGCGTCGGCAGCGACACCTCCGCCTCGCCCTGTGCCAGCGCCGCCCCGGCCGCCGCCTCCAGCGCCGTGAGCGCCCGGCGGGCGTCGCCGCCGGCGATGCGCAGCAGGTGCTCCTCGGACTCCCCGGGCAGCGTCACGGCGCCGCCGAGGCCGCGCTCGGCGGCGACCGCCCGGCGCAGCAGCCCCCGCACGTCGTCGTCGGTGAGAGGCGCCAGGGTGAGCAGCAGCGAGCGGGAGAGCAGCGGGGAGATCACCGAGAAGTACGGGTTCTCGGTGGTGGCCGCGATCAGCGTCACCCAGCGGTTCTCCACCGCGGGCAGCAGCGAGTCCTGCTGGGCCTTGCTGAAGCGGTGGATCTCGTCGAGGAAGAGGACCGTCTCCTTGCCGTACCCCCCGGCGGCGCGGCGGGCGCCCTCGATGACCGCGCGGACCTCCTTGACGCCCGCGGTGATCGCGGACAGCTCCACGAAGCGCTTCTGGGTGGCCTGGCTGACCACGTACGCCAAAGTCGTCTTGCCCGTGCCGGGCGGGCCCCACAGCAGCACGGACGCCGGGCCCGCCGGGCCGCCGGCGCCCTCGCCGACGAGCCGGCGCAGCGGCGCGCCGGGCTTGAGCAGGTGCTGCTGGCCCACGACCTCGTCGAGGCTGCGCGGGCGCATCCGGACGGCCAGCGGGGAGCTGCCGGGATCCTTCTCCTGGCGCTCCTCGGCCGCTGCGGTGAACAGGTCGGGCTCCACGCTTCCGACCCTATGCCACCGGACTGACAGCGCTCAAAGGAGCGTCTTCCAGTACGACCACCAGCGGATGCCGATCAGGATGAGCAGAATCCCGTACCAGAGGACGGGCACCACCCAGTTGAACTCCAGCACCGTCTCGCGCACCCGCGCCGAGACCGGGAAGACGCCGGTCTTGACGTTGTGCACGGTGGTGTACCAGAAGATCAGGATCGTCACCGCCCAGACCAGCGAGCACCACAGGCACAGCGAGCCGATCTTGTACAGCGACGAGTACTGGAGGAAGGTGACGAAGCCGACCCCGAAGAGGGAGCCCGCCCACAGCCCGGTCCACCACCACCGGCGGTGCGTGGCGCCGGACAGCAGGCCGACGCCGATCACGACGAGCATCGGGAAGGCGATCCAGCCGACGAACGGGTTCGGGAACCCGAACACCGTCGCCTGCCAGCTCTTCATGATGTTGTTGCACGACAGGACGGGGTTCAGACTGCAGGCCGAGACGTAGTTCGGGTCCTCCAGCAGCTTCATCTTGTCGTGCGTGATCACCGCGGACGCGACCAGACCCAGCACGCCGCCGATCACCAGCAGCCAGGCGAACGGTCGGCCCGACCCGATCAGTCCGGAATCGGGCGGGTCCTCGTGCTGGGACGGGGCCGTTCTCGTTGCGGTCGTGGTCATCTCTGCTTCCGTGGGCTCGGCTCGGTGGCGGCAGTTCATTGTGCCGCAACCCAGGGCGATCGGGCACCGGTGCACCGGTGATCGGCCGGTGACCCTCCGGCCATCCACCGGCAGGGGTCAACGATGCCCGACCGCGCATTCGACCGGCGTAAATCCACCCGTCACCGCGCCACCCGCGGGGGTCAGGCCAGCAGCTTCCGCAGCTCGCCGACGACCTCGGCCAGCCCGACCGCCCGCTGCTCGCCGCTGCCCAGGTCCTTGAGCTGCACCACGCCCTCGCCGAGGTCCCGCTCCCCCGCCACCAGCGCGAAGCGCGCGCCGGAGCGGTCGGCGGACTTCATCGCGTTCTTCAGGCCCTTGCCGCCGAACGCGAAGTCCGCCGCGACCCCGGCCCTGCGCAGCTCGGTGACCACCCCGAAGAGCGTCCTGCGGGCCTGCTCGCCGAGCGCCGCCGCGTACACGTCGGTGGTCGCGGGCAGGTCCAGCGCCACGCCCTCGGCCTCCAGCGCCAGCACCGTGCGGTCCACGCCCAGCGCCCAGCCCACCGAGGGCAGCGCGGGGCCGCCGATCATCTCCGACAGCCCGTCGTAGCGGCCGCCACCGCCGATGGCGGACTGCGCGCCGAGGCCGTCGTGGATGAACTCGAAGGTGGTGCGCGTGTAGTAGTCGAGGCCGCGGACCAGCCGGGGGTCGTCCTCGTACGCGACGCCCGCGGCGGTCAGCAGCTCGCGGACCTGCTCGTGGTACGCCTTGCACGCCTCGCACAGGTGGTCGCGCATCAGCGGCGCGGCGTCGAGCTGGGCCCTGACCTCGGGGCGCTTGTCGTCGAGCACCCGCAGCGGGTTGATCTCGATCCGCTCGCGGGTGGGCTCGTCGAGGTCGAGGCCGCGCAGGAAGTCCTGGAGCGCGGTCCGGTACGCGGGCCGGCACTCCTGGTCACCGAGCGAGTTGAGCAGCAGCCGGAAGCCGGTCAGCCCCAGCGCGCGGTAGCCGTCGACGGCCAGGACGATCAACTCGGCGTCCAGCGCCGGGTCCTCGGTGCCGATGGCCTCGGCGCCGACCTGGGAGAAGTGCCGGTAACGGCCCTTCTGCGGGCGCTCGTAGCGGTAGTACGAACCGGAGTACCAGAGTTTGACCGGGAGGTTGCCCTGCTTGTGCAGGTTGCTCTCCAGCGCCGCGCGCAGCACGGACGCGGTGCCCTCGGGGCGCAGCGCCAGCTCGTCGCCGCCCTTGGTGATGAGGGTGTACATCTCCTTGGTCACGATGTCGGTGGACTCGCCGACGCCGCGGGCGAAGAGCCGCACGTCCTCGAAGCCGGGGGTCTCGACGTAGCCGTAGCCGGCACGGCGCACGGGCGCGGCGAACGCCTCGCGGACGGCGAGGTAGGCCGCGGAGCGCGGCGGGATCAGGTCGTAGGTGCCCTTGGGGGCCTTGAAGGCCGGTGAAGTGCTCACGGAGGGTGTCGTCACATTCGTCGTTGGTGGCGGAGCGGGGCGGCCGGGCCGCCCGCCCGGCCGGCGGCCAGCTCCTGCAGGAAGGGGTTGCCGACGCGCTCGCGTCCGATGGTGGTCTGGGGGCCGTGCCCGGGGAGCACCACGGTCGAGTCGTCGAGCGGCAGGCACACGCGGGCCAGCGACTCCAGGATCTCGGCGCTGTCGCCGCCGGGCAGGTCGGTGCGGCCGATGGAGCCGGCGAAGAGCAGGTCGCCCGAGAAGAGGACCTGCGGCACATCCTGCTGCTCGGGCAGCCGGAAGGTCACCGACCCCTTGGTATGGCCCGGCGCGTGCGCGACCGTGAGGCTCAGCCCGGCCAGCTCCAGCTCGGCGCCGTCGGCGAGCTCGGCCACGTCGTCCGGCTCGCCCACGGTCAGGTCGCCGAGCAGCGGCGCCCCGACGGCCATGCCGAGCGCCTTCTCCGGGTCGGCGAGCATGTACCGGTCGGCGGGGTGGATCCAGGCGGGCACGTCGTGGGCGCCGCAGACGGGGATCACCGAGGCGACGTGGTCGAGGTGCCCGTGGGTGAGCACCACTGCGACCGGCTTCAGCCGGTGCTTGGCGACGGCCTCCGCGACGCCGTCCGCCGCCCGGTGCCCGGGGTCGACGATCACGCACTCCTCCCCGGCGGCCGGGGCGAGGAGATAACAGTTGGTGCCCCATGCGCCCGCGGGGAACCCGGCAATGAGCACGATCGTCCTTCACCTGTCGGATCTCGTCGGATGTGTGCCGCCGCCGGGAGCCGCACGGCCGGCGGCGGCCCCGGAATTGCGGCCGTACCGAGACTACCGGCGCTCCTCATCCGGCAGCGAATCGATATACGGTACGGCACACGGAATTCCGGTCCACGAACGCGTGTGGCAGCGACTTGAGGGAGAAGACGCGGTGGTCAGCAGGGACCAGCGGAGGCGGCAGCTCGCCCGGGACAAGTACGAGCGGCAGCAGCGCAGGCGCGCCGACCGCAGAAAGCACAACCGGAAGCTCGCGGCGATCATCGCCGCCCCGCTCGTGGTGGTGATCACCGCCGTCACGGTCGCGGCGGCCACGGGCTTCGGGTCGGACGACGACGACAAGAAGAAGGACGACGCCGCGGCGCCCAGCGCGAGCCCGGAGAAGGCGCACGACCCCTGCGGCAAGCCGGAGAAGGGCAAGCCGTCGGACAAGACGTGGAAGAAGGAGCCGAAGCTCGGCATCGACGACTCGGCGACGTACACGATGACGCTGTCGACCACCTGTGGCGACATCGGCATCGAGATGGACGCGGGCAAGGCGCCGCACACGGTGAACAACATGCGCTTCCTCGCCGACGAGGGCTACTTCGACCACAGCCCGTGCCACCGGCTGACCGGTCAGGAGTCCGGCATCTTCGTGCTGCAGTGCGGCGACCCGGCCGGCACCGGCCAGGGCGGCCCCGGCTACACGATCCCGGACGAGAACCTCAAGGACAAGGCGGTCAAGGGCGGGACGTACCCCGCGGGCACCGTGGCGATGGCCAACACCGGTCAGAAGGACTCCGGCGGCAGCCAGTTCTTCCTCGTCTACCAGGACAGCCCGCTGCCCCCGAACTACACGCCGTTCGGTCAGCTCACCGACGAGGGCACGGCCACGGTCAAGACCATCGCCGAGGCCGGCGCGCAGCCGCAGGACCCGCAGACGGGCAACACCGCCCCGAACGCGACGGTGGTCATCGACAAGGCGACCGTCACCGAGGGCACCAAGGAGCAGGAGACCGACCGCTGAGCCACGGCCGGCCCCGCGTCGTTACGGGATTGGTCTCGCGCGGGATGCGGACAGCCGGCCCGCCGTTCGCCTATGTTGGCGTTGTGCAGGTGCGGGGGTGCCGGCGGCAGTCGCTTTCGCCCGCCGCCGGATCGGCCGGATCCGGTACCCCATCCCCTTTCCGGCCGCAGACAACTGTGGAAGACGCCGCCGGGCTGCCGGGCCCGCGGGGCGTCATGTGAGGAGGCGCTGTGAGCAGCGACCCATGGGGCCGGGTCGACGAGACGGGCACCGTGTACGTGCGTACCGCCGACGGCGAACGAGTCGTCGGCTCCTGGCAGGCGGGCTCGGCCGAGGAGGCGCTCGCCTACTTCAAGCGCAAGTACGAGGGCCTGGTCGTGGAGATCGGCCTCCTCGAGCGCCGGGTGCAGACCACCGACCTGTCCACCAAGGACGCCAGCACCGCCATCGAGCACCTGCGCGCGCAGGTCTCGGAGGCGCACGCGGTCGGTGACCTGGAGGCGCTGACGGCGCGGCTCGACCGGCTGGTGGAGGCCGTCGGCGCCCGTCAGGAGGAGCGCAAGGCGGCCAAGAACAAGCACCAGCAGGAGGTGCGCGAGTCCAAGGAGGCGGTGGTCGCCGAGGCGGAGGAGCTGGCGCAGAGCGAGCAGTGGCGCGCGGCCGGCGAGCGGCTGCGGGAGCTGGTGGAGACCTGGAAGGGTCTGCCGCGGCTGGACCGCAGGAGCGACGACGAGCTGTGGCACCGCTTCAGCCACGCGCGCTCGGCGTTCTCCAAGCGCCGCAAGGCGCACTTCGCGTCGCTCGACGCCCAGCGCGAGGAGGCCAGGCGGCGCAAGGAGAAGCTGGTGGAGGAGGCGGAGGCGCTCTCCGGCTCCCGCGAGTGGGGGCCGACGGCCGCCCGCTACCGCGAGCTGATGGCGGACTGGAAGGCCGCCGGCCGTGCGCAGCGCGACCAGGAGGAGGACCTGTGGTCCCGCTTCCGCGGCGCGCAGGACGTCTTCTTCCAGGCCCGCAGCGAGGTCTTCGCCGAGCGCGACCACGAGCAGCGCGAGAACCTGACGCGCAAGGAGGAGCTGGTGGCGGAGGCGGAGAAGCTGCTGCCGGTCACCGACCTCAAGTCCGCCAGGGGCGCCTTCCGCTCGATCAACGAGCGGTGGGAGGCCATCGGGCACGTGCCGCGGGACGCCCGGACGAAGATCGAGGCCCGGATGCACGCCGTGGAGCGGTCCATCGGCGAGGCGGAGGAGGCCGAGTGGCGCCGTACGAACCCGGAGGCGCGGGCGCGCGCCGAGGGGCTGACGGGGCAGTTGCAGGACGCCGTCGACAAGCTGCACCGGCAGATCGAGCAGGCGCGGGCGCAGGGCAACGCGGCCAAGGCCGACAAGCTGGCCCGTGAGCTGGAGGGCCGGCAGGCGCTGCTCGACCAGGCGCTCAAGGGCCTGCGGGAGTTCGGCGGCTGAGAGGGCCGGGAAGGCTGACACCAGCCGGTACGTGACCGGGCCCCCGCCGTGCGGCGGGGGCCCGGTCGCGTACGGGCACGGTGGCGGCGGGTGCGCTCAGTTGTTCCGGGCGGAGGTGACGCGGTACACGTCGTAGACGCCCTCCACCTTCCGTACGGCCTTCAGTACGTGCCCCAGGTGCTTCGGGTCGCCCATCTCGAACGTGAAGCGCGAGGTGGCCACCCGGTCGCGGGAGGTCTGCACGGCGGCGGACAGGATGTTCACGTGCTGGTCGGACAGCACCCTGGTGACGTCCGAGAGCAGCCGGGAGCGGTCCAGCGCCTCCACCTGGATGGCGACGAGGAAGACCGACGACTGCGTCGGCGCCCACTCCACCTCGATGATCCGCTCGGGCTGCTGCGACAGCGACTCGACGTTGACGCAGTCGGCACGGTGCACGGAGACGCCCTTGCCGCGGGTGACGAAGCCGATGATCGGGTCTCCGGGCACCGGCGTACAGCAGCGGGAGAGCTTGACCCACACGTCGTCGACGCCCTTGACGATCACGCCGGGGTCGTTGACCGCCCGGCGCTTGCGGGTCTTGCCGTGCAGTGGCGGCGCGGTCTCCTCGATGTCCTCGGTGGCCGCCTCCTCGCCGCCGAGCGCCTGGACCAGCTTCTGCACCACGTTCTGCGCGGAGATGTGACCCTCGCCGATCGCCGCGTAGAGCGCGGAGATGTCGGGGTAGCGCATCTCGTGCGCGATGGTGACCAGCGAGTCGCCGGTGAGGATCCGCTGGATCGGCAGGTTCTGCTTGCGCATCGCCCGCGCGATGGCGTCCTTGCCCTGCTCGATGGCCTCGTCCCGGCGCTCCTTGGAGAACCAGGCACGGATCTTGTTGCGCGCGCGGGGCGACTTGACGAAGTTCAGCCAGTCCCGGGAGGGGCCCGCGCCGGCCGCCTTGGAGGTGAACACCTCGACGGTGTCGCCGTTGTCGAGCGCGGACTCCAGCGATACGAGCCGGCCGCCGACCCGCGCTCCTATGGTCTTGTGCCCGACCTCGGTGTGCACCGCGTACGCGAAGTCGACGGGCGTCGCGCCGGCGGGCAGGGCGATCACGTCGCCCTTGGGCGTGAAGACGAAGACCTCGTTGCGGGACAGGTCGAAGCGCAGCGCGTCCAGGAACTCGCCGGGGTCCTCGGTCTCCTTCTGCCAGTCGATCAACTGCCGCAGCCAGGCCATGTCGTTGACCTGCTCGGACTTACTGCCCCTGCGGGTGCCGGCGCCCTGCTGGCGGGCGGCGCCGCCGGTCGCCTCCTGCTTGTACTTCCAGTGCGCGGCGATGCCGTACTCGGCGCGGCGGTGCATGTCGAACGTGCGGAGCTGCAGTTCGACGGGCTTGCCCTCGGGTCCGATGACCGTCGTGTGCAGCGACTGGTACATGTTGAACTTGGGCATCGCGATGTAGTCCTTGAACCGTCCGGGGACGGGGTTCCACCGCGCGTGGATGGTGCCCAGCGCCGCGTAGCAGTCGCGGACCGAGTCGACGAGGACGCGGATGCCCACCAGGTCGTAGATCTCGGCGAAGTCGCGGCCGCGCACGATCATCTTCTGGTAGACGCTGTAGTAGTGCTTCGGGCGGCCGGTGACGGTCGCCTTGATCCGGGCGCTGCGCAGATCCTGCTGCACCTCGTCGATGACGACGGCCAGGTACTCGTCCCGCTTCGGGGCGCGCTCGGCGACCAGGCGGACGATCTCGTCGTACATCTTCGGGTAGAGGATCGCGAAGGCGAGGTCCTCCAGCTCCCACTTGATGGTGTTCATGCCCAGCCGGTGGGCCAGCGGCGCGTAGATCTCCAGCGTCTCGCGCGCCTTCTGCTCCTGCTTCTCGCGGCGCAGGTAGCGCATCGTGCGCATGTTGTGCAGCCGGTCGGCGAGCTTGATCACCAGGACCCGGGGGTCCTTGGCCATGGCGACGACCATCTTGCGTACGGTCTCCGCCTGCGCGGCCTCGCCGAACTTGACCTTGTCCAGCTTGGTGACGCCGTCGACCAGCAGCGTGACCTGGTCGCCGAAGTCGCGGCGCAGGTCCTCGAGCCCGTACTCGGTGTCCTCCACCGTGTCGTGCAGCAGCCCCGCCATCAGCGTGGCCGGGTCCATGCCCAGCTCGGCCAGGATCGTGGTGACGGCCAGGGGGTGGGTGATGTACGGGTCGCCGCTCTTGCGCTTCTGGCCGCGGTGCCAGCGCTCCGCGACCTGGAAGGCGCGCTCTATCTGGCGCAGCGTCGAGGAGTCGGCCTTCGGGTCGTTTCCGCGCACTATCCGCAGCAGCGGCTCCAGGACCGGGTTGTACGGGCTCTGCCGCTGTACGCCGAGGCGCGCCAGCCGGGCGCGCACGCGGCTCGGGGAGCCGCCGCGGCCGGCCTGCCCGCCGCCGTGGCCCGAGGCGGGCTCGACGCGCGCCGGAGTGGCCGGCTGCGTCCGCCCTTCCGGCGGCGCGGTCCGGCGTCCCGAGCCGTTCTCGGCGGCCCGGGCGGGCAGCGGGCGGTCCTCCGCGCCGGACTGCCGCTGCTTCTCGGGCGGGGCGGCGGTGGACCGATGAGCCTCGTCTGGCAAGAGCACTCCTTGACGGTGGACGGCCCACGGGGAGATCCCCGGAACTGCCATGGTATCTGCCGTCGCGCCCTCACCACCCGGCAACCGCCTGACCAGGCCCCTGACCGGGCAGAACGCCGACCGGGCAGGCTCTCCGGAGGAGCCGGGGGCCCGGGCGGCCCCCGGGTCGGCTCAGACGGTGACGAGCGCGTCCAGCGGAGCCCCGGCGAGCGCCTGCTCAACCCGCGCCCGGCCGGCCAGGAAGCCCAGCTCCAGCAGCACGGCCACGCCGGTGACGGTGCCGCCGGCCCGCCGGATGAGCTGCACCGACGCCTCCGCGGTGCCACCGGTGGCCAGCACGTCGTCGATGACGAGCACGCGGTCGCCGGACTGCACGGCGTCGGCGTGTATCTCGATCTCCGCCGTGCCGTACTCCAGGTCGTACGCCTGCCCGAGGGTGGCGCCCGGGAGCTTGCCCGCCTTGCGCACGGGCACGAAGCCGATCCCCGCGCGCACCGCGACCGGCGCGCCCAGGATGAAGCCGCGCGCCTCCAGGCCGACGACCTTCTGCGCACCCTGCTCCCGGCAGACCTCCGTCAGCGCGTCCGTGAGCACGGCGAACGCCTTCGCGTCGGCCAGCAGCGGGGTGATGTCCTTGAACATCACGCCCGGCTGCGGGTAGTCCGGCACGTCCTGGATCCGGCTGAGCAGCAGCTCCCTGGTCCCCTCGGGCACGCTCACCGGCGCTTGCCTCCCGACCGGCCGCCGCGGCTGCCGGAGGGGCGGCCCCGGCCGCGCTGCCGGGACACCGGCTGCTGCCGGCGGCCCTCGCCGCGCGGGGGCCCGACGACGCCCTGGCCCGCGGGCTGGGGGGCACGGGGGTCGTCCCCGGGCTCGTCGTCCTCGACGGCCGCCGCGTCCGGGCCGTCCTCGTGGCCGGCCGTCCCCTTCTCGCCGCGGGCGGCGGACCGGGCGTCGGAGGCGCGCCGGGCGGCGACCCGCTTGTTGTGGGCCTGTATGGCGGGGTCGCGCTCCTTGAAGTCGACCACCAGCGGGGTGGCGATGAAGATCGAGGAGTACGCGCCGGCCGCGAGGCCGACGAACAGCGACAGCGCGATGTCGTTGAGCATGCCGCCGCCGAGCACGCCGCCGCCGATGAACAGCAGGCCGGCGACCGGCAGCAGGGCCACGACGGAGGTGTTGATGGAGCGGACGAGCGTGCCGTTGAGGCTGCGGTTGGCCGCCTCGCGGTAGGTGAAGCCCGTCTGTCTGGTGATGTCCTTCGTGCTCTCCTTGAGCCCGTCGAAGACCACCACCGTGTCGTACAGCGAGTAACCGAGGATGGTCAGCAGACCGATGACCGTGCCCGGGGTGACTTCGAAGCCGACGATCGTGTAGACGCCGACCGTGATCGTCAGGTCGTGGATCAGCGCGACGAGCGCCGCGAACGCCATGCGCCACTCGAAGGCGATGGCGAGGTAGATCACCACCAGGACCATGAAGATCGCCAGGCCCTGCCACGCCTTGTTCGCGATCTGCTCGCCCCAACTGGGCCCGACGAGCTGGTCGTTGATGTCCGCGGCGTCGACGTTCAGCTCTTCGGCGAGCGCCGTCTTGACCTTGTCGGACTGCTGCGTCTCGATGCTGCTGACCTGGATACGGAGCTTCCCGCTGCCCAGTTCCTGGACGATCGCCTGGTGCCCCGAGGCATCCTCGGCGATCTCCTGGGCCTGCGAGACCGAGGTCTCGGTCTTCGGGGTGGTGAAGACCGCACCGCCCTCGAACTCGATGCCCATGTTCAGGCCGCGGATGAAGAAGCCGGCGATCGCGATGATCGTGATGAGGACGGAGACGCCGTACCAGAGGAACCGCTTGGCGACGAAGTCGTAGCCGGCCTCACCGCGGTAGAGGCGGGCGCCGAGGGTGCCGAGGCGCGACATCTCAGACCTCCTTCGGGTTGACGGGACCGGCGGTGCGCGGGCGGCCGCGCAGCGGTGGCGTGGCTCCCAGCCGTTTGGGATCGAGCCCGGACCAGGGATGGCCGCTGGCGAAGAACCGCTTGCGGGCCAGGATGGTCATGACCGGCTTGGTGAAGAGGAAGACCACGACGACGTCGAGGAGCGTGGTCAGGCCCAGGGTGAAGGCGAAGCCCTGCACCTTGCCGACGGTGACCGCGAAGAGCACGGCCGCGGCCAGGAAGGACACGAAGTCGGACACCAGGATGGTGCGCCGGGCCCGCGGCCAGCCGCGCGCCACGGCGGGGCGCAGCGTGCGGCCCTCGCGGATCTCGTCGCGGATGCGTTCGAAGTACACGATGAACGAGTCCGCCGTGATGCCGATCGCCACGATCGCGCCGCAGACCGCCGGGAGGTTCAGCGCGAAGCCGATGCCGGGGCCGAGCAGGGCCATGATCGTGTACGTGAGGGCGGCGGAGACCATGAGGCTGACGACGGCCACCAGGGCCAGCCCGCGGTAGTACGCGACGAGGTAGATGATCACCAGCGCCAGACCGACGGCGCCGGCGATGAGGCCCGCCTGGAGCTGCTCGTTGCCGAGGGCCGGCGAGACGGTGGTGACCTCGGACTCCTCGAAGGACAGCGGCAGGGCACCGTACGACAGGACGTTGGCCAGTTCCTCGGCCGACTCCTGGTTGAAGCTGCCGGAGATCTGCGCCCGGCCGCCGGTGATCGACTCGTCGACGGAGGGCGCGGAGACGACCTCGCCGTCGAGCTCGATGGCGAACTGGTTGTTCGGCGGGGCCTGGCCGGCGAGGGTGCCGGTGACATCGGCGAACTTGTCGGAGCCCTTGCCGTTGAACTCGAGCTGCACGATCCAGCCGGAGCCCTGCTGGGCGTCGTACGTGGCGGAGGCGTCGTCGACGTCCGTGCCCTCGACCTCGGCCGGGCCGAGCGCGTACTTGTACGCGCCCTCGCTGTCGCACGCGACGACGGTGTCGGTCGGCTTGGCGTTCTCACCGATCTTGGTGCGCTCCTCGACGTTGGAGCAGTCCAGCGCGTCCAGCTTCTTCTGCACGTCGGCGGAGACCTGCCCGGTGGGCGCCTGCTCGGCCGGGGGCGTCTCGGCGGGCGGCGCCTGCGACTCGGTCGGGCTGGGCGAGCCGTCGGCCTGGGCGAGGCCCTCGGACAGCGCGCGGCCCTGCTCGGTGGCGCCGTCGCTCGCCTTGTCGGAGGCGCTCTCGGACGGTGACGGCGAGGAGGAGGCGTCCTTGCCCTTGTCCTTCTCCTTGCCCCCGGACTCCGAGGCGCTGGGCGAAGGCGCCGGCTGCTCGTTCGCCACGTACGACAGCACGGGGCGGAAGAAGAGCCGCGCGGTGGTGCCCACCTGCTCGCGCGCCGACTTCTGGTCGGTGCCCTTGGGGATGTTGACGATGATGTGCCGGTCGCCCTGGGTCTGGACCTCCGCCTCCTGCACCCCGAGGCCGTTGACGCGGCGCTCGATGATGTTGACGGCGGTATCCATATTGGTGGAGTTGATCGCGTTCTCGCTGCCCGGCTGGGACTTGGCCTCCAGCGTGATGCTGGTGCCGCCGGCGAGGTCGATACCGAGGCGCGGGGTGGTGTGCCCGGAAAGGAACATTCCACCGGTGAGCGCGGCGATCGCGGTCAGGATCAGCAGCAGGGGGCGCCAGGGCCTGCCGTGAGATCCCTGGGACCTGCGGCCCGTTTTGGGTGCTGCCACCTTCTCGATTCTCCTGTCCAGACACCGCGCGGCGGGGCTCGTCGCGCGGTCACGAAGTGTAGCCCCGCGGTGCCGCGAGGCGAAAAGTGACCGGTCCCCCGTTCACCGCGGCCGGCGGCGCCTCCGCACCAGGTGCGGGGCCGCCGCCGAAGGGCCGCGGTCACTTCGCGGCGGAGCCGCCGTTCTTCTTTTCGTCCTCGTCGGTGGTGTCCGCGGCCCCGGCGTCGCCTTCGGCGTCGTCGGCCGCGTCCTTCTTGTCGAGGTCGATACGGTCCGAGGTCTCCCTGCGGTCCTCGGCGTCCTCGTCACCGGCGTCGCCGTCGGCGGAGCCGGTCAGCGAGGAGGCGTCGTCGGGCGCCGAAACGTCCTCGTCGTCGAACTCCGGGGCGCCGTGGACGATGCGGTTGTATTCGGCGTCGTCCAGGACGGCGCCGATGGAGTTCTTCGCGTAGATCGCGTGTACTCCGGGGGCCACCTCCAGAAGGATGGTGTCCTCGTGGACCTCCTTGACCGTGGCGTACATACCGCCGATGGTCCGCACGCCGCTGCCCGGCTGCAATTGGTCCCGCATGTTCGTCATCTGGCGCTGCTTGTTCTTTGCCGAGCGGGTCATCAGGAACATCGCCCCGATGAGCACGATGAACGGCAAGAGAATCGTGATATCCACGGTGTCCGGGTTTCCTTCGTAGGACCGCGTTCGCCACGGCCTCGTTCTGGGGGGCGGGGGTGCCCTCCGGTTCCGGAAGGCGTCGGCGGAGTCTAAGCGAGTTCCGCCGTGTGAACAACGCCCAGCATGTCACCCGGGTTCCGTAACCGGCGACTCCCCGCGCCGCCGCGGTATCCGCCGGGGCACCCGCGCCGCCGGGTCCCCGCCACGCCGCGGCGGGCGCGGCGGGGCGCTCAGAACGCGGTCTGCTGCAGGCCGCCGCCCGGCTGCGGGGGCGGGATGCCCAGGTGGGCCCAGGCCGCCGGGGTGGCGACGCGGCCGCGGGGCGTACGGGCCAGCAGCCCTTCGCGTACGAGGAAGGGCTCGGCGACCTCCTCGACGGTCTCCCGCTCCTCCCCCACCGCCACGGCCAGCGTGGACAGCCCGACGGGGCCGCCGGAGAAGAGCTTGAGCAGGGCGCCGAGCACGGCGCGGTCGAGGCGGTCCAGGCCGCGGTCGTCGACCTCGTAGACCTCCAGGCCGCGGGCGGCGATCTCGCGCGTGATCACGCCGTCGGCCTTGACCTGGGCGTAGTCCCGCACCCGGCGCAGCAGGCGGTTCGCGATGCGGGGGGTGCCGCGGGAGCGGCCGGCGATCTCGGCGGCGCCGGCGGCGTCCACGGAGACGTCGAGGAGGTGGGCGGAGCGGTGCAGGACGCGCTCCAGCTCGGCCGGGGAGTAGAACTCCATGTGCCCGGTGAAGCCGAAGCGGTCGCGCAGCGGCGGGGGCAGCAGCCCGGCCCGGGTGGTGGCGCCGACCAGGGTGAAGGGGGGCAGCTCCAGCGGGATGGCGGTGGCGCCGGGGCCCTTGCCGACGATGACGTCGACGCGCAGGTCCTCCATCGCCATGTAGAGCATCTCCTCGGCGGGGCGGGACATGCGGTGCAGCTCGTCGAGGAAGAGCACCTCGCCCTCCTGGAGGGAGGAGAGGATCGCGGCGAGGTCGCCGGCGTGCTGGATGGCGGGGCCCGAGGTGATGCGGATCGGGGCGGCCATCTCGGCGGCGACGATCATCGCGAGGGTGGTCTTGCCCAGCCCGGGGGCGCCGGAGAGCAGCACGTGGTCGGCGGCGCCGCCGCGCTGGCGGGCGGCGCGCAGCACCAGGTCGAGCTGCTCGCGCACCCGCTCCTGGCCGACGAACTCGGCCAGGTCCTTGGGGCGCAGCGCCGTCTCCACCGCCCGGTCGTCGGCGTCGGCGGCCGAGTCCACCAGCCGCGGGTCGGCGTCCTCCCAGGTCATCGTGGATCCGTCCGTCGTGGTTCGGTTGCTGTCGCGGTTCGTCGTACGCGCCGGGGGCCGGGCGCCGTCATCGGGCGCGGTTCAGGGTCTGCAGGGCGGCACGCAGCAACTGCGGCAGCGGCGGGGGCGCGGCGCCGTTCTCCTCCGCCTGCGGGGCGACGGCGGTGACGGCCTCGTCGGCCTCGCGCGGCGCGTACCCCAGGCCGGTGAGGGCGGCGTGCAACTGCTCGCGCCAGCCGGCGGCCGCGGCGGCGCCAGCCTGCCTGCCGACGAGGCCGCTGCTGCCCAGCGGCTCGCCGAGCCGGTCCTTCAGCTCCAGCAGCAGCTTCTGCGCGCCTTTCTTGCCGATGCCGGGGACGGCCGTCAGCGTCTTCTCGTCGCCGGTGGAGACGGCGAGGCGGAGGGCGTCGGGGCGGTGCACGGCGAGCATGGCCTGGGCCAGCCGCGGGCCGACGCCGCTGGCGGTCTGCAGCAGCTCGAAGACCTGGCGCTCGTCGTCGTCGGCGAAGCCGTAGAGGGTGAGGGAGTCCTCCCGGACGACGAGGGAGGTGGCCAGCCGGGCGTCCTTGCCGACGCGCAGCGTGGACAGGGTGTCGGGCGTGCACTGCACGGCCATGCCGATGCCGCCCACCTCGATGACCGCGGCGTCGGGGGCGAGGGCGGCGACGGGGCCGCTGACGAAGGCAATCATGCGGGGTCTCTCCGGATCTCGCGGTCCCGGGGCTCCGGGCGGTCCTGGCCCGCGCGGCCTGCGCGCGGTGCGCCCTGGCCGGCGGCGCCCCGGTCGGCCGGGCGGGCGGTGCGCCGCACGCCGGGGGCGGCGGCGCGGGCGGCCGTCGCGGCGCGCGCGGGTGCGCCGGCGGCACGCGCGCGCAGCAGGCGGTCCTGGGCGGGGGCGCGCCACAGGTGGCAGATGGCCAGCGCCAGGGCGTCGGCGGCGTCGGCCGGCCTGGGCAGGGCGTCGAGCCGCAGCAGCCGGGTGACCATGGCGCCGACCTGCGCCTTGTCGGCCCGGCCCGAGCCGGTGACAGCGGCCTTGACCTCGCTGGGGGTGTGCAGCGCGACGGGCAGGCCGCGGCGGGCGGCGCAGAGGATGGCGACGGCGCTGGCCTGAGCGGTGCCCATCACCGTGCGTACGTTGTGCTGGCTGAAGACCCGCTCGACGGCGACGGCCTCGGGCCGCTGCACGTCCAGCCACTCCTCGATGCCGCGCTCGATGAGCAGCAGCCGCTCGGGGGTGGGGGCGTCGGACGGGGTGCGTACGACCCCGACGGCGACCATCCGCAGCGCCCGGCCCGCCGCTCCGTCCACGACGCCCACGCCGCACCTCGTGAGCCCCGGGTCCACTCCGAGCACCCGCACCGGCCGCCCCCTCTCGTCTGCCCGCGTACGTGTGTGCAGGCTACCGGCCGGCACCGACAGCGCAGCCGAAGGGCCCGCCGGATGTCGCCATCCTGCGGGCCCCTCACGGCGTACGCGTGCGGCTCAGGCGGAAGCCTTCTCCATGACCTCGTCGGAGACGTCGAAGTTGGCGAAGACGTTCTGGACGTCGTCGCTGTCCTCCAGGGCGTCGATGAGCCGGAAGATCTTGCGGGCGCCCTCCTCGTCCAGCTCCACCTGCATGGTGGGGACGAAATTGGCCTCGGCCGAGTCGTAGTCGATCCCGGCGTCCTGCAGCGCGGTGCGGACCGCGACCATGTCGCCGGCCTCGCTGAGCACCTCGAAGGACTCGCCCAGGTCGTTGACCTCCTCGGCGCCGGCGTCCAGCACCGCGGCCAGCACGTCGTCCTCGCCCAGCCCGCCCTTGGGGACGATCACCACGCCCTTGCGGTTGAACAGGTACGACACGGAGCCGGGGTCGGCCATGGAGCCGCCGTTGCGCGTCATGGCTACCCGGACGTCGGAGGCGGCGCGGTTGCGGTTGTCCGTCAGGCACTCGATGAGCACGGCCACGCCGTTGGGGCCGTAGCCCTCGTACATGATCGTCTCGTACTCGGCGCCGCCCGCTTCGAGACCGGCGCCGCGCTTGACGGCGCTGTCGATGTTCTTGTTCGGGACGGACTGCTTCTTGGCCTTCTGGATCGCGTCGTACAGCGTGGGATTTCCGTCGGGGTCGGCACCCCCCTGCCGCGCCGCGACCTCGACGTTCTTGATCAGCTTGGCGAAGAGCTTTCCTCGCTTGGCATCGATCACGGCCTTCTTGTGCTTGGTGGTTGCCCACTTAGAGTGGCCGGACACAGCCCCGCTCCATTCCGCGTTCCGCGCATTCGACTAACCGGCAACGAACTCGTCGATCCTACCGGGGCCGGTCAGGCGGCCCGGCGCACCATATCCGCGAAGAGAGCGTGCACGCGGTGGTCGCCGGTGAGTTCGGGATGGAACGACGTCGCCAGCAGCGGACCCTGCCGGACGGCGACGGGATGCCCGCCGGCCTCCGCCAGCCGCTCCACCCGGGCGCCGGTGGACTCCACCCACGGCGCCCGGATGAACACGCCGTGCACCGGGCCGCCGGGGACACCGGCCACCTCCAGCGGCACCTCGAACGACTCGTTCTGCCGGCCGAAGGCGTTGCGGCGCACGATCATGTCGATACCGCCGACGGTCTCCTGCCCGGAGCGCGGGTCGAGGATCTTGTCGGCCAGCATGATCATGCCGGCGCAGGAGCCGTACGCGGGCATCCCCGCCCGCACCCGCTCGCGCAGCGGCTCCAGCAGCCCGAAGGCGACCGCGAGCTTGGACATCGTGGTGGACTCGCCACCGGGGATGACCAGGCCGGAGACCTCCGCCAGCTCCGCCGGCCTGCGGACCGGCACGGCGTGCGCACCGGCCGCTTCGAGGGCGGCCAGGTGCTCGCGTACGTCGCCCTGGAGGGCGAGGACGCCGATGGCGGGGGCGGTGCCCATGGCTGCCGACCTCACCAGCCCCGGCCGGCGTAGCGCTCGGCGTCGTCCAGGGTGTCGAGGTTGATGCCGACCATGGCCTCGCCGAGGTTGCGGGAGGCGTCCGCGACGACCTTCGGGTCGTCGTAGAAGGTGGTGGCCTTGACGATGGCGGCGGCGCGCTTGGCCGGGTCGCCGGACTTGAAGATGCCGGAGCCGACGAAGACGCCCTCGGCGCCGAGCTGGCGCATCAGCGCGGCGTCGGCGGGGGTGGCGACGCCGCCCGCGGAGAAGAGCACGACGGGCAGCTTGCCGAGCTTCGCGACCTCGGCGACCACCTCGTACGGGGCCCGCAGCTCCTTGGCGGCGGCGTACAGCTCGTGGCTGTCCAGGCCGCGCAGGGCGCCGATCTCGTTCTTGATCTGGCGCAGGTGGCGGACCGCCTCGACGACGTTCCCGGTGCCGGCCTCGCCCTTGGAGCGGATCATGGCGGCGCCCTCGGCGATCCGGCGCAGGGCCTCGCCGAGGTTGGTGGCGCCGCAGACGAAGGGGGTGGTGAAGGCCCACTTGTCGGAGTGGTTGACCTCGTCGGCGGGGGTGAGCACCTCGGACTCGTCGATGTAGTCGACGCCGAGCGCCTGGAGGATCTGGGCCTCCACGAAGTGGCCGATGCGGGACTTGGCCATCACGGGGATGGAGACGGCCTCGATGATGCCCTCGATCATGTCGGGGTCCGACATGCGCGCCACGCCGCCGTCCTTGCGGATGTCGGCGGGCACCCGCTCCAGGGCCATCACCGCGACGGCACCCGCGTCCTCGGCGATCTTCGCCTGCTCGGGGGTGACGACGTCCATGATCACGCCGCCCTTGAGCTGCTCGGCCATGCCGCGCTTGACGCGTGCGGTGCCGGTCTCGGGAGCCGACGACTGGGGGGCGGAGCTGGGCGTGCTGGACACGGTGGAACCTCGCTCGGTGATGGGTGCGGTCTGGATGTGTGGGTGGCGTACGGTGCGCTGCTTCCATCGTAAACACGTTCGGACACGGGGCCGAACGCGCGCCACCGTCAAGGAAACCCCAGGCGGGAGGGGTCGGGAAAGAGCCAATCGGCAAGCTGTGGCCGCCCAGCCGGCGGCGGGGGGTCAGCCCGCGGGGGCGCGGTCGGTCAGCGCCGGCGGCGGCTCGTCGTCCATCTCGACCGCCAGCGGGAACGGCGCGTGCCCGGCCAGCCGGAACCAGCGCACCTTGCGGTGCCGGCGCAGCGCCCGCGCCGCCCGTACCGCGTCGTTGTGGAAGCGCCGCGCCATCGGCACCCGCCGCGCGGCCTCCGCCAGCTCGTGTACGGCCTCCTCCCCGCCCGGCGCCCCGCGTACCGCCTCCACCTGCTCCGGCGCCTCGAAGACCGCCCGCAGCGCCTGGCTCAGCTCGCTCTCGGCGACCTCACGCTGGTCCTCCTCCGCCTGCCGGGCGGCGTGCGCGGCCTCGTAGAGCACGATCGAGGCGGCCGGGTCGAGCACGCCGCTGGTGGCCAGCTCCTGCGCCACCGAGGCGCGGCGCAGCAGTTGGGCGTCGAGGGCCGCCTTGGCGGCGTCGATGCGGGTGTGCAGCCGGTCGAGCCGGCCGGCGGTCCAGCTCAGATAGACGCCGATCAGGCAGAGCCCGACGGCGCAGAGCAGCAGGGTCAGGGCGGTCGACACGTCATGCCTCCCGGTCGCGGGTGGGGCCGAAGCGGGCCGCCCAGCGGCCGGCGCGCTCGTCCTCCGCCACCGACGCGGCGCCCTGGGTCACCGTCTCGTAGACCGCCAGGATGTCCGCGCCGACCGTCGACCAGTCGAAGCGCTGTACGTGCCGGCTGCCGCGCTCGCGCAGCTCGGCCCGGCGGGCGCCGTCCAGCAGCAGCCCGGCCGCCCGCTCGGCCAGGTCCCCGGCGTCCCCGCCGGCGAACACCTCGCCCGCCGTGCCGCCGTCCAGCACCTGCACGAAGGCGTCGAGGTCGGCGGCGAGCACCGGCGCGCCCGCGGACATCGCCTCGACGAGGATGATGCCGAACGACTCGCCCCCGGTGTTCGGCGCGACGTACAGGTCGACGCTGCGCAGCAGCCGCGCCTTGTCCTCGTCGCTGACCATGCCGAGGAACTCCACCCGCTCGCGCACCTCGGGCGCCAGGTGCCCGGCGACCTCGGCCGGGTCGCCGCGCCCGGCGACCAGCAGGCGGGCGTCCGGCACCCGCTCCAGGATCCGCGGGAACGCCTCCATCAGCACCGGCAGCCCCTTGCGCGGCTCGTCGATCCGGCCGATGAAGCCCAGCGTGCGGCCCTGCCACTCGGCCTTGGGCCCGGCCCCGGCGAAGAAGGAGACGTCGACGCCGTTGGGGATGACGACGGCGTCGCCGCCCAGGTGCTCGACCAGGGTGCGGCGCGCGTACTCGCTGACCGCGATGCGCGCGCTGATCTTCTCCAGCGCGGACTGCAGGATCGGGTACGCGGCGATCATGCCGCGCGAGCGCGGGCTCGACATGTGGAACGTGGCGACGATCGGCCCCTTCGCCGCCCAGACGGCCAGCAGGGCGAGCGACGGCGCGGCCGGCTCGTGGATGTGCAGCACGTCGAAGTCGCCGTCGCGCACCCAGCGGCGCACCCGGGCGGCGGACAGGAAACCGAAGTTGATGCGCGCCACGGATCCGTTGTACGGCACGGGGACGGCACGGCCGGCCCCCACGACGTACTCCGGCAGCGGGGTGTCGTCGTCCGCGGGCGCGAGGACGGAGACCTCGTGGCCGGCGGCGCGCAGGTGCTCGGCCAGGTCCCGGACGTGGAACTGCACCCCGCCGGGCGCCTCCCAGGAGTACGGGCAGACGATCCCGACCCTCACCGCGACTCCAGGTCCGCCAGCCAGAAGCGCTGCAGCATGTGCCAGTCCTCCGGGTGCTCGGCGATACCGGCGGCGAAGTCGTCGGCCATCGCCTGCGTCATGACGGCGGTCTTCTCGGCGCGGGTGCCGGTCGCGGGCACCTCGACGGGGGCGTGCACCTTCCCTTGCAGGACGGGAGAGTCGTCGTACCAGAGCGTGACGGGCAGCAGCAGCGCGCCGGTCTGCTGGGCGAGCAGCGCGGGTCCCGCGGGCATCCGGGCGGCGGAGCCGAAGAAGTCCACCTCGACGCCGGTGGCCGACAGGTCGCGGTCGGCGACCAGGCACACGAGACCGCCGCTGCGCAGCCGCCTGGCGAGGATGCCGAAGGCGCTCGCGCCGCCGTGCGCCAGCACCTCCATCCCCAGGCTCTCGCGGTAGGCGACGAAGCGGTCGTACAGCGACTCCGGCTTCAGCCGCTCCTGCACGGTGGTGAAGGGGACCCCCAGCTTGGTGGTGACCCAGGCGCCCGCCAGGTCCCAGTTGCCCATGTGCGGCAGCGCGAGGATCACGCCGGTGTCACCGGCGAGGCCGTCCTTGAGGAAGTGCACATCCTGGGGGTGGAAGCCGTCGCGGACGCGCTGCCTGCTCCAGGCCGGCAGCCGGAAGGACTCCATCCAGTAGCGCATGTACGAGCGCATGCCGGCCCGGCTGAGCGCGGCCAGCCGCTCGGGCCCGGCGTCCGGGACGACGCGGGCGAGATTCGACGTCAGCCGCCGTACGCCCTTGCCGTCGCGGCGCCAGGCGGTGTCGGCGATGCGCCTGCCGAGGGCGGCGGCGGCGGGCTCGGGCAGCCGTTTCACGGCGGCCCAGCCCAGGCCGTACATCCCGTCGGTCAGGCGCTCCTTCACGTGCTCTCCTGGTCCGCCGGCGCGGTCTCGGCCTCGGCTTCCGGGGGCGGGCCGCCGCGCGGCGCGGGCGGCGGCAGCGGGTCGACGGCGTCCTTCTCCGCCGCCTCCCGGTGCACGGTCACCATCCGCTGGAAGAGCGTGACGGCGCTGCCCGCGGCGACCGCCCACAGCGCGATCGGCAGCAGGAGGTCGATGTGCGGGATGCCGAAGGTGCGCTCCATGCCCGCGAAGCCGGCGAGCACCAGGGTGATCACCAGCCGGTCGGCGCGCTCCATCAGGCCGTTGACCTTCACCGGCAGCCCGATGCTCTCGCCGCGGGCCTTCGTGTACGAGACGACCTGGCCGCCGGCGAGGCAGAAGATCGCCACCGCGCACAGCACGAGGTCGTCGCCGCCGCCCGCGTACCAGAGCGCGATGCCGCCGAAGACGGCGGAGTCCGCGGCCCGGTCGAGCGTCGAGTCCAGGAATGCGCCCCAGCGGCTGGAGCGGCCGGACTGGCGGGCCATGGTGCCGTCGATCAGGTCGGAGAAGACGAAGAGGGTGATGATCACCGTGCCCCAGAAGAACTCCCCGCGCGGGAAGAAGGCCAAGGCGCCCGCCATCACCCCGAGGGTGCCCACGAAGGTGACGGTGTCGGGGCTCACGCCACGACGCAGCAGCATCGCGGCGATTGGCGCGAAGACACGCGTGAAGATCGCACGCGCGTACTTGTTCAGCATGGCCGTCCCAGGGTCGCCGGTCGGCGGGCCCCCGCGGCTGGCCGGGGGACACGTCGGTGGAAGTCGCTCAAGGTAGCGCAGCCATCGTAGCCAGCGCCCCGGCGGGGGCGCGCGGGCCGTACGCCCCTGACCGGCCGGGCCGTACGCACGTCCGGCCGGTCGCCGTTTCCGAAGCCGTCCGTGCTATGGACGGGGTCTGACCGCGGTGCAAAGCTCGAATGCACCGCACGTGTCAGACGGAGGCGAGACACATGGGTGACAAGGCAAACGCACACCCCGGAGCCGCCGGCAGGGCAGCGGCGGCCGCCCGGCCCTCCGACATTCGGAACGTGGCGCTGGTCGGCCATAGCGGATCCGGTAAGACGACGCTGGTGGAGGCGCTGGCGCTGACCACGAAGGCGCTCACCCGGGCCGGCCGGGTCGAGGACGGCGGCTGCGTATCCGACTACGACGAGATCGAACAGCGCCAGCAACGCTCGGTGCAGCTCTCGCTGGTCCCGGTGGAATGGGACGGCATCAAGATCAATCTGTTGGACACCCCCGGCTACGCGGACTTCGTCGGGGAGCTACGGGCCGGTCTGCGCGCCGCGGACGCGGCCCTCTTCGTCGTCTCGGCCGCGGACGGCGTGGACGGCGCGACCCGGATGCTGTGGGACGAGTGCGCGGCGGTCGGGATGCCGCGGGCGATCGTCGTCACGCATCTGGACGCCGCCAGAGCCGACTTCGACCAGATGACGGAGACCTGCCGGGAGGCGTTCGGCGGCGACGACCCCGACGCCGTGCTGCCGCTGTACCTGCCGCTGCTCGGCGAGCAGGCGGCGGACGGCCATTCACCCGTCCGCGGGCTGATCGGCCTGCTCACGCAGCGCGTCTTCGACTACACCTCCGGCGCCCGCGAGGAAAGACCGCCTCGCGAGGAGGAGCTGCCGCTGATCGAGGAGGCGCGCAACCGGCTCATCGAGGGCATCATCTCCGAGAGCGAGGACGAGTCCCTCATGGAGCGCTACCTCGGCGGCGAGGACGTCGAGGTCAAGACGCTCGTGCAGGACCTGGAGAAGGCCGTCGCGCGCGGGGTGTTCCACCCGGTGCTGGCCGCCGCGCCCGCCGTGGACGGCGGCACGCAGGGTCTCGGCACGGTCGAGTTGCTGGAGCTGATCACCGGCGGCTTCCCCACCCCGCCGGAGCGCCGGATCCCCGACGTGACCACCGTGCGCGGCGAGGAGCGCGCGGGGCTGGCCTGCGACCCGGCCGGACCGCTGGCCGCCGAGGTGGTCAGGACGTCCTCGGACCCGTACATCGGCAGGCTGTCACTGCTGCGCATCTTCTCCGGCACGCTGCGCCCCGACCAGACGGTGCACGTCTCGGGGCACGGCATGGAGGACCGCGGCCACGAGGACCACGACACCGACGAGCGGATCGGCTCGCTGACCGCCCCGTTCGGCAAGCTCCAGCGCCCGCTGGACGCGGCGATCGCCGGCGACATCGCCTGCGTCGGCAAGCTGAACGGCGCGGAGACCGGTGACACGGTCTCGGCCAAGGACGAGCCGCTGCTGATGGCGCCCTGGGTGATGCCCGACCCGCTGCTGCCGGTGGCCATCGAGGCGCACACCAAGCAGGACGAGGACAAGCTGTCGCAGGGCCTGGCGCGGCTGTGCGCAGAGGATCCGACCATGCGGCTGGAGCAGAACGCCTCGACCCGGCAGTTGGTGCTCTGGTGCCTGGGCGAGGCGCACCGCGACGTGGCGCTGGAGCGGCTGCGCACGCGGTACGGCGTGCAGGTCGACTCGGTGGACCACAAGGTGTCGCTGCGCGAGACGTTCTCGGGCCGGTCGGCGGCGCGCGGGCGGCACGTCAAGCAGTCCGGCGGCCACGGGCAGTACGCCATCTGCGAGATCGAGGTCGAGCCGCTGCCGGAGGGCGCGGGCATCGAGTTCGTGGACAAGGTGGTCGGCGGCGCGGTGCCGCGGCAGTTCATCCCGTCGGTGGAGAAGGGCGTACGCGGCCAGGCGGTCAAGGGCGTGGCCACCGGCTATCCGCTGGTCGACGTGCGGATCACGCTCGTCGACGGCAAGGCGCACTCGGTGGACTCCTCCGACGCCGCGTTCCAGACGGCGGGCGCGCTGGCGCTGCGGGAGGCCGCGGCGCAGGTGCAGATCCATCTGCTGGAGCCGGTCGCCGAGATCGGCGTGCTCGTCGCGGACGAGTACGTGGGCCCGGTGATGAGCGACCTGTCCGGGCGGCGCGGCCGGGTGGTCGGCACCGAGCAGGCGGGCGGCGGCCGGACGCTGGTGCGCGCGGAGGTGCCGGAGTTCGAGATCGGCAGGTACGCGGTGGATCTGCGCTCCCTGTCGCACGGCACCGGCCGGTTCGACCGCTCGTATGCCAGACACGAGCCGATGCCGCAGCAGTTGGCGGCGAAGATCCGTGATCGGCAGGCCCGCGACGGTTGACCGCGGCTAGGCTGGGGCACATTGGTGGTCGGGCCCGCTTGCCCGCGGGCCTGGCCCCATCACCGGGGCGGACGCGCGGCGTTGGGGGCGGCAGTGGCAGGTTCTGAGGGGCTGGAGTTCGACTTCGCCCCGCGCGCACAGGTGCCGCTCTCGGGCGCCCAGGGTCAGACGGCGGCGACGCACGCGCTCGCCTCCACGGCGTACCGCGACAGCGACGTGACCAAGCTCCTCGACGCCAACAACGACTGGAGCAAGTCGGACTTCAAGAAGGGCCGGCTGTCGCTCTTCGAGCCGAACCTGGGCGAGGCGTTCGCGCGCGCCGTCACGGTGCGCATGCTCGCCGACGGCCGCAAGCCCCTCATCCAGTCGTTCGGCACGGAGCCGCAGGCGGTGCTGGAGCACTGTCTGGCGGCCAATCGCTACCGCAAGGAGCGCGACACCCGGCTGACCGTGGTCATGGGCGTCTTCGGGCTGCTCTTCCTGCCCGGGGTGCTGCTCTGGCTCGGCGTCTTCCAGCTCCGCCGCACCCTGGCCGGCGCGTCGGACAAGCGCGTCGGCGCGGTGGGGTACGTGCTGCTGGGCATCATCGGCGTCGCCGCCATCTACCTCTTCATCACCATGCCGCTCGACGGCCTGCTCTACATCTATCTGCGCGGCCTGCTGGTCGCGCCGATCATAGGCTGGTTCTGGGCGAACCGGATCTGCGAGCAGTACGCCAAGGGCCTGCGCGAGCACTGGACGGCGCTGCTGTCCGGCGGCGGCCTGGGCGCCAAGATCCCCGAGGCGGTGCCGAGCAACCCGGGCGACGCCAGCGCGGAGCGGCTGCGGCTGGGCCTGGCGAAGCTCTCGGCGGAGCAGCACAGCAACGTCGTCTTCTACGCGGGCCCCAAGGGGATACTCGGCATGGGCACCCGCTGGGGCGCCTGGCACCTGGCGGAGGAGCTCAAGCCGAAGGAGTCCGGCGGTGAGATCAACCCCTTCCGCAGTTGGGACATCGCCAAGGCTGTGCACGACAAACTGCGCATGCTGGAACGCACCCCGCTGCACACCGGCGGCTTCCCGGCGCCCGCGATAAAGCACTGGATCGTCTCGCCGATAGGCGAGGGCGCGGGCGAGGTCGCCCGGCCCGGCGGCACGATCGTCGACGGCTATTCCGTACGGGACTTCGAGGTGCAGCGGATCTGCAACGAGCAGCAGTTCGGCGCGGGCAACCGGCACTATCTGGGCGTGCAGTTCACGCTCTGGGACGGCCAGTTGGTCATCACGCTGCTGGTCTCGGTGACCGTGCTGCACCAGACGCTGCGCATCGAGGTCACGGGGCACGCGCTGGGCCCGGTGCACCCGCTGTTCACCAGCAAGCCCAGCCGCGAGACGAAGACTGTGAGCGGCATGAAGTTCTGGGAGACCAAGGAGAAGCCGCTCCCCCTGGTCCGTACCCGCGAGGTGGTGCGGCTGGCCGCGCGGGCGCCGTTCACCTGGTACCCGCCGCTGCTCGACTACCTGGGCGGCAAGCTGAAGCTCCCCGAGCCCTTCGGGCTGCGGCACGTGTGGGCGGGCAAGCCGTGGCGGCACCGCTTCATGGCGGACGACGCGCTGCGCGCGGCGACGCCGGTGCTGCGGGTGGTGCACCAGGCCGCGCTGCGGGTGCTGGAGGAGAACAACGTGGACACGACGAACTTCGCCGGCCGGTCGATGGCGCTCAGCGGGATGGTGCAGGGCGCGGAGCCGGGACGGGCGGACGTGTACGACGCCTGACGGCGCACACGGCGCACCCGGGCCGGGGTTCCGCCCCCGTCACACCGTCACGCCGCCGAGGGCTGCGGGCGTCGCCGGGCGGGAGCTCCCGTCGTACGCGGTCCAGGCCGCGGCCAGCCGCTCGACGGCCTCGGTGAGCACGTCCCGCGGAGAGCAGAAGTGCAGCCGCAGATACGGGCCGCTGCCCCCGGCAGCGTCCACGCAGGCGCCGGGCAGGACGGCGACCCCGTGCCGGAGCGCGACCTGCGCGAAGGCCACCCCGTCCCCGTACGGCAGCCGCAGCCACACCGTCTGCCCGCCGGCCACCGGCGGGCAGTCCCAGGAGGGCAGCAGCCGGGCCAGCTCGGCGCGCAGATGGTCGTGGGCGGCGCGCAGTTCGGCGCGGCGGCGGGCGAGCAGCGGTTCGTACGCGGCCAGCAGGGAGACGGCGACGAGCTGCGCCGGCACGTCGGTGCCGAGGTCGTGGACGGCCTTCAGCCGGGCGAGCCGGGTGACGACGCCCGCGGGCGCGCGCACCCAGCCGATGCGCAGCCCGCCCCACACCACCTTGCTCAGCGACCCGGCGCTGATGACCTCGGCGCCGTCCGCGCACGCGGCGAGCGCCGGCGGCGCGGCGCCCTCGAACGCGAGGTCCGCCACCACCTCGTCGTCCACCAGCGGTACGCCGAAGTGCCCCGCCGCCTCCGCGAGCCGCCGCCCGCGCAGCGGGGGCAGCACGGCGGCGGTCGGGTTCTGGTGCACCGAGCCGACGTACGCGAGCGCCGGCCGGTGCTCCGCCAGCGCCCGCACGGCGGCGTCCACGTCGATGCCGTACGGCCCCACCGGCACGGGCCGCAGCACGGCGCCCGCCTCCCGGAACAGGTCCAGCGCGCCGGGGTACGCGGGCGCCTCGACCAGCACCGGGTCGCCGGGGGCGACGAACAGCCGGGTCAGCAGCGCCAGCGCCTGCTGGCCGCCGGTGGTGATGAGGATCTGCGCCGGGTCCGTGGGGATGCCGCGGGCGGTGTAGCGGGCGGCGACGGCGGCGCGCAGGGCGGGCAGCCCTGCGGGGTGGTAGCCGAGGCCGGTCGCGGGCAGGACCAGATCCCGGTACGCGCGGGCCAGTTCGGGCGGCGGGCCGTCCGGGGCGGCGCAGCTCAGCAGGATCACGCCGTCGGCCGGCTCCAGCAGGTTGAGGAAGAGCGGGTTCGCGGTCTCCGCCGTACGCCCCGGCACGAGCGCCGCCTCCGCGACGCGGGTGCCGCTCCCCTGCCGCCGTACGACGCGGCCCTCCTGCCGCAGCACGCCGTACGCCGCGACCACCGTCGTGCGCCCCACGGCCAGCGCCGCCGCGAGCACCCGCTCCGGCGGCAGCGCCGCACCCGGGCGCAGCCGGCCCTCGTCGACCAGCCGGCGGAGCCGGGCGGCGAGCAGCACGTACAGCGGGCCGCGGCCTGCCGACCAGCGGCCCAGGGCGGCCACCAGGTCGGAGGCCCGCACGTCGTCGGTGTCCATGGCGGACCAATCTCCCGGAATTGGCCCTGGTCCGGCAACCCATTCGCCGCGGAGACTTTCGCCATGAGCGCCGACCTGCACCCCTCGACCCGTACCGCCCACCCGCCCGTGCCGGTTCCCGAGGGCAGCCGCCCGGTGACCGTGCCGATCCACCAGGGGCACGTCTTCTCGTTCGACTCCGCCGACGCGATGGCCGCCGCGTTCCACGACCCGGACGGCGCGTACCTCTACAGCCGCTTCGGCAACCCGACCGTCCGCGCGCTGGAGGAGGCCGTCAGCGACCTCGAAGGGGGCGCGGGCGGGCTCGCGTTCGCGTCCGGCATGGGCGCGATCAACGCCGTGCTGCTCAGCCTGCTCTCCGCGGGCGACCACGTCATCGCGCAGCGCTCCCTGTACGGCGGCACGTACGCGACGCTGACCGATCTGGCGGAGCGCTGGGGAGTGTCGGTCACCTACGTCTCCGGCCGGGACGCCGACGAGGTACGGGCCGCCTGCACGCCCCGTACCCGGGTGCTCTACCTGGAGACCATCGCCAACCCCACCACCGCCGTCACCGACCTGCCCGCGCTCCTGGCCGCCGCCGCGGAGGCCGGGGTCACCGGCGTCGTCGACAACACCTTCGCCACCCCGCTGCTCTGCCGCCCGGTCGAGCACGGCGCCGCGGTCGTCGTGCACTCGGCGACCAAGTACCTCGGCGGCCACGCCGACGTCCTGGGCGGCGTCGCCGTCTTCCGCGACCCCGGGCTGCGCCGCCGGGTCTGGGCGCACGCCGTCGAACAGGGCGCGGTGGCCGACCCGTTCGCGGCGTGGCTGACGCTGCGGGGCATGGCGACCCTGGCGCTACGCGTCGAGCGGCAGTCCGCGACGGCGCTGACGCTGGCCGAACGGCTCGCCGCCCACCCGGCGGTCGCCCGGGTCCGCCACCCGGGGCTGCCGGACCACCCGGACCGCGCGACGGCCGCCCGGCTGCTCGCCGCGGGCGGCGGGGTGCTGGCGTTCGACCTGGCGGGCGGCCGGGAGGCGGGGCGCAGGTGCGTCGAGTCGCTGCGGCTGGCGCTGCTGAGCCCGTCGCTCGGCGACGTCAAGACGCTCGTCATGCACCCGGCGAGCACGTCGCACCGGCAGCTCGACGCGGCGGCGCTGGCGGCGATGGACATCGGCGAGGGCACGGTGCGGGTCTCGGTGGGCATCGAGCACCCGGACGACCTGTGGGCGGACCTGGCACAGGCGCTGGCGAAGGCGGCGGACCCGGCATAGGGCGGGCGCCCCGGTTCCGACGGCCCGGGGCGCCCCCGGGCTCACCCGTCGCCGCCCCCTCCCCCGCCACCGCCGCCGTCGAAGCCGCCGCCACCGCCGCCACTGACGTCGCCGCCGTCGAACCAGCCCCCGGAGGCACCGCCGGCCGTGGAGCCCAGGTTGGTGGGCCACGGGTCGTCCCAGCCGCGGCTCGCGCCATCCGTCCCGCCCGTCCCGTACGGGTCCTGCACCGGGTGCATCGTGCCGAGGCGGATCAGCGCGTTCTCGTCACCCGCGCCGCACACCGCGCCGAAGAAGTGGGCCACCACCGCATCCAGCGGGTCCGCGGTCTCGTACCGGACGTCCATCAGCGGCTCCACCTGCGCGTACCGCACCTCCCAGTCCCGGCGGCGGGTGAGCAGGGCCACCGGGCGCCCGCCCCGCAGCAGCCGGGACGACTCCACGTCCCGTCCCTCCAGCTCCCACTGCACCTTCACCGTCCGGAGCACGGCGACCCACCCCCGTACCGACGAGTCGAGGACGGTGAGCACGGCCGGCCGCCCCGCCACGGTGACCGTCAGCGGCGGATTCCTCGTCTGCAGTTCCTCGGTGGTGAGGCCGGCCTTGCCACGCAGCCGCACCGCGGGTGTCCCGGGCGTCTCCTCGGCCCACACGTCCGCCCGTATCAGCCGCCGGTCGACGGCCACCGTCACCAACCCGCCGTGCGGCCCCGCGGCGGAGCGCCGCGCCAGCCACAGCGGCACGCCCTCCTCCTCGGCCCGCCGCCCCGCCGCGGTCACCTCCGCGGGCCCGCCGCTCAGCTCCACCGCCAGTTCCCCGAGGGCCCGGGCGAACACCGCCGCCTGCCGCACCCGGATCACATGGGCGGAACCGGTCATGTGGATAAGCGGCACGACGCCCGGCCCGTTCCTGATCCGCGCCAGCTCGCGCTCCATCCCGCGGCCCCCGAGCCACTTCCCCCGCAGATACGCCTCGGCCATGGCCATCAGGTTCATGTCGCGGACCCGCACGTGCCGGCCCCGCGCCGCGGACAGCATTTCCTTCGTCAGCCGTACCTTCGCCGCCCGTGGGCGCCACGATTTCTCCGCATAGACGACCGTCTCGTCACCCGACATCTGTGCCCCCCTGCACACCGTCGCCCCAGCGGTGGCCGAACCCCCCGCTTTCCGATCCAGTGTGCACGAAACACCGGAAAACTCACCCCGGTCGGACGCCGCGACCGTGGCGAGGTGCTCCGGCCTGGCGGCGGCTAGGACGCCGGCCAGGCGGCGGCGAGCATCGCGCGGGTGTCCGCGAGGAGTTGGGGCAGCACCTTGGTGTGGCTGACGACCGGCATGAAGTTCGTGTCGCCGCCCCACCGCGGCACCACGTGCTGGTGCAGATGCGCGGCGATGCCCGCGCCCGCGACCGGGCCCTGGTTCATGCCGAGGTTGAACCCCTGGGCCCCGGACGCGCTGCGCAGGGCGGTCATCGCGCGCTTGGTGAAGACCGCCAGCTCCGCGGTCTCCTCGCCGGTCAGCTCGGTGTAGTCCGCGACGTGCCGGTACGGGACGACCATCAGGTGCCCGCCGTTGTACGGGTACAGGTTCAGCACCGCGTAGACCTGTGCGCCGCGGGCGAGGATCAGCCCGTCCTCGTCGGACTTCTCCGGAATCGCGCAGAACGGGCAGCCGTCGCCGGCGGCGGTGCCGGTGGGCTTGTTCTCCCCCTGGATGTACGCCATCCGGTGCGGCGTCCACAGCCGCTGGAACTGATCCGGGGTGCCGACCCCGAGCTGCTGCTCCGGCTCACTGGTCATGCTCAGCAGCATATGGCGTACGGCCCCGCCGACCGGGCGCCGGGCCCGCCCGGCGCCCCGGCCGCGCCGGATCACGACCCGGCGCGCTCCGTGACCGCGCGGGCCACCTCGTCGATCGCGTCGTCGATCGGCACGCCGTTGTTCTGCTCGCCGCTGCGGTAGCGGAAGGAGACGGCGCCCTTGGCCATGTCGTCGTCGCCCGCGATCAGCATGTACGGGACCTTGGCCTTCTGGGCGTTGCGGATCTTCTTCTGCATCCGGTCGGAGGAGGAGTCGACCTCGACCCGCAGCCCGCGGGCCCGCATCTTCGCCGCGACCTCCTGGAGGTACGGCACGTGGTCGTCGCCGATCGGGATGCCGACGACCTGCACCGGCGCCAGCCACGCCGGGAAGGCGCCCGCGTAGTGCTCCAGCAGGACGGCGAAGAACCGCTCGATGGAGCCGAAGAGGGCCCGGTGGATCATGACGGGCCGCTGCCGCGAGCCGTCCGCGGCGGTGTACTCCAGGTCGAAGCGCTCGGGGAGGTTGAAGTCCACCTGGATCGTGGACATCTGCCACGTCCTGCCGATGGCGTCCTTGGCCTGCACGGAGATCTTCGGCCCGTAGAACGCCGCCCCGCCCGGGTCCATGACCAGTTGCAGGCCCTGCTTCTCCGCGGCCTGGCGCAGGATCTCGGTGGCCTCCGCCCAGACCTCGTCGGAGCCGATGGACTTCTCCGGGTCCTTGGTGGACAGCTCCAGGTAGAAGTCCTCCAGGCCGTAGTCGCGCAGCAGGTTCAGCACGAAGGTCAGCAGCGAGTCCAGCTCGCCGGCCATCTGCTCCTTGGTGCAGTAGATGTGCGCGTCGTCCTGGGTGAAGCCCCGGGCCCGGGTGAGGCCGTGCACGACGCCGGACTTCTCGTACCGGTAGACGGTCCCGAACTCGAAGAGGCGCAGCGGCAGCTCGCGGTACGAGCGGCCGCGGGCGTCGAAGATCAGGTTGTGCATCGGGCAGTTCATGGGCTTCAGGTAGTAGTCCTGGCCCTCGTCGAGCTGCATGGGCGGGTACATGCCGTCGGCGTACCAGTCCAGGTGGCCCGACTTCTCGAAGAGCTTCCCCTTCGTCGCGTGCGGGGTGTAGACGAACTCGTAGCCCGACTCCTCGTGCCGCCGGCGCGAGTAGTCCTCCATCACGCGGCGCACGACGCCGCCCTTGGGGTGGAAGACCGCCAGGCCCGAGCCGATGTCCTCGGGGATGGAGAAGAGGTCCAGTTCGGTGCCGAGCTTGCGGTGGTCGCGCTTCTCGGCCTCGGCCAGGAACTCCAGGTGCGCCTTCAGCTCGTCCCGCGACGGCCAGGCCGTGCCGTAGATCCGCTGGAGCTGCGGGTTCTTCTCGCTGCCGCGCCAGTACGCGGCGGCGGAGCGCATCAGCTTGAAGGCGGGGATGAGCCGCGTGGTCGGCAGGTGGGGGCCGCGGCAGAGGTCCTTCCAGCACAGCTCGCCGGTCTTGGCGTCGAGGTTGTCGTAGATCGTCAGCTCGCCGGCACCGACCTCCGCGGACGCGCCTTCCGCGGCCTCGGCGGCGTTGCCCTTGAGGCCGATCAGCTCCAGCTTGTACGGCTCGGCGGCCAGCTCCTCGCGGGCGTCGGCGTCGGTGGTGACGCGGCGGGAGAAGCGCTGGCCGCGCTTGACGATCTCCTGCATCTTCTTCTCGACGCGCTTGAGGTCGTCGGGGTGGAAGGGCTCGGGGACGTCGAAGTCGTAGTAGAAGCCGTCCTTGATGGGCGGGCCGATGCCGAGCTTTGCCTCGGGGAACAGCTCCTGCACGGCCTGGGCCATGACGTGGGCGGTGGAGTGCCGCAGGATGTCCAGCCCGTCGGGGCTGTCGATCTCCACGGGCTCGACCTCGTCGCCGTCGGCGACCTCGTACGCGAGGTCCTTCAGCGCGCCGGCGACGCGGGCGGCGATCACGGTGCGCTCGCCGGGGAAGAGGTCGCCGGCCGTCGTGCCCGTCGTGACCACGCGCTCTTCCCGCTCGGCGGCATCGCGGCTGATGATCACACGGACGTCGGACACGGGGTCTCCTTCACGGGGAACGGGGGTGCCGCACGCGGCGGCGGCACGGCGTGAATCGTACCGAGCCAGGGGGGCGCACGGCGAAATCGGGCGTCGCGTGCGCGGACCGGTGCTCTCAGCCGTCGCCGTACGCCTCGTCGAGGAAGTCCAGGTGCTCGTGCGCCTTCGGCAGCCGGTCCCCCTCGGCGTCCGCCACCGGTACGGGCCGCACCCCCGACGCCCCGGTCAGCCGCCGGAAGCCACCACGGCTCTCCAGCATGCCGCGGAGCCGCACCGGGACGCCGGCCAGGTGCGCCTGGCCGGCGACGCGGTACGCCTCCTCGTCGAGCGACGTACGCACCTCGGTGACGTCCGCGCCCGCGAGTACCCGCAGCCGCACCCGGCCGGGGCCGGTGGCTGCCGTCCGGCTGAGCCGGGTGACGGCTGCGGTGAGCCGGACCGGGAGGGAGGGCTCCCGGTGCCGGTAGCGCACGGCGGCCCGCTGCAGGGCCGGGATGTCGCCGGGGGTGAACTCCACCGGCTCGGGGGCCGCGGCGAAGCCCCTCGGCGGCGGGTACGCGGGCGCCCAGGCCAGGGTGATGCGCACGCCGTCCGTGCCGCGCACGAGGGCGGTCAGGGCCTCGGCCAGCTCGTGGCACCCGCCGAGTTCGACGGCGTGGTCGAAGGCGTCCATGGCCCCGGTGGTGTGCTGGCGGTCCACCGCCCCGCGGGTGCCGCGCAGGGCGCGCAGCAGCGTGGTGGTGACCGCGCGGCTCTCCGGCGCGGGTACGAAGGCGGTGAGCCGGGCGGCGTGGGCGCCGGGGCCGAGCAGGGTCTGCTCGACGTCCCGCGCCGCGTGCGGGCGCAGCCGGGCGCCGTGGAAGCCCGCGGGGCGGCGGGCGGCGAGCGCACCGGCCAGCAGCATGGCGCGGGCGGCGGCGGACAGCCGCTCGGCGTCGGCCCACCGGGCGGGCCCGGCGCGCCGCTCGGCGCCGTACTCCCAGCTCACCTCGTCGCTGGGCACGGCGACCGCGGTGAGCACGAGCGGGGCGGACGGCTCGGGGCTGCGGGCCAGCGCGGTGAGCGCTTCCGCGAGCAGGTCGGTGCAGTCGGGGAAGGCGCGGTCGGCCGGTACGAGGACGCCGGCACCGCCCGGTGCGTCGCCGGGCGGGGTGAAGCGCGCGTACCTGCCGGTGGAACCGCCGTGCCGGCGCCAGCCATGGCGGGCGAGGAGGGCGCCGAGCACGGCGGGGTCGGTATGGGCGGGGTCGGGCTCCGGAGGCTGCCGGTACATCAGGGTCTCCCTCCCCTGCCGGCCCGCGCGGTGAGCACGTGGCGCGCGGGCCGGCGAGACACGGATCAGTGCGTGGCCGGCCGGGTGGTGCGCGGCCCGTACCGGGACGTGCCGGTCGCTGCCGCTGCCGGGGAAGGGCTGCACCGGGGTGCAGCGGGCAGCGGCAACGACCGCGTGCAGACAGGCGGTCTGCAGCGTCTCCGTGCACGCCGTCGCGGCGAGAGCACCGCGCCGCGGTGCGGTCCGCTCGGGGAGCGGGCCGCGCGGTTCCGGCCGGGTGAGGGCCATGGCCCAACTGCCTTCCACGCGCTGTCGGTAGCTGACGGGGGCCGGCCCGCCACGGGCGGCCGAGGCGCGCCCGGCCCTCACTCTCTGTTGTCACCGCACGGGCTCTCCGCCAAACAACCATTGTTCGAACGGGGGGTGTTGGGGGTATCACCCGGTCGGGTGGGAACGACCCCACCGACCGTAAAACTCCAGGGAGTTGGGCTGATGACGCTCTGGTACGAGGGGCCGCTGGCCGCCTTCGACACCGAGACGACCGGCGTGGACGTGGAACGCGACCGGATACTCTCCGCAGCCGTCGTCGTCCAGCCCCACATCACCTCGCCGCCCCGCTGTACGTCCTGGCTCGTCTCCCCCGACGTGGAGATCCCGGCGGCGGCCACGGCGGTGCACGGGCTGACGCTGACGCATCTGCAGCGTCTGGGCCGCTGGCCGGCGCCGGTGATGGAGGAGGTCGGCAAGGCGCTGGCGGCGCAGTGCGCGAGCCACGTACCGCTGGTGGTGATGAACGCCCCGTTCGATCTGACGCTGCTGGACCGCGAGTTACGCCGGCACCGCGCCTCCTCGCTGCCGAAGTACCTCGGCGGCGCGCCGCTGTGCGTGCTGGATCCGCTGGTGCTGGACCGGCACCTCGACCGCTACCGCAAGGGCAGCCGCACACTCACGGCGCTGTGCGAGCACTACGGCGTGGAGCTGGCCGGCGCCCACGAGGCGGGCGCGGACGCGACGGCGGCGCTGCGCCTCGTACGGGCCATCGGGCAGCGCTACGCGGACCGGCTGGGCGAGTTGACCGCGCCGGAGCTGCACGCGCGGCAGGCGGCCTGGCACGGCGCGCAGGCGCGCGGGCTGACGGCGTGGTTCGCGCGTACGGGCTCGGACGAACGCTGCGACCCGGCCTGGCCGTTGCGCGCGAGCGGCCTGGCGACGGTGGTGTGAGGGGTGCGCGGGGAACAGCGAGGGCCGTCCCGCATGATGCGGAACGGCCCTCTCCGGGTGGGCGATACTGGGATCGAACCAGTGACCTCTTCGGTGTGAACGAAGCGCTCTCCCCCTGAGCTAATCGCCCCGGAGCGCCTTGGTGGCGCGGTCAGAACCATACAGGGCGGCGGGGCCGCCGTTCAAACCCGTTGCCGCGGCGGGGCCGGAGAGATCCCGTCGGCGCGACGCGGCCGCGCGGTGACGGCGACGGCGACGTCACCCGGCGTGAGCATCCCCGTGTGCCCCTTACCGGCCATCACCGACGCACCCTCCGCGCGCCTCCGTCACACTGCGCCCGATTCTCGTTACTCTCCGCATCCAGAGAGCCCAAACTATGCGTGCCGGAGAGTTCACCGGAACGGCCCTGCTCCGTGAACCCTCACTAGGCCGTACGAACTACGAAAAACATCGCAAAACAGTCAGAGGGGTTTACAACGCCCCGGTAGGTGGCATGTCGACTTCGCCGACGTGCGAATCCCCGAGCGCACACTGAGCGAAAGGCCCTGGCGCTTATGAACCACACGGTCAGCTGCGAGCTGCACCTGCGCCTCGTTGTGTCGAGCGAGTCTTCCCTGCCTGTCCCCGCAGGTCTGCGGTACGACACCGCGGATCCTTACGCCGTGCACGCCACCTTCCACACGGGCGCAGAAGAGACGGTCGAATGGGTGTTCGCCCGCGATCTGCTCGCCGAAGGGCTCCACCGCCCGACCGGCACCGGCGACGTCCGCGTCTGGCCATCCAGAAGCCACGGCCAGGGCGTCGTCTGCATCGCCCTCAGCTCGCCCGAGGGCGAGGCACTGCTCGAAGCACCCGCGAGGGCGCTGGAGTCCTTCCTGAAGCGCACGGACGCCGCCGTGCCGCCCGGGACGGAGCCACGCCACTTCGACCTCGACACCGAGCTCTCGCACATCCTCGCGGAGAGCTGAGCCCCTACGACCTCACCGTCCGTAGCCGTCAGCCTCGGGGAGACGGCCGGACCCCCCACCGGACAACCGCATCACGGCACCGCCGTCGTTCTACTGTGGGCGACGGCGGTGTCACGTTTTGGCTAGAGTCGGCGTCAGACCGACCAGGGGAACGCGCGGCCCGACCAGGGGAGCGGAACGGTGCTCATCAATCACGACACCCGGTGCGCGCTCGACATCGTCGTGGCGCTTCTGAACACCGACGCCGGGGACGGGGGACAGGAAACGGACGTACTCGTGGACGTGGGGGCGCTCCAGGTGTTCGTCGACGAGCAAGAGATCAGCGGCCTGGAAGCGCTCTGCCGCTCCGATCTGAACGCGGTCCGGGCGGTACGGAGCGACCTCTCGGCCGTCTTCGCCGCCCCGGACGACCGGGCGGCGGCGGAGCGGCTCAACGCGATCGTGGCCGCCGCCGGCACCACGCCGCAGCTCACGGACCACGACGGCTACGAGTGGCACGTGCACTACTTCGCGCCCGGCGCCTCCGTCGCCGAGCACCTGGCCGCGGACGGCGGGATGGCGCTGGCGTTCCTCGTCGTCGCCGGCGAGCGCGAGCGGCTGCGCCGCTGCGAGGCGCCGGACTGCGGCCGGGCCTTCGTCGACTACTCGCGCAACCGCTCCCGCCGCTACTGCTCCAGCCGCACCTGCGGCAACCGGCTGCACGTGGCGGCGTACCGCGCCCGGCAGCGCGAGGCGGCGGCGGGGAACGGGACGGGGAACGGGAACAGCAGGGGGAGCGGGAGCGGCGCGGGGGGCGGGACGGCCGACGCGGCCGGAACCGGGACCGGAACCGGGACCGGGGACGGGAATGCGGCGGCCGGGGCCGCCGGCGGGGCGGCGCTCACCAGCCGATGAGGTCGTAGACCGAAGTGCCGAAGATCAGCACGCCCACAACGGTGAGGAAAAGCATCAACGGCGGCTGGGACAGGGCGAAGAGGCAGCCGCGGGGCTCGGCGGGAGCGGGAGGCCGCGGTGCGGGCGTGTGGTCGTTCATCTCGCGCAGATAATTGCGCAGGCACGCATGCCCAAGTGGGCAACACGCCAGGAAAACCCGGCCTGTTCACGAAGATCGGCCGCGCATGATCAGTTCTTGTCGACAGAGATCGACTTCGCGGCTGCGCAGGGTAGTTCGGCGGGCCCGTAGCGTCAGATTCCGTGCTTCTTCAGGATCGCCTCGATGTCCGAGAAGTCCTCGTCCCCGGAGCCGGCACCCCGCCGCCCCGTCGTCGCCGACGCGGAGCCGCGCGACTTGCCGGCCCGGCCGGCGCCGAGCGCCGGCTGCGACGCCGCGGGCGCTGCCGCCGGGGCGGCCGCGGCGCCCCCGCCGGCCTTGCGCTTGGCGCGCTCGCCGGCGAAGCGCTGGGCGACCCAGAGCACGACGGCGACGGCTAGCACGCCGAAGCCGCCCCAGACGGAGGGCTTGAGGACGAGATCCGTGGCCCAGTCCCCGGTGGCCTTGCCTACCTTGCCGCCGAGCTTGACCAGCCCCGCCATGGCCAGGCCGACGGGCACCAGCGACAGGGCAGCGATCTTCGTCGCCCGCCGGAACCTTCGCCGGTATGCGGTCAACAGCGCGATCGCGAGCCCCGCCGCGGAGAGCGCGGCGCAGACCGTGGTGGTGAACATGCATCCATCGTGCACCGGAACGCGCCGCGATTGCCATGGTGCGGCACGGCATGGGGGACATCTCCGGGTCCGGGTCGTCCGCAGGACCGAGGCGGCGCCACCCCTCGGGGCCTGGAAGACTGACGTCCATGGAGAACGATGTGAACGGTGTGCCCGTCCTGGACGTCTGGTGCGAGCTGCAGTGCCCGGACTGCCGGACGGCGCTCGCCGACCTGCGCACGCTGCGGGAGCGCTACGGGGACCGGCTCGACATCCGGCTGCGCCACTTCCCGCTGGACAAGCACCAGCACGCGATGGCGGGCGCCCAGGCCGCCGAGGAGGCGTTCGCGCAGGAGAAGGGCTGGGAGTACGTCGAGGCCGTGCTGGCGCAGGCGGAGAAGTTCGGCAAGCGGGGCGAGCCGCTGCTGGTCGAGACGGCGCGCGAGCTGGAGCTGAACGCGGCGGAGGTGGAGACCGCCCTCGTGGACGGGCGGCACTTCCTGATCGTGGACACGGATGTCGCGGAGGGCAAGGCGATCGGGGTGACGGGGACGCCGACGTACGTCATCGGGGGCGAGCGCCTGGACGGCGGCAAGAGCCAGGAGGGGCTGCGCGAGCGGATCGAGGAGATCGCGGACCGGCTGCTGGCCGCGGCGGACTGAGGCAGGGCCGGGAGGCGGGGCCAGGGGCCGGGGACGAGGGCCTACGGGCCGGGGGCGCCCCGGGCGCGCGGCCGCGCCGCCGGCCGCGCCGCCGCGGGCCGGCGCCCGGTTCAGATCAGCGGCTTGCGCAGGTGGTACGCCGTGGGCGCGTAGCCCAGGGACTCGTACAGCCGCCGCGCCACCTCGTTCCAGGCGAAGACGTGCAGCCCCAGCGTGGGCAGCCCCGCCGCCAGGCACTCGCGCTCCGCGGCGAGCATCAGCGTCCGGCCGTGTCCCCTCCCCCGGTGCTCGGGAGAGACGGTCACGGCGTAGACGTACCCCCCGGTGGCGATCTGCGGCTTCAGCGCGATCCAGATCGTGCCCACCCCCGCCCCGTCGTGCTCCAGGACGCGCAGCGCCACGTCGGAGGTGGCGGCGCCCGCCGGCAGCAGCGCGTCGTGGGCGGCACCGGCCCGGCTCCGCGCCTCGTCGGGCGGCGTCCCCTGGTCCAGCCAGCGGCGCGCATACGCCTCCACCTCCGCCGTCCGCCAGCCCGGGTACTCCCCCGCCGCCATCGGCCGCACCACGGAGCCGGGCGGCAGCCCGGGCACCACGGCCAGTTCCTTGGCCATCGTCCGGCCCGTCTCGGTGTAGCCGAGCGCCGCGGCCAGCCGCAGGCCGACGGCCGCGCGCGGGTCCAGGCTGAGCAGGATCTCCCGGCAGCCCCAGCCGCGCAGCACCTCCTCGGCCGCCAGCGCCGCCACCGTGCCCCGGCCGCGGCCGCGCTCGGGCTGCTGGATCCGCAGCGTGCGCACCCGCCCGGTGGCGGGGCCGAGGCGCGGGTCGGTGGCCAGCTCGACCTCGCCGACCGGGCGGCCGTTGACGCACACGTCGAACGCGCGCGTACGGCCGCCGCCCGGCTCACGCCGCTCGGCTCCGGCCGGGCGCAGATGGGTCGTCATCGCTTCCCCCTCCTCCTCGGACGCGCGGAGTCTGCCGGTGGCCCGGTGCTGCTACGGGTCGACGTCCGCCGCCGACCGCTCCGCGAACACCTGCATGGCCTTCGCCGTGACCGGACCGAGGGCGCCCGGCAGTTCGCGGCCGTCGAGGTGCCGTACGGCCTGGACGTCGCGCAGCGAGGAGGTCAGGAAGACCTCCTCCACCTCGCTGCCCTCGGCGAGCACCGAGAACGGCAGGTCCGTCTCCCGGGCGCCGGTCCAGTCCAGCACCAACTGCCGGGTGATCCCGGCCAGGCAGCCGGAGGCGAGCGGCGGGGTGTGCAGCTCGCCGCCGAGGACGACGAAGACGTTGGAGCCGGTGCCCTCGCAGAGCAGGTCGCGGGTGTTGGCGAAGAGCGCTTCGCTGGCGCCGCCGTCGTGCGCGCGGGCGAGCGCGACGACGTTCTCCGCGTACGAGGTGGTCTTCAGCCCCGCGACGGCCCCGCGCTCGTTGCGCGTCCAGGGCACGGTGACGGCGTCCGTCTCGTCCGGCCGCGGCTCGGCGGCGGCGAGGGCGACGACCAGGGTGGGACGGCTGTCGTCCGGGTCGCTGCGGTGGGAGGACAGCGGCGCGGCGCCGCCGGTGTACGTGATGCGCAGCCGGCCGTGCGGCACGGGCTCCGCGGCCAGCACCTCGGCACAGGCCCGGCGCACCTCGTCGAGGTCGGGCCCGGGCAGGCCGAGGCCGCGGGCGGAGCGGGCCAGCCGCTCCAGGTGCCGGGTGAGGGCGAAGGCGGTGCCGCCGGTGGCCTTCAGCGTCTCGAAGACGCCGTCCCCCACGGTGATGCCGTGGTCGAACACGGAGACCCGTGCGTCGGCCACCTCGCGCAGCCCGCCGTCGAGCCAGACCTTCATGGGCGTACGGTCCCTTCACTCGTGACTTCCGCTTCCGACGCTACCGCGAGCAGCCGGGCTGCCTTCAATTCGGTCTCCCGCCACTCGCGCTCCGGGTCGGAGCCCCAGGTGATGCCCGCGCCGGTGCCGAAGCGCAGCGCGGGGCCGCAGGACGCGGCCCGGTCGATCCAGAACGTGCGGATGCCGACGGCCAGTTCGCCGGTGCCGCGGTCGGCGTCGACCCAGCCGACGCCGCCGCAGTACGGGCCGCGCGGGGCGGTCTCCAGCTCGTCGATGATCCGCAGCGCGCTGCTCTTCGGCGCGCCGGTGATGGATCCGGCCGGGAAGGTGGCGCCGATCAGCTCCGCCCAGCCGGTGCCCGGGGCCGGCTCGCCGCGGACGGTGGAGACGAGGTGGACGAGGCCGGGGTGCTCCTCGACGGCGCAGAGGGCGGGCACGGTGACGGAGCCGGTGGTGCAGACGCGGCCGAGGTCGTTGCGGACGAGGTCGACGATCATGACGTTCTCGGCGCGGTCCTTGGCGGTCAGGTCGGCGGCGGTGCGGCCGGTGCCCTTGATGGGGCCGGACTCGACGGTGCGGCCGGCCCGGCGCAGGTACAGCTCGGGCGAGGCGGTGGCGACCTCGACGCCGTGCGCGGGCAGCCGGACGACGCCGGCGTACGGGGCGGGGTTGCCGCGGGCGAGGACGGCGGCGAGGGCGTCGACGTCGGCGGCGTCCGGGTCCGGTCCGGGGAGCGGGGCGGTGAGGACGCGGCACAGGTTGACCTGGTAGACGTCGCCGGCGGCGATGCGCTCCCTTATCCGGTGCACCCCGGCCACGTAGCCGGCGCGGTCGAGGGAGGTCGTCCAGCGGGCGGCGCCGGGGCCGCGCCAGCGGTGCGCCCGGGCGGCGGGCGGGTGCGGATCGGGGCGTACGTCGCCGAAGCGCGCGCACACCGTCCGGCCCTCGTACCCGGCGACGACGGCCCACCAGCCCGCGGAGTCGAGCGCGGCCGGGTCGTCGGTCACGTCACGCAGGTCGGCGGCGACGAGACCGCCGAAGCGGGCGAGCGGGGCGAGGCGGGGCACGCCGCGAGTCTATGGCGGCCGGCGGACACCGGGCCCGGGGCGGGTGCGGCCCCGGTACGGGCGCGTCCGCGGCCCGGGACGCGGGCCGGGGCGCGGGCCGGGCGGCGGTCCGGGCGCCCGCGCGAAACCGAATTTGAGCTGGCCCCGGAATCCGCTAAGGTTCATGACTACCGGAAGCGCCTCACCGGCGCCTGCGGAGCACGACCGGCGGACGTAGCTCAGTTGGTAGAGCATCACCTTGCCAAGGTGAGGGTCGCGAGTTCGAATCTCGTCGTCCGCTCGATGGGGGTCTCACGGACCCTCGCTGGTGGAGTGGCCGAGAGGCGAGGCAACGGCCTGCAAAGCCGTCTACACGGGTTCAAATCCCGTCTCCACCTCGGACGATTAGCTCAGCGGGAGAGCGCTTCCCTGACACGGAAGAGGTCACTGGTTCAATCCCAGTATCGTCCACCACCCGACGGCGACCCATGCCCGCGCCCGCCGCGCGCATGGGTCGCCTTCGTCATTGGCGCCCGGCGGCGGCGCACCCGCCCAGGACCTGGCACGAAAGCGATGTGCAGGGATCGGTCATGACAGATAGTGTCAGAATATGAACGACCGTGCTGCCATTGTGTTCCGTGAAATACCCGAAAGTGACATTGACCGGGCTCAGGAGCTGGCCTATCTGGTCTTCCATGAAAAGCCCGAGGACGAACTTCGCAAACGCCATCACGAACTCCTGGCGGGCTGCCTGCGCATCGGCGCGTACGACGCGGACACGCTGGTCGGCATGGTCGCCGCGCTGCCGTTCACGATGGCCGTCCCCGGCGCCGAACTCCCCTGCCCCAGCCTGACGTTCGTCTCCGTCGCGCCGACGCACCGGCGCCGCGGGGTGCTCTCCGGGATGATCGCCGAACTGTTCGCGCGCTGCCCGGCCGAGGGCTGGCCGATGGCGGCGCTGTGGGCCTCGGAGACCGCGATCTACGGGCGCTTCGGCTTCGGCCCCGGCACCTACGGCGCGACCGTCGAGATCGACTCCCGGGAGCCGCTGCGGCTGCGGATCGCCCCCGACGAGCGGCCCCTGCGGCTGGTCGACCCGGCCGTGGCGCCCGCGCTGCTCGGCCCGTACTACGACCGCACCCGCGCCGCGCGCGCCGGCCGGCCCGAGCGCAGCGAGGAGTGGTGGGCCAAGGAGTGGATGGCCGAACAGGACCCGGACGACGAGGACTTCTCCCGGCCGCGCGTCGTCGCCCTCGGTGAGCCCCTCGCCGGCTACGCCGTCTACCGCACGAAGGACGGCGACAGCGACCGCCCGGAGACCTCGGGCCTCGTGCGGCTGGACGAGCTGGAGGCCGACACCCCGGCCGTGGCCGCCGCCCTGTGGCGCTATCTCGCCTCCCTGGACCTGACCGGCACCGTACGCGCCTGGGGCCGCGCGCTCGACGACCCGCTGCTGCTCTTCGCCGCCGACCGCGACCAGGTGCGGGTCACGAGCACCTTCCCCGCGCTGTGGGTGCGGCTCCTCGACGTCGGCGCGGCCCTGCGGCGCCGCTCCTGGGCGACCGCGGCGGACGTCGTGCTGGCGGTGACCGACGGAGCGGTGCCGGCCAACGAGGGCACGTACCGGCTCACCGTCGCGCCCGGCGCCCCGGCCGCGTACGAGAGCACCGACGCGGCGCCGGACCTGACCGTCGACATCCGCGACCTGTCCGCCGCCTACCTCGGCGGCACCACCCTCGCCGCCGCCGTGCGCGCGGGCCTGGCGACCGAGCACACCGCGGGCGCCACCGACGCGCTCGACGCCGCGCTGCGCACGCCGCTGCTGCCGCACACGGTCGAGGAGTTCTAGCCCGGCGCGCCCGAAGAGGCGTACGTCCGGAGGCGGTTGCACGACGGCCGCCCGGGTCCCCCGCGGGACCGGGCGGCCGCTTTTCGTGCCTGCGAAAGGTCTGGACAAACATGCGGGCCCGTGCTGTGGTGTCAGCGCACCGACTGAGAGCGCTCTCAACCATCTGTGTTCCACCCCCACTCGACAGAGGGAACTGCAGAAAGGTCACCAACGTGAGACGCACCTTCGGATTAAGGCTCGGCCTGTCCGCACTCCTGCTCCTCAGCACCTGGGGCGGCGCCGCCGCCCTCGCCCCCGCCGCCGGCGCGGACTCCGCGCAGGAGCTCTCGCCCGGCCTGGCCCGCGCGCTGCAGCGGGACCTGGGCCTCACGGCCGACGAGGCCCGGGAGCGGCTGGCCGACGAACGCCGGGCGGGCGAGACCGAGAAGAAGGCCGAGCGCGCGGCCGGCGCCGCGTACGCCGGCTCCTGGTTCGACGCGGACAGCGGCCGGCTCACCGTCGCCGTCACCGGCGCCCAGCGCGTGGACGCGGTCCGGGCGACGGGCGCCGACGTGCGCGTCGTCGAGCACAGCGCCGCGCGGCTGGACGCGGCGATGAAGCGCCTGGACGCGCTGTCCGCCCCCGCCGGGGTGGCCAGTTGGCGCGTGGACGCGCGCGCCAACAGCGTCCGGGTCGACGTCGTCTCCGGCCACCGCGGGGACGCCGCGGTCCGCACCTTCCTCGAACGTGCCCGCGCCGCCGGCCCCGTCGAGGTCGGGACGGTCGCCCAGGCGCCGAGCACCTTCGCCGCCGGCACCGTCGGCGGGGACCCGTACTACACGGGCAACGTCCGCTGCTCCATCGGCTTCTCGGTGCACGGCGGCTTCGTCACCGCGGGCCACTGCGGCGGCGCGGGCCAGGGAGTCAGCGGCTGGGACCGCTCGTACATCGGCAACTTCCAGGGCTCGTCCTTCCCCGACAACGACTACGCCTGGGTCAGCGTCGGCAGCGGCTGGTGGACCGTCCCCGTGGTCCTCGGCTGGGGCACCGTGCCCGACCAGCTCGTCCGCGGCTCCGCGGAGGCCCCGGTGGGCGCCTCCATCTGCCGCTCCGGCTCCACCACGCGCTGGCACTGCGGCACGCTGCTGGCCAAGAACGAGACGGTCAACTACAGCGGCGGCGCCGTCGTGCACCAGCTCACCAAGACGAGCGTCTGCGCGGAACCCGGCGACTCGGGCGGCTCGTTCATCAGCGGCGACCAGGCGCAGGGCGTCACGTCCGGCGGCTGGGGCAACTGCAGCGGCGGCGGCGAGACCTGGTACCAGCCGGTCAACGAGATCCTCGGCCGCTACGGGCTGAGGCTGCACACCGCGTAGGGCCCGTCGGCGATCCCGCGGCGCCGGCCCGGGAGACCGACGGCGGGTCCGCGCGCGACCACCGCACCCCCGTGGCACCGGCCCCTCGCCGGTGACCGCAGGCCCGTGCCATCCGCCCGCCGGCGGGTGGTACGGGCCGTACGGCAACGCGATGATCATGGACTTGCGATGGCGGTCGGCGCGTGGAAGTATCTAGCCGCAGAAAGCCCGCGCGGTTAGCTCAGCGGGAGAGCGCTTCCCTGACACGGAAGAGGTCACTGGTTCAATCCCAGTACCGCGCACAGCAGAAGGGCCGGAGCGGAAGCTCCGGCCCTTCGCCGTGTGGTCGCGCGTACGGCCCCTGCGGGCGGGGGCCGTACGGCCGCGGTCAGACCGTGGGTCAGGACGAGAACAGCATGCGGGAGAAGCCGCCCTTACGGTGGCCGTAGTGACCGTGGCCGCCGCCGTGGTGGCCACCGCCCCAGCCCGGGGCCTGCTGCGGGTAGCCGCCCTGGGCGGGCGGCGGCGGGGGCGGCGGGGCCTGCTGTGCCCACTGGGCCTCGAGCCGGGTCAGGGTCTCCAGCTCGCCGTAGTCGAGGAAGATCCCCCGGCACCCGCTGCACTGCTCGATCTGCACGCCATTGCGGTTGTACGTCTGCATCGGCGCACGGCACTTGGGACACTGCATGGTCGCCCTCAACTCCTCGAACTCTTCCGCCGCCACGGATGACGGACGGCGGCCATGGCTGCACAGCCTACGATGCGCCGCCCGGCTCCGTCCCGTCCCCCATCGCGGCGATACGCGCGCAGGCGGCGAGCAGGTCGTGGTCGGTGTCGTCCAGGGTCCTTACGCCCGTCGCGGCGTCCACGAGGGCGCGGGCGGCGAGCTGGACGGTGAGGGTACGGGCCGGCACGTCGACCTCGGGCGGCCAGAGGTCGTCGCCGGGGGCGACGGCGGGGCCGCGGGCGGCGCGGTAGCCGGCGAGGAAGGCGGCCCAGTCGGCGGCGGGGATGAGGCCGGTGGCGTAGCCGGCGGCGGGGCGGGCGAGGTCCCAGGCGGGCTCGCCGAGGCCGAGGTCGTCGACGTCGATGAGGTGCCAGGGGCCGTCGGGGGCGGGGTGGCGCACGAGTTGGCCGAGGTGGAGGTCGCCGTGGCAGAGGAGCGAGCGGGGCTGGGCGAGGGGCTCGTCGTCCCGGGCCCAGGCGGGCAGCCGCGCCCAGGCCCGGAGCACGACCGCGGCGGCGGTACGGTCCGGCGCGAGGGCGGGGTGGGGGCCGGCGGCTTGGCCGGCGGGAGCGGGGTCCGGCGCGGGGACGCGCTCCGGTGCGGGCGGTGGCGGCGCGGTCGCCCGGGCACGGTCCCGTGGCGGGCCGGAGTCCGCGGGTGTGCGGGGGGCGGGGGTGGTCAGCGTCGCGCGCAGGGCCGCTGTGGCGCGGGCCGCGTTCGCCGGTCCCGACATCGGCGGCAGGGGGCCCGGCAGCCGGTCCGCCGGTACCGCGTGCAGCCGGGCGATCAGGTGCCCCGCCTCCCGCCACGGCGCGGCCTCCGGGGCGCCGGGCGCCACCGTGACCCCGTACGGCCAGCGGCTCACGTACCGGCCGTCGACGGGTCCTACCAGCCCGCCGAGCGGCGCCAGCAGGATGCCCGCGAGCAGCGGGTGGGCCGCCACCCGCAGCCGGACGGCGAGGGCGGCGGGGTCGAGCCGCGGGGCGTGCGCCTTGAGTACGGTGCCGCCGCTGCGTAGGACGGTCACGTCCGCGCGGTCGACGATCACCGCGGGCTCGCCGGCCCCCCGGCTCAGCTCCGCCAGCCGGTCGACGAGTCGTGCGCGCACCGCCACATCCTAGGCCCCGTACGGCGACGGCCTGCATGAACGTGACAGAACCGGTACCGGCGACCGCGGCGGCGAGGTGCCCGACCGCGGGCTGCGCCGCAGGCGGGCCCCGTCGCGTACGTCCCCGGAAAACGCGTAGCCCGGGCGTCTCCCCAGACGCCCGGGCGTACACGTCCGTCCGCCGCACCCCCGTCCCCACGGGGCTGAGCCGGCTGTCCCCGGCCCGGGCCGCTCTCCCGGGCCTGACGGGGCTAGTGCCCCATCATTCCGGCCACGGACGACGCATGTGTGATGACCGCTTCCCACCCGCCGAAGAGGACGGTGAGCACGATCGCCAGGGGCAGCACCATCGCGAGAGCGACCAGCGGGTGCCTGCGCTCCGACGGCTGTGCGCCGAACGCGGCGAGCGCCCCTGCGACGGCCTTGGGCCGTGCGGTGTGCTCCGCTGTTCTCTCCATGGCTGCCACTCCTGTGTTGGGGCGGCGGGCGTCCGACCTCGGGGGACGAGTGCTGCGCCCGCCGCTTGACGACAACATTAGGGAAATGATCGGCACGGGTCGTCATGCCCGCGTATCGATTGCCTGGCCTCCCGGAGGATGACTGCGGCGCGAAGTCGCTACTCCCATGGGTGGAGACCGCGTACTACGTCCCAGGGTCTTCCCCGAGAGGGACCTCGCCGTCCGTACGCGGCACGGGATGCTCCACCAGGGCGAGCACCCTGGTGGCCATGAACCGCGCCGTGCGCACCACCGAGCCGCTGCGCGTCACCTCGCTCACCTCGACCACGCCCCGGCGCACCGACGTCTCGACCCTCCGGCCGGCGCGCGAGGCCACCACCTGGTACGTCCGCGTCGTGTCCCCGGCGTCCACGACTATCTCCACTCGATCGCCCTTCACCTGTCCCGCATCCCCCTTCGTAGGGGCCGCACTTGGGCCCGGCCATACCTCCAGGATCCCACCTGGGACTGACAATTCGGCCCGCCGCACGGCGCCCTGCCAGCGCGAGCGGCGGTCAAGTCCGTAAGCTGTGCACGGCAGACAGACCGGGCAGCGGGGATGGTTACGGCATGGCGATGATGCGGCTCCGCCGGGAGGATCCGCGTGTCGTCGGCTCGTTCCGGATCCACCGGCGGCTCGGCGCGGGCGGCATGGGCGTGGTCTACCTGGGCTCCGACCGGCGCGGCCAGCGGGTCGCGCTCAAGGTGATCCGGCCGGATCTGGCGGAGGATCAGGAGTTCCGGTCGCGGTTCGCCCGCGAGGTCTCCGCCGCCCGGCGGATCCGCGGCGGCTGTACGGCGCGGCTGGTGGCGGCCGATCTGGACGCGGACCGGCCGTGGTTCGCGACGCAGTACGTACCGGGGCCGTCCCTGCACGACAAGGTCGGCGACGAGGGGCCGCTGATCGCGGCGCGGGTCGCGGCGATCGGCGCGGCGCTCTCCGAGGGCCTGGTCGCCGTGCACGAGGCGGGCGTGGTGCACCGTGACCTGAAGCCGTCGAACATCCTGCTCTCCCCCAAGGGCCCGCGGATCATCGACTTCGGCATCGCCTGGGCGACCGGGGCCTCCACGCTGACGCACGTCGGCACGGCGGTCGGCTCGCCCGGGTTCCTGGCGCCCGAGCAGGTGCGCGGACAGCCGGTGACGCCGGCGAGCGACGTGTTCTCGCTGGGCGCCACGCTCGCGTACGCGACGACGGGCGACTCGCCGTTCGGGCAGGGCAGTTCCGAGGTGATGCTGTACCGGGTGGTGCACGAGGAGCCGCTGCTCGACGGGGTGCCGGACGCGCTGGCGCCGCTGCTGCGCACGTGTCTGGCGAAGACCCCGGACGACCGTCCCTCGACGCTCCAGTTGTCGCTGCGGCTGAAGGAGATCGCGGCCCGCGAGGCGCACGGCGCGGGGCCGGAGACGGCCCCGCCGCGCAGGACCGCCGCGGAGCGTGCCACCCCGGGTCCGACGGCCGCGCACCGGCCGCCGGGGGCGACGGGCGCGGGCCGTCCGGGTCCCGGTACGGGCGCCGCGCAGCGCCCGGGACCGCACGGCGCCGGCCGGCCGGGTGCGCCGCAGCGGCCGGGACCCGCGCAGCGGCCCGGGGCGGCACAGCGGCCGGGGCAGCGCACGGGCGGCGTCGGTGCGCCGCGCAAGCAGGCACCGGCTTCGGAGCGCGGCCGGCAGGGCGCGGACCGCGGCCGGCCGGCGGAGCAGCGTACGCAGGGGTCGCGGAGCGGGCCGCGCGAGGGTGCCGCGTCGGCGCCGCGCAAGCCCGCGCCGCAGCGGAGGCCCGCGCCGGACCGGGCGCGGCTGATGCGGCAGCGGCTGATCGTGTTCGTGACGGTGACGCTGCTGGTCGCGCTCGGTATCGCGGCGGCCCAGGGCTGCCAGGGCCCGCTCTAGTACAACCAGTGGATCACTCGGGGCGCGCCGCCCCGGGGTGATCCACCGCGCCCGCGGCGGCCCCGCGGCGGTTTTCGGCCACGGCCCCGCGGGGGCCGGGTCCGGGCCGGGTTCAGTTCCCGGCGGGGGCCGTCGCCACGGCGTAGAACGCGACCGCCGCGGCGGCGCCGACGTTGAGCGAGTCGACGCCGTTCGACATCGGGATGCGTACCCACCGGTCCGCCGCCCGCAGCGCCCGCGCCGACAACCCCGCGCCCTCCGTGCCCAGCATCAGCGCGGCCCGCGGCAGCCGCCCCGGCGCCGCCTCGGTGATCGGCACCGCCCGCGGGTCCGGGGTGAGGGCGACGAGCGTGAAGCCCGCCTCGCGGACCGTCTCCAGGTCGCGCGGCCAGGAGGCCAGCCGCGCGTACGGGACGTGGAAGACGGCGCCCATGGAGACCTTCACCGACCGCCGGTACAGCGGGTCCGCGCAGTCGGGCGAGAGCAGCACGGCGTCCATGCCGAGGGCGGCGGCGCTGCGGAAGACGGCGCCGACGTTGGTGTGGTCGTTGACGGTCTCCAGCACCGCGACGCGGCGGGCGCGGGCCAGCAGCGCGGCGGCGGCGGGCAGCGGCTTGCGGTGCATGGCGGCGAGCGCCCCGCGGTGCACGTGGTAGCCGGTGACCTGCTCGGCCAGCCCGGGGTCGACGACGTACACCGGGGCCGGCAGCGCGTCGATGACGTCCCGCATCGCGTCGACCCACTTCGCGGAGAGCATCATGGAGCGCGTCTCGTAGCCGGTCTCGATCGCGCGCCGGATGACCTTCTCGCCCTCGGCGATGAACAGCCCCTCCGCCGGCTCGCGGCGGCGGCGCAGCTCGACGTCGGTGAGGCTCGCGTAGTCGGACAGCCGCGGGTCGGCGGGGTCGTCGACGGTGAGGAGTTCTGCCACGGAACGATCCTGCCGTGCCGCGGGCCGGATTCCGACGCCGGGGTACGTGACGTGCGTCGCCCGCGCCGCCCGCCCCTCCGTCAGCCGGGAGACCTGGCGGCCACCTCGCCGACGACGATCACCGCCGGCGGCCGCACCCCTTCCCGCTCCACCGCCGCGGCGGCCGTGGCGAGCGTCGCGTCCACCCGCCGCTGCGCGGACGTCGTGCCCTCCTGCACGATCGCCACCGGCGTCGCGGGGTCCCGCCCCTCGCGTACGAGCGTCTCCGCGATGGCCCCGATCCGCTCCACGGCCATCAGCAGGACCAGCGTGCCGCGCAGCCGGGCGAGCGCCGGCCAGTCCACGAGCGAGCGCTCGTCGTCCGGCGCGACATGGCCGCTGACGACGGTGAACTCGTGTGCCACCCCGCGGTGCGTCACCGGGATCCCGGCGACCGCGGGGACGCCGATCGCGCTGGTGACGCCCGGCACCACGGTGCAGGCCACGCCCGCCCGCGCCAGCGCCTCCGCCTCCTCCATGCCGCGGCCGAAGACGAACGGGTCGCCGCCCTTGAGCCGGACGACGGCCTTGCCCGCCCTGGCGTGCCGGATCAGCGCGTCGTTGATCGCCTGCTGGGCCATGGCCCGGCCGTACGGGATCTTCGCGGCGTCGATGACCTCGACGTGCGGCGGCAGTTCGTCCAGGAGGTCGCGGGGGCCGAGCCGGTCGGCGATGACGACGTCGGCCTCGGCGAGCAGCCGGCGGCCGCGGACGGTGATGAGGTCCGGGTCGCCGGGACCGCCGCCGACGAGGGCGACGCCCGGGGTGCGGGTGCGGTGGTGGGGGGCGCTGAGAGTGCCGTCGCGCAGGCCCTCCACGACGGCGTCGCGGACGGCGGCGGAGCGGCGCGGGTCGCTGCCGGTGAGCACGGCGACGGTGACGCCCTCGCTGCGCCCGGTGGCCGGGGTCCAGGCGGTGGCGGCGGAGGCGTCGTCGCTGCGTACGCACCAGACGCGGCGGCGCTCGGCCTCGGCGGAGGCGGCGGCGTTGGCGGCGGGGTCGCGGGTGGCCACGACCGCATACCAGGCGCCCTCCAGATCCCCCTCCGCGTACGGCCGCCGCTCCCATGTCAGCTCCCCGGCGTCGGCCATCGCCTCCACGGAAGGGGTGGCGGACGGCGAGACGAGCGTGACCCGGGCGCCGGCCGCGAGCAGCGCGGGCAGCCGGCGCTGGGCGACCTGGCCGCCGCCGAGGACGACGACGCGCCGGCCCGCGAGGCGCAGTCCGACGGGGTACGCGAACGCGTCGGAACCGGGGGCGGGGCGGGCGGGGGGACGGGACATGGCGGAGCGGCTCCTCGTACGGTGTGCCGGCCGCTGCGGCGCTGGAGCGGCGGTTCTTCGCGGACTGCGGTCGGGACGGGCGCGGCGCGCGGGGCCGCGACGCCAACCCTAGGGCCTCCGCGGACACCCCGCCGCGGCGGACGCCTGCGCTACGGCCCCGGCGCGCGCCCGCGACGTACCCGGAAAGCCGCCCCGGCGCTGGACGGCGGGTGCCGCACGCCGAGGCGCCCGTGCGGACGCCCCGGTGCGGCGGGTTCAGCCCTTCTCCGTCACGCCCGCCGCGTCGAACGTCGCCACCTCGTGCATCGCCCGCGCCGCGCTCTGCACCAGCGGCAGCGCCAGCAGCGCGCCGGTGCCCTCGCCGAGGCGCAGGTCGAGGTCGATCAGCGGGCGCAGCCCCAGCTTCGTCAGCGCCGCCGTGTGCCCCGGCTCCGGGCTGCGGTGGCCCGCGATGCACGCGGCCAGCGCCTCCGGCGCCACCGCGCGGGCGACCAGCGCCGCCGCTCCCGCGCTCACCCCGTCCAGGACGACGGGCGTGCGCAGCGAGGCCCCGGCGAGGATGTAGCCGACGAGCGCGGCGTGCTCCAGGCCGCCGACCGCGGCCAGCACGCCGATCGGGTCGGACGGGTCGGGGCGGTTGACCTCGATGGCGCGGCGGACGGCGTCGACCTTGCGGTCGTACGTGTCGTCGTCGATGCCGGTGCCGCGGCCGGTCACGTCGGCGGGCTCGGAGTCGGTGAAGACGGCGATGATCGCGGCGGACGCGGTCGTGTTCGCGATGCCCATCTCGCCGGTCAGCAGCGCCTTGTTGCCCGCCGCGACCAGGTCCCGGGCGGTCTCGATGCCGACCTCGACGGCGCGCAGCGCCTCCTCGCGGGTCATCGCGGGGCCCGCGGTCATGTCCGCGGTCCCCTTGCGCACCTTGCGCGGTACGAGGCCCGCGGTGGCGGGCAGTTCCGCCGCCACCCCGGCGTCCACGACGCACACCTCGGCGCCGACCTGGGTGGCGAAGGCGTTGCAGACGGCGCCGCCGCCGAGGAAGTTGGCGACCATCTGCCCGGTGACCTCCTGCGGCCAGGGCGTGACGCCCTGCGCGTGCACGCCGTGGTCGCCGGCGAAGACCGCGACGGCCGCGGGCTCCGGCACCGGCGGCGGGCACTTGCGGGACAGTCCGCAGAGCTGCGCCGAGATGATCTCCAGCATGCCGAGCGAGCCGACCGGCTTCGTCATCCGCTTCTGCCGCTCCCACGCCTCGCCGAGCGCCTTGGCGTCCAGCGGGCGGATGCCCTGCAGCGTCTCGGCGAGCAGGTCGTGCGGGTCGGCGCCGGGCAGCGCGCGGCGGCCGTAGCTCTCCTCGTGGACGACCCAGGACAGCGGGCGGCGCTTGGACCAGCCGGCCTGCACCAGCTCCGGCTCGTCGGGGAACTCGTCGACGTAGCCGATGCAGAGGTACGCCACGACGTCCAGGTGCTCCGGCAGGTCCAGCTCGCGGACCAGCTCGCGCTCGTCGAAGAAGCTGACCCAGCCGACGCCGAGGCCCTCGGCGCGGGCGGCGAGCCAGAGGTTCTCGACGGCGAGCGCGGAGGAGTACGGGGCCATCTGCGGCTGGGTGTGCCGGCCGAGGGTGTGCCGGCCGCCGCGGGTGGGGTCGGCGGTGACGACGATGTTCACCGGGGTGTCCCGGATGGCCTCGACCTTCAGCTCCTTGAACTGCTTCGCGCGGCCCTTGGGCAGGCTCTTCGCGTACGCCTCGCGCTGTCGGGCGGCCAGCTCGTGCATCCGGTGCCGGGTCGCCTCGGAGCGGATGACGACGAAGTCCCAGGGCTGGGAGTGGCCGACGCTGGGGGCGGTGTGGGCGGCCTCCAGGACGCGGAGCAGCACCTCGTGGGGTACGGGGTCGGAGCGGAAGCCGTTGCGGATGTCGCGGCGTTCGCGCATGACGCGGTGGACGGCGGCCCGCTCGGCGTCGGCGAAGCCGGGGGCAGCGGGCTCGTCCGCGGGAGCGGCGGGCGCGTCGGCCGCGGGCGCGTCGGGTGCGGGCGCGTCGGGTGCGGGCGCGTCGGGTGCGGGCGCGTCGGGTGCTTCCGGAACGGAAGCGGCGGCGGCAGCCGGTACGTCGGCCGCGGGTGCGGCGTCGGCGGCGGGCGTCGGGGTGGCCGACGCCTCGTCCGCGGGCGCGGGTTGGGGCGGGGCGGCCTGCGCCGGAACGGAGGCGCCGGGCGCCGCCGCGTTGTCCGCGGCCGCCTGCGCGTCGCCGGCCGCGGGCGCAGCGGCGACCGGCGCGCTCACGGCGGTGCCGCGCCGCCGCCGGCCGCGGATCTGGGTCACGGGGGCAGCGGTGCGCTGCGCGCCGTCGCCCGCGGGCCGGGCCTCGGACGTGGACTCGGCCGTGCCTTCCCCGGCGGCGCCGGAGGGGGCTGCCTGTGCGCCGTTCTGAACCCCCAGGGAAACGCCGCGCCGCCCACCGGCCGCGGCGTGCACGGCGGCCGGGGCGGCTTCGTCGCTCGCCGTCCGCGCGGCGGGGACGGCGGGCTGCCCACCGGGCACCGCCTGGCCGTTCGCCGCCCGCGCCTTGGCACCGTTGACGGGCTGCCCGTTGACCACGGCGTGGAGCACGGCCGCCCCGTCCGCGGGCTGCTGCGCGGCGGCGTCGCCCTGACGATCCTGCGGGGCGGCGGAGTTGCCGCCGGTCTGGGCGTTCGCCTGCGCGGCGGCGGCCGGCTGGTCCGCGGTGGCCTGCTCGGCGGTACGGACCGCGCCGCCGTCCGCGGCCTGGGCCGCGGTGTCGTTGCCGGGTACGGCGTGGAGGACCACCCCGTCCGCGGGCCGGCCCCCGGTGGCGGAGTCGTCCTGACCGCCGGTCGGCACCTGCGAGTTGTCGCCGGTCCGCGGCGCGGTCCCGGGTCCGTCCGAGGCGGCGGCGCCGGGCTGTGCCGCGGCACCGTTGCCGGACTCGACTGCGGGGACGGCGTGCGGCACGGTCCCGTTCGCGGGTTGCGCGGGCTGCGCCTGGCGCGTAGCGGAGCCCTCGGGGCCGCCCGCTGCGGAGACGGCGGGCCCACCGCCCGGTACGGCGTGCGGCGCGGACCCGTTCACGGCGTGACCGCCCGGCGTCTGGGCCGCGGCGATGGCCTCCGGCCCGCCCGACCCGGCGGTACCGGTGGCCGGTTGGCCGTTCTTCCCGGCGGGCACCGCGGGCGCACCCGCGGAGCCGCCGGCCCGCGACTGCCCCTCGGCGGAACCGTCCCGCTCGCTCGACGCGGCAGTGCCGGCGGGCACCGCCGACCCGTCCGCGGCGTGACCGCCCGGCGTCTGGCCTGCGGCCCCGTCGGCGGGCCCGGCGGCATCGGCCGCGGGTTCACCGCCTTCGGTCCGCGGGTCACCCCCGGTCGCCACCGCCGCGTCGGGCTGCCCGTCCGGGGCCGGCTGGTTCGCCTGCGCCGCGGCGGCAGCCGCCTCCGCGGGCTGCGCCGCCGTGCCGTTGACGGGCTGCCGCACGTGGGTCGCGTCCGCGTCCGCGGGCTGCGCCCCGGTGGCACCGTCGGGGCCGTTCGCGGCAGCGCCGTTGGCGGAGATGCCGCGGCCGAGCGACGCGCCCGCGGAGGCCGCCGCCCTGCGGACGGCGGCCTGCGCCGCGTCCACCGGGGCCGGTGCGGGCGCCCCGCCCGCGGTCTGCGCCGCCGCGGCCGGTTCACCGTTCGCGGCCGGCGCGTTCTGCGCGGGCGTCGCGCCGGACGGAGCGGCCGCCGTAGCACCGTCGGGCGCGGGGGCTGACTCCGCGCCGAGGGCCGGGACTTCGCCGCCGACCTCCCGGGGCTGGGCCTGGGCGAGCGTCTCGCCGTTCGCCTGCGACACCGTCGTCCAGCCCGCCGGTGCGGGCGGGATCTCGCCGAGCTGCGGGCCCGGCAGGTGAGTTGCGCCGACCCGGGTGACGTCCAGGTACTCCGGGCCGACCGTCGGCGGCCCCGGCGTACGTACCGGAGGCTGCGGCGCCTGCCCGCCCGCCCCCGCCACCTGCGGCGGTACGGAACCCGCCGCGGTCGGCACCGACTGCCCCGGTGCGGCCGCGGCCCGGTCGGGGGCGAGCCCGTCCGGCGCGCTCCCGCCCTGCCCGGCAGCCTGGTCTACGGAATGCTGCCCAACGGCCGTTGTCTCCTGGCCCGTGCCACCCGGTGCCGGAGCACCCTGGTCCGCCACGGCACCCTGGGCCGCTGCCGGTCCGGCGGGCGCACCCGGCTCGGCGCCCGCGGCGATGCCCGGTTCCGCCGCAGTGTTCTGTTCGGCCTGTTCGGTCCCGTTCGCCTGTTCGGCCTGCACGGGGTCCGCCGCCGCGGCCGCGGCCGGCTGCGGCGTCCCGCCCGTGCCCTGCGCCGGCGAACCGGCGCCCGTACCGGCCGCGTTACCCGTCGCGTTCGCCGCGTCCGCGGCGGCGACCGCCTCCCGGGTGTCCACCGAACCGCTCGCCGGACCGCGGTCCGCGAGCGAGCGCACCACTCCCCCGGCCGGCTCCGGCACCGGCGGGCCCATGTGCAGCGGGCGCCGCTGCGCGCCCGTGGCCGGCTCCGCGCCGCCCGCCGCGGGCGCGCTGTGCGCGCCGGCGGGGGCCGGGACCCCCGGGTCCGTCCAGGCGCCCTGCGCGCCGGGCAGGAACAGGAAGTCGTCGTCGTCCGCCGCGCCCTCGGCCGCCGGGGCGGTGTCGGGGGTCGCGGCGGGGGCGGGGTGGTGGCCTCCGGCGGCGTCGTCCGGCTCCGGCTGGTGCCCCTCCGGGAGCTTGCCGGTGTCAGTCATGCGTCCGTACCCCTCGCCCATCGCTCCAGCTCCTTCTCCGACCGTCCGTCCGGCAGCAGCCCCCCGCGGGACAGACCGGCCGCCCATAGCTAGAACGAGCACACCCCGCCCGGCGGCACGACCACCCGCGGGGTTTACGTTCCCGACAACTGCGACAAGACCCCCGGACATTACCGGCATTCGGCCACGCTGCCCGAACTCCCCCTACGCCCTGAGGGCGTGGGAGGTACCCCCGTGGTCACGGCACAACAGTCGGCCAGCCTACCCGTAATCCGCACGCGAGTCCGGCTGGGGTCGAGCCCCGCGGGTGCCGTCCGGTGCACCGCGGGGAGCACCCGGCGCACGCCTCCCGCGCGCCCGGAGCGCGTCGCGCGCACGCGCGCACCCCGTGGCGCACCCGCGGCTCAGCCCGCGCGGCTGCCCGCGATCAGGAACACGACCGTGCGCTCCCGCTCCCGCCACCCGGCGCCGGAACCCGCGTCCGCGGGGGTCTGCGGGTCCAGGTCGACCGATTGCAGCAGCGAGCACTCCACGGCGTAACCGGCGTCCGCGAGGGCCCGCACGACCTCCTCCGCGCCGTCCCGGGTACGGGCGTGGGCGACGATCCGCTCCGGCCGCCGGGCCGCGCACTCCGCGACGACCGCCGCGCCGCCGCCCCCGACCCGCACGACGTCCGGCTCCGGCAGGTCGTTGAGCACGCCGGGGGCAGTGCCGTGGACGGTCTGCAGCAGCACCCCGAAGCGGCGGGCCGCGGCAGACGCGCGGGCGCAGGCGTCCGGGTCGCGGTCAACGGCGATGACCGCGGCGCCGAAGCGGGCGGCCTCGACCGCGGCCGCGCCGCTGCCGGCGCCGATGTCCCACACCAGGTCGCCCTGCCGGGGCCCGAGCCGGGCGAGTTGGACCGCGCGCAGTTGCGGCGCCTCGCCCTCGTCGGGCGCGGCGCCGTACTCCGCGGGTGCCAGGCTCCAGCCGCGCACCGGGGGCGGGTAGCCCGCGTCGTGGCCGGCGAGCCAGCCGCCGGGCGCGGCGGCGCCCCCCGCACTCGTCGGCCCGGTGCCCGCCCCGATGCCGCCGCCGATGACGAGCGTCACGTTCGGGTCGCGCCACACGTGCTCGGCCACCTTGTCGGACGTGAGCACCGTCACACGCTCGTGCGCCCCGCCCAGTTCCTCGCAGATGACGAACGTCCGGTGGACGTCCCGCAGCAGCAGGGCGAGTTCGGCGGGGCCCGCGCCCGGCGAGGTGAGGACGGCGACCTTGGGGTGCGCCCGGCAGACGTTCACGGCCCGGCGCAGGTTGCGCTCGTGCGCGACGACGACCCGCGCGTCGTCCCACGGCATCCCGGCCCGGGCGAAGGCGGCGGCGACGGACGAGACCGCCGGCAGCACCTCGACCTCCAGGCCGTGTTCAGGGGCGCGCAGGGTGCGTACGACGCCGAAGAAGCCCGGGTCGCCGTCGGCGATGACCACCGCCGTGCCGCGGTGCCGGGCGATCCTGCGGGCCGCGAGGCCCACGCTGCCCAGCCGGATCCGCTCGGCGCCCGGCGGCACCTCGGGCAGGGCGAGGTGGTGCGCCGCCCCGGCCACGAGGCTGGCCGCGCCGAGCGCGCCGAGCGCCGCCTCGGTCAGCGGTGAACCGTCCCACCCGATCACGGTGACCCGGTCCGCCATCGCTCACTCTTCTCCTGGTCGTCGACTGGGGGGTGCGCCGGCCCGCCGGCGCCCGCTCCCGGCCCCGCGAAGGGCACGCCCGTAGCGTACGTGCCGTCCACGCGCAGGCGCGTCGGAGGTCGGGGCCGGAGGAAGGGAGCGTCAGAGCACACTACTCCCGCCGTCCGGATCCAGGTCTTCCGGCAGCAGGCTCCAGACGATGAGGTCGGTGCGGATGTCCGTCCAGCCGCCGTCCTCGGTGCGGGTGCGCGCTATCCAGGCGTTGCGCAGGACGCCCTCGCTGATGCCGCCGAGCTTCTGCGCGACCTGCTGAGCCGCGGTGTTGTCCGCGGCGGTGCGCAGCTCCAGGCGCTCGAACTTCTGCACGTCGAAGAGCCAGCGCGCGACGGCGAGCACCGACTCCGCGGCGTACCCCTCGCCGCGCGCCCAGGGGGCGACGACGTACGAGACCTCCGCGGCCAGCGTGCGCCAGTCGGTCCGTCTCAGGTGGACGACGCCGACGAGCCGCTGGGTCAGGAACTCCGAGACCGCGAAGACGATGCCCCGGCCGCCGGTGCGCTCGGCCGGGGCTACGCGCGTCACCCAGTCGCAGGCGTCGTCCCGGGTGTACGGGTGCGGCGCCTGCGTCCACGCGGTGACGGCCTCGTCGTTCATCATCTCCGTCAGCGCCGGCACGTCCTCCTCGTCGAACGGGCGGAGCACCAGCCGGTCCGTGCTGAGGGAGACGTCCGGGAAGGTGGATGACATGCGCTTCTCCGAGTGCGTGGACCGATGACGAGCTGACTCGGACAGCATGCAGCATCCGGCGGCGGATATGCCACGGCTCAGCCCACGGGACCGAACACCGGTACGGACGAGGGGAACTCCTTCTCCATGAACGCCTTGGTTTCCGGGGAGTTGAGCAGCTCGCCGAGCTTCTCGATCTCCGGGTCGTCCGCGTCGTCCGCCTGCACGGCGAGGATGTTGACGTACGGGTTGCCCTCGGCCTGCTCCAGCGCGATGGCGTCGGAGCGGGGGTCGAGGCCGGAGTCGATGGCGTAGTTGCCGTTGATCACGGCTGCGTCGACGTCCTGGAGCGCCCGCGGCGTCTGGGCCGCTTCGAGCTCCCGGATGTCCAGGCCGCGGTCGTCGGCGATGTCGGCGAGGGTGGCGTTGAGTCCGGTGCCGTCCTTCAGCTCGACGAGACCTTCGGCGTCGAGGAGGTGGAGGGCGCGGCCCATGTTGGTGGTGTCGTTCGGTACGGCGACGGTGTCGCCGCTGCCGATGCCCGAGACGTCGTCCGCCTCCTCGGAGTAGAGGCCGAGCGGTTCGACCAGCACGCCGACGGTCGGGACGATGTCGGTGCCGTTCTTGTCGTTGTAGTCGTCCAGGAACGGGGTGTGCTGGAAGAAGTTGGCGTCGACCTCGCCGTTGGCGACGGCCTCGTTGGGCTTGACATAGTCGGTGAACTCGCGGATGCGCAGGTCGATCCCGGCGTCCGCGGCGAGGTTGTCCTTGACGAAGGTCAGGATCTCGCCGTGCGGCGCGGGGGTCGCGGCCACGGTGACGGTGTTCGCGCCGCCGCCGCCTTCGGAGGTGAGGTTGACGGTGCCCACGGTGAGCGAGCCGACGAGCGCGACGCCGGCGACCGCGGTCACCCCGGCCCGTGCGGGGCGGGAGATGCGCAGGTAGGCGGCGCTGCGGGTGCTGCGGTCGCCGAGGCTGCGGACGAAGAAGTCGCCGATCAACTGGACGGCGTTGACGAGGACGACGAGCAGCACGACGGTGACGAGCATGACGTCGCCCTCGTAGCGCTGGTAGCCGTAGCGGATGGCGACGTCGCCGAGGCCGCCGCCGCCGACGGCGCCGGCCATGGCGGAGTAGCCGACGAGGGCGATGACGGTGGTGGTCAGGCCCGCGACCAGGGACGGCAGCGCCTGCGGCAGCAGCGCCTTGACGACCACGGTCCAGGTGCTGCCGCCCATCGACTGCACCGCCTCGGCGAGCCCGGCGTCGACCTCCCGTACCGCCGTCTCCACCAGCCGGGCGAAGAACGGGATGGCGCTGATCGCCAGGGGCACGATCGCGCCCTTAAGCCCGATGGACGTGCCGACCAGCGCGCGGGTGAACGCGGTCAGCGCCAGCAGCAGGATGATGAACGGCAGCGAGCGGCCGACGTTCACGACGAGCCCGATGACCCGGTTGACGAGGACGTTCTGCAGCGGCCGGCCGCGGTCGGTGAGGACCAGCAGCACGCCCAGCGGGGTGCCGACGACGACGGCGACGAGCGCCGCCCAGCCGACCATGGCCAGCGTCTCCCAGAGCCCGGTCAGCAACTCGGGGCGTATCTCGGTCCAGCTCACTTGGCACTCTCCAGGGCGGGCAGGTCGGCGGCGTCGACGCCGACCGGGTCGATCTGCAGGCCCTGCTCGCGCAGGAAGCCCAGGGGGACGACGTTCGACTCGTACGGACCTGGCAGCTCGATGCGCATCCGGCCGACCTGCCGGCCGCCGACGGTGTCCATGGCGGCGCCGAGGATCGACACGTCGAGGTTGTAGGTGCGGGACAGGTGGGAGATCACCGGGCGGCTCGCAGTGTCGCCGTGGAAGGTGATGTCCACGATGGTGCTCCCGGTGCCGTACGCCTCGCCGCCGACGGGGAAGAGCTGGGCGGCGATCTCGGAGCCGGGGGTGGCCAGCAGCTCGTCGAGGGTGCCGGACTCGGTGATGCGGCCGGAGCGCATCAGCGCGGCGGAGTCGCAGACGGCCTTGACGACGTCCATCTCGTGGGTGATGAGCAGGACGGTCAGGCCGAGTTCGCGGTTGAGTTCGTGCAGCAGCTCCAGGACGGAGCGGGTGGTCTCGGGGTCGAGCGCGGAGGTGGCCTCGTCGGAGAGGAGTACCTGCGGGTCGCCGGCGAGCGCGCGGGCGATGCCGACGCGCTGCTTCTGGCCGCCGGACAACTGCGCGGGGTACGCCGTGGCGCGGTCGGCGAGGCCGACGAGGTCGAGGAGGTCGAGCGCCTTGCGGGCCCGCTCCTGCCCTGACAGGCCGAGGATCTCCAGCGGCAGTTCGACGTTGTCCTGCACGGTGCGGGCACTCAGCAGGTTGAAGTGCTGGAAGATCATGCCGATACGGGTACGGGCGGCGCGCAGCTCGCGGCCGGAGAGGGCCGTGAGGTCCTGGCCCGCGACCGTGACGGTGCCGGAGTCGGGGCGCTCCAGGAGGTTGATGCAGCGGATGAGGGTGGACTTGCCGGCGCCGCTGCGGCCGACGACGCCGAAGACCTCGCCCTCGCGTACGCGCAGGTCGATGCCGTCGAGCGCGGCGGTCTCGCGGCCGCGGGAGCGGTAGACCTTCTTCAGGTCCTTGACTGTGATCACGTGGGTTCCATCGCTCTCGGGTGCCCGGCCGCGGGCGCGGGCGGGCACGGCGCGCCCACGGCGGGGCGCGCTACTCGGGTCTCGGGGGTGGCTCCGGGCGGCGGCACGCACGGGGGCGCGGCGCGGCCTCGGGACCCACGGGCTCGGCTCGGGGCGCGGCCGTGCGGGGCACGGCGGCGGAGCGGCCCGCGGACTCGCTTCGGGGCGCGAGTCTCGTGGCGGGGGCCCTCAGCGGTGCATTCGACACATACAACGAGCACCGGGCGTCATGCTGCTCGCCTCGGTCGCACAGGTGCGGCTGCTCGTCGTGGTCATGCGGATCAGTAAAACAGACGGGCGCCACGGACCGGGACGGTTGTCCGCATTGCGGACAGCCCGGTGCGGAGTGCCGCCCACACCCCCGTACACCCCTGTGACCTGCGCGGATACGGTGCCGGGCGGGGAAGCGGAAGGGGCGGGGAGGGGGCGGCGCTGTGGCCAACGCCACGGCGGCGGGGGCGTGGCCGGAAGCGTACGGACCGTGCCGGGACCCGGCTCTGCGGGCCCGGGACGACGCAGTAAGGTCGAGTCATGTTCCTCCCCTTGACGATCGCGGTCGCGGTTGCCGCGCTCGCACTCGCGGGCTGGTGCGGGTACGCCGCGGTCAAGGATGAGCCCACGAAGGACTGGCACTTCGCCGGCATGGCCGTGGTGACCGTCCTCGCGCTGGCCCAGGTCGTCGTCGGCCTGGTGCAGCTCGGCCGCGGCGAGAAGGCGGACGAGGGCACGGCGGTCTTCGTCGCCTATCTGCTCGCCGCGGGCTTCGCCGTCCCCGCCACCGGCCTGCTGTCGCTGTCGGAGCGCAGCCGCTGGGGCTCGGCGACGGTGGCCGTCGGGGGTTTCGTCCTGGCCGTGCTCCAGGTGCGGCTGCACGACATCTGGGCGGGCTCCGGTGGCTGAGCAGCGGCGGGCGGCCGGGGAGCCGCGCGGGAGCGGGCACGCCGGACTGTCCAGCGGGCCGGGGCGGCTGATCCTCACGCTCTACGGCGTCTTCGCGGTCGGTGCCACCTCGCGGGCGGTCTACCAGCTCAGCACGCAGTTCGACGAGGCGCCGCTCGCGTACGTGCTCTCCGCGCTGGCCGCCGTCGTCTACGTCTTCATCACCGTCGCCCTCGCGCGCGGCGGTGAGACGGCACGGCGGCTCGCGCTGGTGTGCATCACCGCCGAGCTGATCGGCGTGCTGGCGATCGGCACCTGGACGGAGGTGCAGCCGTCCGAATTCCCGGACCAGACCGTGTGGTCCGACTACGGCCGCGGCTACCTCTTCCTGCCCGTGATCCTGCCGGTCATCGGGCTGTGGTGGCTGAGGAAGCAGTCGTCGCGGGCGCGCCCTGCCGGGCCTTCTCCAGAGTGACCAGGCTGAGCCGCGCGCTGACCTTCTCCGTGCCCACCGGCTCGTAGCCGAGCCGCCGGTACAGCCGCAGGTTCGCCTCGTTGCGGTGCCCGGTGAGGAGCTGGAAGCGCTCGACGGGCGCGCCGCCCTCGGCGAGCCGGACCTCCATGGCGAGCAGCAGCCGGGCGCCGAGGCCGTGGCCCTGCATCCGGGGGTGCACGATGAGCCGCCCGATGACGGCGGTGCCGTCGACCTCGACCGTGCCGCGGACGGCGCCGACCACCTCGTCGCCGAGGCGGGCGACGACGGCGGCGCCGCGGTCGAACTCGGCGCGCAGCTCGTCAAGGGTCTCGGTGAGCGGGGGTATGCGGTAGTCCCCGTACAGCGCGGCCTCGGCCTGGTAGCAGAGGTACTGGAGTTTCAGGACTTGCTCGGCGTCGTCGTTCGTCGCCGGCGTAATCGTCACACTCTTGCCCATGCCGCGCCCGCCTCCTCTGTGCACCCGTAGACAGGCCGCAAAACCTGCGGCCTACCGCGTGTTTCCCCGCACTTCACCCGGCGCAACCTCCGCCGTGAGCATTCTGCGCGGCGCGGTCGTGCCGTGGCTACGGACGAGGCCCCGGCATCCCTGTGATATTGCCAACTCGCCTGAGATGTCCGGGTACGGGACGCGTGGTGTGCCCGCCGTCCGCCGCCGGGACGGACCCGGCGGGACAACGGGCGGACGGGGGCCGCCGGTTGCCCGGCGGCCCCCGGGGTCAGCCCTGTGCCAGGAAGGCGTCCCGGGCGAGCAGCCCGGTGTCGGGGTTGTCGGTGAAGATGCCGTCGATGCCCGTCTCGAAGTAGACCTGGAAGGCGCCGAACGCGTCGCCGTAGTGCGTCGTGTCCGTGCCCCTGCGGAAGTCCGCCGGCAGGAAGGTGTTCTCGTTGCGCATCGTGTACGGGTGCAGCACCAGCCCGGCGTCGTGCGCGTCGCGGACGAGGGTCGTGGGCTCCAGCAGCTTGCCGGTGGCGTCCTTCGGGATGATCAGGTCGAGCGTCGGGCCGAGTCCCCTGGCGAAGCCCGCGATCCACGCCAGCCCCTCGGGCGTGACCAGGTCGGCGACGGTGCGCGGGTCCCCGGCCTCGACGAAGTCCCACGGCCGCGAGGACGCCCCGCCGAGCAGCACGACGCCCGGCGAGTCGACGAGCCCGGCCAGCCGCTCGACGCTGGTGGGCTCGAACGACTGGAGGAAGATCGGCGAGTTGCGCTTGTCGCGGCCGTAGCGGCGCACCAGCCGCGCCAGCGGCTCCTCCAGCGCCAGGCCGAGGGAGCGGAAGTACGTGGGGTGCTTGGTCTCGACGTGCAGCCAGACGGACCTGCCGGTGCCGCGCCGCTGCCGCTCCGCCCACTGCAGCACCTCTTCGAAGGTGGGCACCTCCCAGCGGCCGTTGTAGAGGGTGTTGCGCTGCCGGACGGCCGGGATGCGCTCCGTGGCCCGCAGCGTCTTCAGCTCGGCGAGCGTGAAGTCCTCGGTGAACCAGCCGGTGATCTGCGCGCCGTCGACCGTCTTGGTGGTCCTGCGGGCGGCGAACTCCGGGTGGTCCGCGACGTCGGTGGTGCCGCCGATCTCGTTCTCGTGCCGGCAGACGAGGTGGCCGTCCCTGGTCGGCACGAGGTCCTGCTCGATGACGTCCGCGCCCATGTCGAGGGCGAACTGGTACGCGCCGAGGGTGTGCTCGGGCCGGTAGCCGCTGGCCCCGCGGTGCGCGATCACCGCCGGGTTCGGCAGCCTCCCGCCGGGCCCCGACCCGCCGCTGCCGCCGGACCCGCCCGCGGCCCGCGCCGTACCCGGCAGGCCCACCGCGGCCACCGCACTGCCCAGTGCCGCCGCGCCGAGCACCGCCCGTCTGCCGGGCTGCTGCCGCTCCGTACCGCCGTCGCTCATGTCAGCTACCTCTCCGTCGTACCCGCGCCATTGACGGCGCATCGACAAAAGACGGCCCGATGTTAGGCGGCACCGGCACGGGTGCGGGAGACTTGCGGCGGCGTGCTCGTGAAATCGGCGGCAACACTGCGTCCCGGCCGGTTGAAGCCGGGGTGGGAACCGCGCGGTCAGGCGAGTATCGTCGCAGGCGTCACCATCCCGACCGGAGGATCCTTCCTTGTTCCGCATTCTGATCAAGGCGTTTCTCGGCTTGCTCATGCGTGTCCTGTACCGCCCCCGGGTGGAGGGCCACGAGCACATTCCCGGCACGGGCCCGGTCGTCCTCGCCGGCAACCACCTCACGTTCGTCGACTCGATGTTCCTCGGCCTGGTCGTGAAGCGGCCGGTGTTCTTCATCGGCAAGGACGAGTACGTCACGGGCAAGGGCGTCAAGGGCCGGCTGATGGCCTGGTTCTTCACCTCGGTCGGGATGATCCCGGTGGACCGGGACGGCGGCCGCGGCGGCGTCGCGGCGCTGATGACGGGGCGCCGGATCCTGGAAGAGGGCCGGGTCTTCGCCATCTACCCCGAGGGCACCCGCTCCCCCGACGGCCGGCTGTACCGGGCGCGTACGGGCGTGGCGCGGCTGACGCTGATGACCGGCGCGCCGGTGGTGCCGTTCGCGATGGTCGGCACGGAGAAGATCCAGCCGGGCGGCGCGGGCCGGCCGCGGATCGCCCGGTTCACCGTGCGCTTCGCGGAGCCGCTGGACTTCTCCCGCTACGAGGGCATGGACCGCGACCGGTACGTGCTGCGGGCGGTGGCCGACGAGGTGATGAGCGAGGTCATGCGGCTGTCCGGGCAGGAGTACGTCGACGTGTACGCCACGAAGGTGAAGTCGGCGGCCTGAGCCGTACGGTACGAACCGCTTCTCCGCGGCGGCTACTTCTCCAGCAGCTCCACCGGCCCGTCGCCCTCCGCACCGCGCATCTCCGCGGGCAGCTCGTCCGGCGGCCCGCCCGCGCCGCGCGCCCCGGCCGCCGCGCCCGGGTCGGGCAGCCACAGCACGAACGTGCTGCCCGCGCCCACCCGCGAGAACAGCCGCGGCTGCCCGCCGTGCGACTCCACGATCTGCCGCACGATCGCCAGCCCGAGACCCGCGTGCCGGTCCCGGGGCCGGCCCTCCTGGCCCGCGTCGCCGCGCCAGAACCGGTCGAAGACCCGGGCCTGCTCGCCCTCGCCGATGCCGGGGCCCGCGTCCTGCACGGCGATCCACAGCCAGCCCTCCGCACGGCCGGCCGCGACCGTGATGCGGGTGCCGGCGGGCGCGAGGCGTACCGCGTTGGAGAGCAGGTTGCCGACGGCCCGGCGCAGCGCGTACGGGTCGCCGATCAGCACCAGGCCCTCGTCGAGCCGGCGCCGGATCACCAGGCCGCGTTCGGTGGCCAGCGGCGCGAATTCCTCGCACGCCTCGTCCGCCACGGCCGCCAGGTCCACGTCCGCGTCGGCGAACGCCGCGGCCGACCGCCGCGCGGTGGCGAGCAGGTCCTCCACCAGCCGGGTCATCCGCGTCGTCGCCCGGTCGACCACGGCGATGGCCCGCCTGCGCTCCTCCGGCTCCGACTCCTCGACGGAGAGCACCGCGTCGAGGTTGGCCCGGATGATGGCCAGCGGGGTGCGCAGCTCGTGCGAGGCGTCGTCCACGAGCTGGCGCTGCGCGGCGAAGGCGCCGTCGAGCCGGTCGAGCATGGAGTCGACGGTGTCGGCGACCATGCGCAGTTCGTCGCGCGGTCCTTCGAGCCTGATCCGGCGGGAGAGGTCGCTGCCGGCCTGGATCTCCTCGGCGGTGCGGGCGATGGCGCGTACGGGCCGCAGCGCGCGGCCGGAGAGCACCCAGCCGGTACCGAGGCTGGCGACGGCCACACCGCCGAGGACGGCGAAGGAGAAGGTGCGCAGGTTGCCCAGCGTCTCGTAGTTGACGGCGGCCGCGACGTCCTCGGCCTTGACGACGTCGATGTCCCCGACCCGTACGCCGTCGACCCGCTTTTCCGCCCGCAGCTCCTTGCTGACCGGCTGGGCGTGGCCGCTGCGCTGCACCGCGACGTACGCGCCGCCGAGGACGAGCGCGGTCAGGCAGAACACGAGCGCGGAGTAGAGCACGGTGAGCCGGAAGCGGATGGTGTGGACGAACGCCGGGAGCGGCAGCCTGGGCCGCTTCACGGCGTCTCCTCCCGCAGCCGGTAGCCGTGCCGGATGACGGTCTCGATCAGCGGCTCCTCCTGGCCGGTGACCTTGCGGCGCAGCGAGCCGACGGTGACGCGCACGGTGTTGGTGAACGGGTCGGCGTTCTCGTCCCAGACGTGCTCCAGGAGCTCTTCCGCGGAGACGACGCGGCCCGGCCGGGTCATCAGGTAGTGCAGCACGCCGAACTCCTTGGGGGTGAGCCGCAGCGGGCGGCTGCCGCGGTACGCCTCGAACCTGGCGGTGTCCAGCCGCAGTTCGCCGACCTCCACGACGGACGTGCCGCCCTCGTCGCGGCGCAGCAGGGCCCGTATCCGCGCCAGCAGCTCCGGCAGCGCGAACGGCTTGACGAGATAGTCGTCGGCGCCCGCGTCGAGGCCGCGCACCCGGTCGGCGAGGCGGTCGCGGGCGGTGAGCATCAGGATCCGCGGGCCGCCGGGGGCCGCGCGTATCTCCCGGCAGACGGCGAGGCCGTCGCCGTCGGGCAGGGTGAGGTCCAGCAGCACGAGGTCGTACTCGTTGACCCCGAGCTTCTCCAGCGCGCCGTCCACGTCGGCGGCGGTGTCGACCGCGTACCCGGAGCGCACCAGCCCGACCCGGAGCGCGCCCACCAGGTCCTCTTCGTCCTCGACCACGAGTATCCGCATGGCACGAACCTAATCGCCGTCGATGAGGGAGTCCGCCGCCCGGACCGCGTCCTCCACGGGTACGGCGAAGCCGATGCCGATCGAGCCGCTGCTGCCCCGGTCCAGCGAGGCGATGGCGGTGTTGATGCCGACGACCCGGCCCGCGGCGTCGACGAGCGGGCCGCCGGAGTTGCCGGGGTTGATGGAGGCGTCCGTCTGCACCGCCCGCTGCTGGGCGCCGCCGCCGAGGGAGACCTCGCGGTCGACGGCGCTGACGATGCCGGCGGTGACGGTGCCGGACAGGCCCAGCGGCGAGCCGATGGCCAGCACCGAGTCGGCGACGGACAGGTCCGCGGCGCGGCCCATGGGCAGGGCGCGCGGGGCGTACGAGCCCGCCACCTCCAGCACCGCCACGTCCCGGCCGGTGTCGCGGCCCAGCACCTCCGCGTCCACCCGGCGGCCGCTGTGCAGCACCACGGTGGCGTCGGTGGCGGTGCCGACGACGTGGGCGTTGGTGAGGATGCGGCCGCGGTCGTCGAAGACGAAGCCGGAGCCCTGCCGTTCGCCGGCCTGTACGGACACCACGCTGGGCAGCACCCGGGCGGCGACGCTGTCGAGGTCGCCCGGGTTCCGCCCGGCGGCGGCCGGTGGGGGCGCGCCGGCCGCCGCCTCCTCACCGCCCCCGGGGCCGCGTATCCCGCCGGCGGCGAACCCGGCCGCGCCGCCGGCGAGGACTGCGGCGACGACGGCGACGGCCAGGGCTCGGTTCGCCGCGCGGCGGGGCGCCGGGGGCGGGGTCGGTGCGGGCGCCACGGGGACGCGGTACGGGGACGCCGGCGGCACCGGCCCGGCCTGCGGGGGCCCGCCCGCGGGGCGCGGGGCGGCGGCGCCGGGGCGGTCGCCTGCGGTGAACGCGGGGCCGCGGGGCTCGCCGAGGCCGGGACGGGCGTGGGTCACGGTCGTTCTCCTCACGGTAGGCGCGAGAACCACAGCAGGGAGGTGGCCGCGGCCAGCAGCGCGGCGATCAGCGCGGCGGCGACGAACCACTGCCAGATCTCGCGCTCCTCGGTGCGGTAGCCGACGGAGCTGCCGATGTCCTCGTACACGGCCTGCAACTCCTCGCCGGAGGCGGCCTCGTGGAACGCGCCGCCGGTCGCGGTGGCCAGCTCCTCCAGCGCGGGTGCGTCGACCGGCACCGGCACGCTCTGCCCGCCGGCCAGGTCGATGGTGCCGCCCTCGGTGCCGTACGCGATCGTGGACACCGGGATCCCGGCCGCGGCCGCCTCCTCGGCGGCGGCGGGCGTGGCGCGGCCCGTGGTGTTCTGCCCGTCGGAGAGCAGCACGACGTGCGCGGGCGGCGGTTCGCGCCCGGCCTGTTCGTCGAGCGTGCGGATCGCCTCGGCGGAGGAGAACACCGCCTCGCCGATCGCGGTGCCCTGCCGGGTGTCCAGCCGGTCGAGCGCGCGGCGCATGGCCTCGCGGTCGGTGGTCGGCGGGAGCGCGACGGTGGAGGTGCCGCCGAAGGTGACGAGCCCGACGTTGAACCGCTCGGGCAGTTCGGTGACGAACGCCTGGGCGGCGTCCTGCGCGGCGGTGAACCGCGACGGCTGCACGTCGGTGGCCCGCATCGAGGCGGACACGTCCAGCGCGACCATGATGGTCGCCCGCTCCCGCGGCACTTCGGTCTCGGCGGTGGGCCGGGCGAAGCCGACGATGAGCAGCCCGGCCATGGCGCAGAACGCGGTGGCCGGCACGTGGCGGCGCCAGCCGGGGCGGCGGGGCATGACCTTGTCGAGCAGGTCGACGTTGGTGAACCGCACGGCGTAGCGGCTGCGCCGGGCCTGCATGACGACGTACGCGCCGACCAGACCGGCGAGCGGCACGAGCAGCACGAGCCACCCGGGCGAGGCGAGGCTCATACGCGACCTCCGGGGCACCGGCGCGTACGGGACCGGGGTGGACGGGTACGGCCGAGGGCGTACGCACCGAAGGCGGGGCCGGGGCCGGAGAGGTGAGTGCCGGGCGCGGGGTCGCCGGTGTGCCGCCGCGGGCGGAGACCGGGCGCCCTTCGCCGGGTGCCGTACGGACCCGGACCGGGGCCGCGAACCCGGCGCCCGGGTGCGGTGGTTGCCGTGCCGGCGCGGCGATGACTCGCCGGGTGCCTGGTGTCCCCGCGGCCCGGAGGGCGGCGGGGGTACGGGCCCCGCCCGGCCCGGGACGACCGGGCCCCCGGCACCGGGGCCACCGCGGAACCGGGAGCCGGACCGGAGGTCATGCCGCACCGCCTGCGCCTCGGCGCTGTGCCGCCGCGTAGCGGGCGATGTCCCGGACCCAGTCGCGGTCCGTGCGCAGTGGCAGCCGTGCCGCGCCCGCGGCTCGCAGGGCACGGGCGATCGCCGCGCGCTGCTCCGCCGCGGCGGCGGCGTACCGTTCCCGCAGGCGCCTGGAGTACGTGGGGATCTCGCGGCGCCGGCCCGACTCCGGGTCCACGACGGTCAGCAGTCCCACCGGGGGCAGTTGCAGCTCCCGGGGGTCGACGACCTCGACGGCCAGGACCTGGTGCCGCCGGGCCAGGGCCCGCAGCGGCTGCTCCCAGCCCGGTTCGAGGAAGTCGGAGACGACGGCGACCAGTCCGCGGTGGCGCTCCGTGCGCTGCAGCGCGGCCACCGCCTCGGCGAGTGTGTGGGTCTGCGGGCCCGCGGGCGCGCGGGGGCGTTCGAGCGCGGTGCGCAGCACCCGCATCAGGTGCCGCCGCCCGCTGCCGGCGGGAATGCGCTGGATGCCGTCGGGGCGGACGAGCTGGGCGCCGAGGCGGTTGCCCGCGCGCTCGGTGAGGAACGCGACGGCCGCGGCGGCGCCGACGGCGAGGTCGCGCTTCTCCATCCGGCCGGTGCCGAAGTCCATGCTGGCGCTGGCGTCGAGGACGATCCAGGTGGTCAGTTCGCGGTCCGCGAGGGTCATCCGCACGTGCGGCACGGTGGTGCGGGCGGTGGCGTTCCAGTCCATGCGGCGTACGTCGTCGACACCGGGGGCGTACCGGCGGCTCTCGTCCGGCTCGCCGCCGGGGCCGGGGACGAGGGCGGTGTGGTCACCCTGGAGGAGGCCGTCGGGGCGGCGGGTGAAGATGAGCCGCAGGTGCCGGAGCGCCTGTTCCGGGGTGAGTTCGGCAAGCGACGGCGAGCCGGGCACGCCCGGGGCCGTGGCACCCGCCGCTCTGCCTGTCGCGCTCATGCCGCCCTCCCCGCCTTCCGGCCGCTCCCGGCACTCCCGGCGCTCGCGGTCTCTGCCGGGCCGCCGGCCGCCGCGTCCTCCGCCTGGCGCGGCGTGACGCGGGGCTGCGGCGCGGCGGCCAGCACCTCGTCGACGACCGACTCGGGCGTGATGCCGTCGGCGAGCGCGTCGAAGGAGAGCACCAGCCGGTGGGCGATGACCTCGTGGGCGAGTGCCGCGATGTCGCCGGGCAGCACGTACTCGCGCCCGCGCAGCAGCGCCAGCGCCCGCGCCGCCGCCACCAGACCGAGCGTGGCCCGCGGCCCCGCGCCGTACGCGAGCCGCCCGCCGCCCGCGGCGTCGCCGCGGGCGGCGAGTTCGCGGGTGGCGAGGACGAGGCGTACCGCGTACTGCGCGAGGGCGTGGTGGACGAACACCTCGTCGGCGCGGCGCTGGAGGGCCGCGAGGGTGTGCGGCGCGAGCACCCGGCGGGCGGCGGGCGGGTCGACGCTCATCCGGTAGAGGATCGCCAGCTCCTCGTCCTCGGTGGGCGCGGAGACGTCGACCTTGAGCAGGAAGCGGTCGCGCTGGGCCTCGGGCAACTGGTAGACGCCCTCGGACTCGATGGGGTTCTGGGTGGCCAGGACGAGGAACGGCTCGGGCATGGGGATGGTCCGGCCGCCGATGCTGACCTGCCGCTCGGCCATGACTTCGAGCAGCGCGGACTGGACCTTGGCGGGGGCCCGGTTGATCTCGTCGGCGAGCACGAAGTTGGCGGCGACCGGCCCGGGCTCGACGGTGAACGACTCGCTGGAGGGCCGGTAGATGCGGGTGCCGGTGATGTCGGAGGGCACCAGGTCGGGCGTGAACTGGATGCGGTGGAACGTGCCGCCCGACACGGTCGCCAGGCTGGCCGCCGCCAGCGTCTTGGCGACGCCCGGCACGCCCTGGAGCAGGCAGTGCCCGCGGGCCAGCACGGCGGTCAGCAGCCGCTCGACCATCCGGTCCTGGCCGACGATCACCCGCTTGACCTCGAAGAGCGCCTGTTCCAGGAGTGCCGTCCCGGGGCCCGGCGCGGCGGCGGGCCCCGGTCCTGCAGGGGTGGTGGTGGTCACAGGTCGCCCGCGTTCCCGGCGGCGCCCGAGGGCGCCCCGGAACCGCCCTTGTCCGGGCAGTCCTCGTGGGCGGCGCTCCGGGCGCCGGTCTGCTCGCGGTCCTCGTTGACCACGAGCCGAACCTCGGGCTTGTCGTCGCCGCGGTCGAGCGCGGCGGACGCGCCGGTGGCCAGGCCGGCCACGGCGAACACGGCGGCACCGGCGACCGAGAGCCTGCGTATACGACGGGACATCGGGGTCTCCTCCGTCAGACGACTGCGTTACCGCATGTCATCACCGGGAGGCGAAAATCCCCTTAAAGCCCGCCGCACGCGGGGCCCGTCGGACCGGCCGCGTCGAGCGCGGCGCCTACGACCAGGGGGTCGCCGCGCGCCGCTGCCAGTAGTCGGCGGCGGGCTCGGCGAGGGCCGCGAGGCGGTCGTACTGCGCGGGGTCGAGGTCGACCGCCGCAGCGGCGAGGTTGGAGTGCAGTTGCGCGGTGGTGGCGGCGCCGGAGAGCACGACGCCTGCCCACGGCCGGCGCAGCACGGCGGCGAGCGCCACGGCGTCGGGCTCCGCGCCGCACTCGGCGGCGACGGCGCGCAGTTCTGCGGGCGCGTCGGCGCCGGCGAGGCGGCCGTTGGCCAGGCCCTCCTTGACGATCACCGTCAGCCCGGCGTCGTGCGCCTCGGCCAGCGCCTCGCCGACCGCCGGCTCCAGCACGTTGTACGTGCTCTGCACGGTGTCGAAGAGCCGCTCGCCCTCGACGGTGACCTCCAGCGCGGCCCGTACCGCCGCGGCCTGCTCGGGGCCGCTGGTGGAGAAGCCGACCGTGACGCCGTTCGCGGCCAGGGCGGCGAGGCGCCGGTGCAGGTCGGTGTCGGTGAGCGCCGGGCTGTCGGGGGTGAGGGAGTGGATCTGGTAGAGGTCGAGGCGGTCGCCGAGGAGCTCCGCGGACTCCTCACGCTGCCGGTCGTAGGCGTCGACGCCGTGGTCCTTGACCTCGTGCACCTCGGCGTCCGCGCGCCAGTCGCCGACGTACGCGTAGCCCCATTTGCTGCCGACGACCGCGTCCCGGGCGTCCGGGTGCTGCTTCAGCCAGTCGGCGAGGAACTCCTCGGCCCGGCCGTAGGAGCGGGCGGCGTCGAAGTACCGCACACCCTGGGCGTAGGCGGCGTCCAGCAGCTCGTGGGTGCGGGCACGCATCTCCTCGACGCCCCGACCGGCGGGGAGGTCGTCGGCGCGTCCCGTGGTGAGGTACGCGGGGCGGCCCACGGCGGCGAGCCCGAAGCCGATGTGGGCGGCGGGCGTCGTCACTTCGGTCAGTCGGTCGAACGCCATCGCGGGCTCCTACGTCCTCGGTGCGGCTGTCAGGCCCGTCCACCGTAGAAGACGGGCCCCGCCCCCGGCAGCGCCCGACACGGCTTTGTGCCGCGCCGCCACACCGCCGCGTCCGCTGTGCTACGCCGCGGGGCCCGCCTGCCGCGTCGCCGCCGCCCAGCTCACCTGCGCCGCCACGTCCTCCTTGACCTCCGCGAGCTGCACTGCGACCGCCGCCGGTGCGGTGCCGCCGCGGGCGTCGCGCGCGGCGAGCGCGCCGGGGACGGTGAGCACGGTCCGTACCTCGGGCGTCAGATGCGGGGAGACCTTCGCGAACTGCTCGTCGGTGAGCTGGTCGAGCTCGATGCCCTCGGCCTCGCAGACCTTGACGCACTCCCCCGCGCTCTCGTGCGCGACGCGGAACGGCACGCCCTGCTTGACCAGCCACTCGGCGATGTCGGTGGCCAGCGAGAAGCCGGCCGGGGCCAGCTCCTCCAGCCGCTCCCGGTTGACCGTGAGCGTGGCCATCATGCCGGTGAACGCGGGCAGCAGGACCTCAAGGGTGTCGATCGAGTCGAAGACCGGCTCCTTGTCCTCCTGCAGATCGCGGTTGTACGCGAGCGGGAGCGCCTTCAGCGTCGCCATCAGCCCGGTGAGGTTGCCGATCAGCCGGCCCGACTTGCCCCGCGCCAGCTCGGCGATGTCCGGGTTCTTCTTCTGCGGCATGATCGAGCTGCCGGTCGAGAAGGAGTCGTGCAGGGTGACGAAGGAGAATTCCTTCGTGGCCCACAGGATGACCTCTTCCGCGATGCGGGAGATGTCGACGCCGATCATCGCGGTGACGAATGCGAACTCCGCGGCGAAGTCCCGCGCGGCCGTGCCGTCGATGGAGTTGCCGGACGAGCCGCGCTCGAAGCCCAGCTCCGCGGCGACGGCCTCGGGGTCCAGGCCCAGCGAGGAGCCCGCGAGCGCCCCGGACCCGTACGGCGAGACGGCCGTGCGCTCGTCCCACTGCCGCAGCCGCTCGCCGTCCCGGGAGAGCGCCTGGGCGTGCGCGAGCACGTGGTGGGCGAAGAGCACGGGCTGCGCGTGCTGGAGGTGCGTACGACCCGGCATGGCGACGTCCGGGTGCGCCTCGGCGAGGCCGACGAGGGCCTCCTGCAGCTCGGCGAGGAGGCCGCCGAGGGTGCGGGCGTGGTCGCGCAGGTACATCCGGAAGAGGGTGGCGACCTGGTCGTTGCGGGACCGGCCGGCGCGCAGCTTGCCGCCGAGCTCGGGGCCGAGCCGCTCCAGCAGGCCGCGTTCGAGCGCGGTGTGCACGTCCTCGTCGGCGATGGTGGCGGTGAACACCCCGGTCGCGACGTCCGTCTCCAGGTGGTCGAGCCCGGCGAGCATCCGGTTCAGCTCGTCCGCCGTCAGCAGCCCGGCCCCGGCCAGCACCCGCGCGTGCGCGCGCGAGCCGGCGATGTCGTACGGGGCGAGCCGCATGTCGAAGTGGACGGACGCGGACAGCCGCTCCAGCGCCGCGGCGGGGCCGTCGGCGAACCGGCCGCCCCAGAGCTTCACGTCCTGCGGCGCCGTGCCCTCGGTGCCGTCGCTCACCGGGCGAGGTCCCGCCCGGCCGCGATCTTCGAGGAGAGGCCGAAGATCTCGATGAAGCCCTTGGACATCGACTGGTCGAAGGTGTCGCCCGTGTCGTACGTCGCGAGGTTGAAGTCGTAGAGCGAGGCGGGCGAGCGCCGGCCGGTGACGACGGCCCTGCCGCCGTGCAGCGTCATCCGGATCTCGCCGGTGACGTGCTCGTTCGCCTCCTGGATGAATCCGTCCAGGGCCCGCTTGAGCGGCGAGAACCACAGGCCGTCGTAGACCAGCTCGCCCCAGCGCTGCTCGACCTGCCGCTTGTAGCGCGCCAGCTCCCGCTCGACGGTGACGTTCTCCAGCTCCTGGTGGGCGGTGATCAGCGCGATGGCGCCGGGCGCCTCGTAGACCTCGCGGGACTTGATGCCCACGAGCCGGTCCTCGACCATGTCGATCCGGCCCACGCCCTGCGCCCCGGCCCGCTCGTTGAGCTGCTGGATGGCCTGCAGCACGGTGACGGGGCGGCCGTCGAGCGCCACGGGCACGCCGCGCTCGAAGGTGATGACGACCTCGTCGGCCTCGCGGGCCACGGCGGGGTTCTGGGTGTACTCGTAGACGTCCTCGATCGGGGCGTTCCAGATGTCCTCCAGGAAGCCGGTCTCGACGGCCCGGCCGAAGACGTTCTGGTCGATGGAGTACGGCGACTTCTTGGTGGTCGCGATGGGCAGGCCCTTCTCCTCGCAGAAGGCGATGGCCTTGTCCCGGGTCATGGCGTAGTCCCGGACGGGGGCGATGCACTTCAGGCCCGGGGCCAGGGAGGAGATGCCGGCCTCGAAGCGGACCTGGTCGTTGCCCTTGCCGGTGCAGCCGTGGGCGACGGTGCCGGCGCCGTGCTTCTGGGCCGCGGCGACGAGGTGCTTGACGATGGTGGGCCGGGAGAGCGCGGAGACCAGCGGGTAGCGGTCCATGTACAGGGCGTTGGCCTTGATCGCCGGGAGGCAGTACTCGTCGGCGAACTCGTCCCTGGCGTCCGCGACCTCGGCCTCCACGGCGCCGCAGGCCAGCGCGCGCTTGCGGATCACGTCGAGGTCCTCGCCGCCCTGGCCGACGTCCACGGCGACGGCGATGACCTCGGCACCCGTCTCCGCGGCGATCCAGCCGATGGCGACGGAGGTGTCCAGGCCGCCCGAGTAGGCGAGTACGACGCGCTCGGTCACGGGAGTCTCCTTAGGATGCATACGCTGACCGGAATAAGTATGCAGCACTCCGTATGGTTCGTCAAAACGCCGCGCGCACGACGGGCCGCCCGGCCGGAGCAGCGCGCCTCCGGCCGGGCGGTACGGGCCTGAGCAGCCGGCTAGCCGATGCCGGTGACCGCGACCATCAGCGGCAGCCCCAGGATGATCAGGATGACCCCGAGGACGTCGAAGCCCGCGCCGGAGCGGATCATCGTGGTGATCGGCACGACGCCGGAGCCGTAGGCGATGGCGTTCTGCGGCGTCGAGACCGGCAGCATGAAGCCGAAGGACGCGGCGAAGGTCGCGGCCAGCGCCGGGACGAACGGATCGACCCCGGCGGCCATCGCGATCGGGATGACGATGGGCACCACCACGGCCGCGGAGGCCGTGTTGCTCGTCGTCTCGGAGACGATCACCGCCAGCACGGCCGCGAAGATCGTGATGGTGAAGACGCTGGAGAAGCCGAGCAGGTCGTTGGACTCCTTGCCGATGGTCTCGGCCAGGCCGGTGTCGGCGAGCAGCGAGCCGAAGATGATGCCGGTGCCGAAGAGCAGGATCGTGCCCCAGTCGATGCGGGCCGCGTCGCTCCAGTTGAGGGTGGCCTCGCGGCGCGCCCAGTTCGTCGGCAGGATGAACAGCAGCGCGGCGCCGAGCACGGCCACGATGCCCTCGTCGAGCCGGTCGCTGACGGTGGTGTACGCGGACGCCTCGGTGCCCACGGCGAGCGCGACGATGCCCGGGGTGATCCACAGCGCCACGGTGATGCCGAAGGCGATCAGCGTGTTCCACTCCGCCCGCGAGAACTTGCCGAGCGCGGCGCGCTGTTCGCGTACGTACTCCTCCACGCCCTCGATCCGCCGGATCTCCGGCTTGTTGAGCAGCAGCAGGACGATGACGAGGATCACGAACATGCAGGCGCACAGCGGCAGCGCGGTGGCCGTCCACTCGGCGAAGGAGATCTTCTCGCCGGTGGCCTCCTCGATGAGGCCGCGGCCGATGAGGTTCGGCGGGCTGCCGACCGGGGTGAGCAGGCCCCCGACGCTGGCGCCGTACGCGAGCATGAGTACCAGCGCGGCACCGATGCGCAGCCGCGTGGGGTCGAAGTCCTGCTCCACCAGGCCGCGGTCCTGGAGCATCTTGGCGATCACGGTGAGGATGCCGAGCGCGGTGGGCAGCAGCATCGCCACCGTCGCGGTGTTGGAGACGAACGCGGACAGCAGGCAGGTGATCACGCCGAAGGCGGCGATCAGCCGGAACGTCGAGCGGCCCACGCCCGGCAGGCCCAGGATCCAGAACGCGAACCGGCGGGCCACGCCGTGCTTGAGCATGGCCTGGGCGAGGATGAACGCGCCGATGAAGGTGAAGATCGTGGAGGAGCCGAAGGGCGCCAGCGCGTCGTCCGGCGGCACCACGCCGAGGACGACGATCGCGCCGACGCCGATGAGCCCGCCCACCGGGATCGGCACCGGCTCGGTGACCCACAGCACGATGACGCCGAGCAGGATGCCGCCCAGCGTCTGCTGGCTCGGCGCCATGTCCAGCGGGAGCGCGAGAAAGATGATGGCGACCAGCGGGGCCAGCCAGAACCCGGTGGTCCGCCGCCCCCGTTCGAACTTCTCCTCCTGCGGCGAGAGTTTCTGCTCGCCGAGGCTGCGGTATGTCGCATGGCCGAGCAGTGCCTGCTCGACGTCGGTCTTGGCACGTGGCGCCGTGGCGTCGGACTTCATCGTCCCCTCCGGATAACCGTGCGGCCTGGCTTACATTCAGGACTGCTCCGTAAGGTGGGGCACAACTCGGCTGAGGGGAAGGGGTCATGACAACACATCGGATCGCGGTCATCCCCGGGGACGGCATCGGGCAGGAGGTCACGCCCGCCGCGCTGGAGGTGCTGGACGCCGTCGGGCGGCGGCACGGGGTGGAGTTCGCGTACACACACCTCGACTGGTCCTGTGCCCGCTACCAGCGCGAAGGCGCGATGATGCCGGAGGACGGCATCGAGCGGCTGCGCGCGTACGACGCGGTGTTCCTGGGCGCGGTGGGCGCGCCGGGGGTGCCGGACCACATCTCGCTGTGGGGACTGCTCATCCCCATCCGCCGGGCCTTCCGGCAGTACGTGAACCTCCGGCCCGTGCGGGTCTTCGAGGGCATGGAGAGCCCGCTGCGGTCCGCGGGCCCCGGCGACGTCGACCTGGTCGTGGTGCGCGAGAACACCGAGGGCGAGTACAGCGAGATCGGCGGCCGGCTGCACCGCGGCTTCCCGGAGGAGATGGCCGTGCAGGAGGCGGTCTTCACCCGGGCCGGCGTCACCCGCGTCCTCGACTACGCCTTCGGCCTCGCCGGCCGCCGCACCGGCCGGCTCACCTCGGCGACCAAGTCCAACGGCATCGTGCACACCATGCCGTTCTGGGACGAGCTGGTACGCGAACGGGCCGCGGAGCACCCGAAGGTGGCGTGGGACCAGGAGCACATCGACGCGCTGTGCGCCAAGGTCGTCCTCGACCCCGGGAGGTTCGACGTGATCGTCGCCTCCAACCTCTTCGGCGACATCCTCAGCGACCTCACCGCGGCCGTCGCCGGCTCCATCGGCATCGCCCCGTCGGCGAACCTCAACCCCGAGGGCACGTACCCCTCGATGTTCGAGCCGGTGCACGGGTCCGCGCCGGACATCGCGGGCCGCGGGATCGCCGATCCGATCGGCGCCATCTGGTCGGCGGCGCTGATGCTCGACCACCTGGGCCACGAGCGGGCCGGCGCGGAGGTGGTCGACGCCATCGCCGCGACGCTCGCCGCCACCGACGTCCGCACCCCGGACCTGGGCGGCTCGGCGAGCACGGAGGAGTTCACCCGTACCGTGATCACCCGGCTCTGACGCCGGGCGGCACGGAGGCACGGAGGCACGGCCGAGTGCGGCGCGCGGTCTCGCACGGCGAAACTCCGTGCGCCGCGGCCGTACCGCGCCGCACACTCGGCGCATGGGGAAAACGTACGAACGCATCGACGGCCGGCTGCGCGCCTTCATCGAGGCGCAGCACATGTTCTTCACGGCGACCGCGCCGCTGGCGGCGGACGGCACGGTGAACCTCTCGCCGAAGGGGCTGACGGGCTCGTTCGCCGTCCTCGACGAGCGCACCGTGGCCTACCTCGACTTCGCCGGCAGCAACGCCGAGACCATCGCGCACCTGCGGGAGAACGGCAGGATCACGCTGATGTGGTGCGCTTTCGAGGGTCCGCCGAACATCGTGCGGGTGCACGGCAGCGGTGAGCCCGTCTTCCGCGACGACCCCCGCTTCCCCGCCCTGCTCGGGCACTTCCCCGCCGTCGACCCGTCCCGGCACGGGCTGCGGGCGGTCGTCGTCGTGACCGCCGAACTGATTCGCGACACCTGCGGCTACGCTGTGCCTTTCATGACCTACGAAGCCGACCGCGACCTGCACGGCCGGCGCTTCGCGCGGGAGGACGACGCCGGGCTGGACGCGTACTTCCGCAAGAAGGAGCACGTCGCGGCCAGCATCGACGGGCTGCCCGGGCTTCCGCTGCCGCTGCCACCCACCCCGTGACGGAGAAAAGAGCCGCACCGATGCTGAGCACACCCCTGGCCGAAGGCGCGGAACTGACCACGCTGGAGCCGTGGCAGGCCGCGGAGCTCACCGCGTTCACCGACCGGAACCGCGCGCACCTGGAGCCGTGGCTGCCCTGGGCGCACGACGTCACCGACGAGGCGGGCGCCCGCCGCTTCCTCCAGGCGTACGCCGACAAGCAGGCCCGCGACGCGGGCCGGATGTTCGCCATCCGGCTGGACGGCGCACTGGTCGGCGGCATGATCTACCGGCTCTTCGACACCGCGGAGGGCTCCTGCGAGCTGGGCGCCTGGCTGGCGCCCGAGGCGCAGGGGCGCGGGCTGGTCACGGAGGCGTCCCGGCGGATGATCGAGTGGGCGGTGGACGTCCGCGGCCTGTCCCGGGTGGAGTGGCTGGTCGACCCGGCGAACAAGGCCAGCATCGCGGTCGCCAGGCGGCTGGGCATGAGCCACGAGGGCACGCTGCGCAGCCTGTTCGAGATGGCGGGCAAGCGGCGGGACCTGGAGGTCTGGTCGCTGCTGAGCGACGAGTGGCGGGCGGCGCGGGGCAGTTGATCCCGCCCTGCGCCGCCGTGGTTCAGCGGCGGTGCAGGACGTGGTCGACGACCTGCCGGATCTCGGCGGCGGTCAGCGGCTCGTCCCGTAGCAGCGACTGCAGGCTGAGCCCGTCGAGCGCGGCGGAGAACGCGGTGATGGCGACCGGATCGCCGGTGAACCGGCCGGCGATCTCGGCCAGCAGGTCGTGCCACCTGCCCAGCACGGGGCGCAGCTCGGGGTTGCGGGCGGCGTAGAGGTACAGGTCGAACTCCGCGGCGCAGCGCGCGCCGTGCTCGTCCAGATACGCGGCCAGGTACCGGCTCAGATCCGCGGTGTCGTACGACTCGGGCAGCGCACCGGCGAGCGCGGTCGCGTAGGCGTCGACGCTGTCACTGAGCGCCGCGGCCAGCAGGTCCGCGACGGCCGGGAAGTGGTAGGTGGCCACCGACTTGGGCACGCCCGCCTCGGCGGCGACGGCCCGGTGCGTCACGGCGGCGACGCCGCCGCGGCCGATGACGCGGACCGTGGCGGCGAGCAGCAGCCGCCGCCGCTCCTGCCCGCGCTGCACGCGCCCGTCGGCGGCGCCGGTCTCAGTGCGCACCGCCGGCCTCCAGCGCGACGACGCCTGCGGCGACCAGGACGAGCCCGCCGATCTGGACGCCGGTGAGGCCGTCGCCGAGGAAGGCGGCGCCGATGAGCGCCACGAGGGCCACGCCGGCGGCGGCCCAGATGCCGTAGGCGATGCCGATGGACATGCCGCGTTTGAGCACCAGGCTGAGGAGGGTGAAGGCGGTCAGGTAGCCGACGACCACGACGATCGACGGGAGGATCTTCGAGAAGCCCTCGGACAGCCGGAGGGAGACGGTTGCCGTCACCTCGCTGAGGATGGCACCGATCAGCAGCACGTAGGTCATGGTCGGCCCTTCTCGTCCCGGGAAAACTAGCTGGACATCTGTCCAGGTTTCCGAGTGTACGGGAGCGGTGGCGGGTGGCCGGGAGGGGGGTGTTCCCCAGCCCCGCCCCTCCCCGAAACCGGGGCGGCGCCCCGGACCCCCGCCGGGGCTGCGCCCCACACCCCGCACCTGAGCCGCGAACACCACCGGGAACCCACCCGGGGCGAGGCCCCGGGCCCTGATGCCTTACGGCACGCGCAACGGAGGGCTGCGCCCCCGTCCCCCGCACCGTCGGGGGCTGCGCCCCGCACCCCCACGACGGCCTACGCCCCGAACCTCGCTGCCCCACGCCTCCGATGCGGACACGCCGGGGCTCCGCCCTGACCGCCGAAGGCCCCGCTACCCGCGCGTCCCGCGCGGACAGGCCGCGGAGACGCCGCCCCGGACCTCACTATCCGCGCCCCCGCCGCGGACGGCTTCGACGACCCCACACCCGCACCCAAACCCTGGCCGCGCCCCCGCATCCCGCCACCAGCGCCGACCACCCAGGGAGCCGCCCTCCGCAACCGCCGCGGGGCTACGGCCCCAGCCCGCTACTCGCACCAGTGCGCACAAGCCTCAGGCGCTCCACCCCGCACCCCCTCCAGGCCGCGCGCCCAGCGCCCCGCCAGCCGCAGGGGTCACCGTTCGCGTTCGGCGAGTTTCAGGAGGTGGTCGGCCAGGGACTGGCCGCCCGAGGGGTCGCGGCTGATCACCATCAGGGTGTCGTCCCCCGCGATCGTGCCGAGGATCGGCGTCAGTTCCGCCGCGTCGATCGCCGAGGCGAGGAACTGCGCCGCGCCCGGCGGCGTGCGGAGCACCACGATGTTCGCCGACGCCTCCGCGGAGATGAGCAGTTCGCCGGCGAGCCGCGCCATCCGCTCCTCCTTCGCCGACTCGCCCAGCGGCACCTGCGGGGTGCGGAAGCCGCCCTCCGAGGGGACCGCGTAGATCAGCTCGCCGCCCGTGTTGCGGATCTTGACCGCGCCCAGCTCGTCCAGGTCCCGGGAGAGCGTCGCCTGCGTCACCGTCAGGCCGTCGTCGGCGAGGAGCTTGGCCAGTTGGCTCTGCGAGCGGACCGGCTGCCGGTTCAGGATGTCGACGATCCTGCGGTGGCGTGCCGTGCGCGTGTGCGGCACGGCGGGACCGTTGTGCTCCTCGGACATGTCACTCTCCGGCTCGTCGGGGCTAGGCTGCGGGACCCGCCGCGTCGAGCACGGCCGGCAGCGCGGCAAGCAGGGCATCCGCCTCCGCCTCGCCGAGGATCAGCGGCGGGGCGAGCCGGATCACGTCCGGTGCCACCGCGTTGACCAGGAATCCCGCTGCCTGGGCCGTCTGTTGCACCTGCGGCGCGACGGCCTCGGTGAGCACCATACCGAGCAGCAGGCCCGCGCCTCGCACATGGTCGACCAGCGGGTGCCCGAGTCGGCCGATTCCGTCCCGCAGCCGCTCCCCCACCCGCTTGACCTGCGCCAGCAGCCCGTCCGCCGCGATCACGTCCAGCACCGCCAGCGCGGCGGCGCAGGCGACCGGGTTGCCGCCGAAGGTGGAGCCGTGCCTTCCGGGGGTGAAGAGGTCCGCGGCGGGCCCGAAGGCCAGCGTGGCGCCGATCGGCAGACCGCCGCCGAGGCCCTTGGCGAGGGTGACGACGTCCGCCTCCACGCCCTGCGCCTGCGCGGCGAACCAGTGGCCCGTACGCCCGATACCCGTCTGCACCTCGTCCAGCACCAGCAGCGCGCCGGCGTCCCTGGTGATCTCCCGGGCGGCGGCCAGATAGCCGTCCGGCGGTACGACGACGCCGTTCTCGCCCTGCACCGGCTCGACGATCACGAGCGCGGTCTCCCCGGTCACCGCGGCGCGCAGCGCCTCCGCGTCCCCGTACGGCACGTGCGTGACCTCGCCCGGCAGCGGGCCGAAGCCCTCCTGCTTGCCGGGCTGCCCGGTCAGCGCCAGGGCGCCCATGGTGCGGCCGTGGAAGCCGCCCTCGGTGCCCACCATGTGCGTACGGCCCGTCAGCCGGCCGATCTTGAACGCGGCCTCCACCGCCTCGGCGCCGGAGTTGGCGAAGAACACCCGGCCCGGCCGGCCGGCGAGTTCGAGGAGCCGCTCGGCGAGCGCCACCGGGGGCTCGGCGACGTACAGGTTGGAGACGTGGCCGAGCGTGGCGATCTGCCTGGAGACGGCCTCGACGACGGCCGGGTGGGCGGTGCCGAGGGAGGTGACGGCGATGCCGCCGACGAAGTCGAGGTACTCCCTGCCGTCGGCGTCCCACAGCTTGGCGCCCGCGCCGCGGACGAGGGGCAGGCGGGGGGTGCCGTAGTTGTCCATCAGCGCGCCCTGCCAGCGCTCCGTCAGCTCCGCGTTGCCGCTCGTGCCACCGCTCGTGCCGCCGCTCATGTCGCAGACCCTTCCGCGTCCGGCACGACCATCGTGCCGATGCCCTCGTCCGTGAAGATCTCCAGCAGGATGGAGTGCGGCACCCGGCCGTCGATGACCCGCGCGGTGGTCACGCCGTGGCGCACCGCGTACAGGCAGCCCTCCATCTTCGGGACCATGCCGCTGGCCAGGTCGGGCAGCAGCCGCTCCAGCTCGCCGGCGGTGAGCCGGCTGATGACCTCGTCGCTGTCCGGCCAGTTCTCGTACAGGCCCTCGACGTCGGTGAGGACCATCAGGGTCTCCGCGCCGAGCGCGGCGGCCAGCGCGGCGGCGGCGGTGTCGGCGTTGACGTTGAAGACCTCGCCGGCCGCGTCGGACTCGTCCGCGGAGCGGGCGACGGAGGAGACGACCGGGATGCGGCCGTCCGCGAGCAGCGCCTCTATCGCGCCGGTGTCGATGTCGGTGACCTCGCCGACCCGGCCGATGTCGACCGGCTCGCCGTCGACCAGCGGGCGGTGCCGGGTGGCGGTGATGGTGTGCGCGTCCTCGCCGGTCAGGCCGACGGCGAAGGGGCCGTGCTCGTTGAGCAGCCCGACCAGCTCGCGCTGCACCTGCCCGGCGAGCACCATCCGTACGACGGCCATGGCCTCCGGCGTCGTCACCCGCAGCCCGGCGCGGAACTCGCTGGCCAGGCCGTGCCGGTCGAGCTGCGCGCTGATCTGCGGGCCGCCGCCGTGCACGACGACGGGGCGCAGACCGGCGTGCCGCAGGAAGACGACGTCCTGGGCGAAGGCGCGCTTGAGGTCGTCGTCGACCATGGCGTTGCCGCCGAACTTGACCACCACGACCTTGCCGTGGTGCCGGGTGAGCCAGGGCAGCGCCTCGATGAGGGTGCGGGCCTTGGGCAGGGCGGTGTGTTTGCGGGTGGGGGTGGCCGGTGCCGCTGCGGGCGCGGAGGTCGTCGTCATGAGCTGTACGCGCTGTTCTCGTGGACGTAGTCGGCGGTCAGGTCGTTGGTCCAGATCACGGCTTCCGCGCCGCCCGCCGCGAGGTCCGCCACGACGTGGACCTCGCGGTAGCGCATGTCGACCAGGTCGCGGTCCTCGCCGAACGAGCCGTTCTTGCACACCCACACGCCGTTGATGGCGACGTTCAGCCGGTCCGGCTCGAAGGCGGCGGAGGTGGTGCCGATCGCGGCCAGCACCCGGCCCCAGTTGGGGTCCTCGCCGTGGATGGCGCACTTGAGGAGGTTGTTGCGGGCGATGGAGCGGCCGACCTCCACGGCGTCGTCCTCGCTGGCGGCGCCCACGACCTCGACCTTGATCTCCTTGCTGGCGCCCTCGGCGTCGGCGATGAGCTGCCGGCCGAGGCTGTCGCAGACGGCCCGTACCGCCTCGGCGAACTCCGCCTGCGCGGGCCGGACCCCGCTGGCGCCGGAGGCCAGCAGCAGCACGGTGTCGTTGGTGGACATGGCGCCGTCGGAGTCGACGCGGTCGAAGGTGGTACGGGTCGCAGCGCGCAGCGCGGCGTCGAGATCGGCGGCGGGCACGTCGGCGTCGGTGGTGAGGACCACGAGCATGGTCGCCAGCCCGGGCGCAAGCATGCCGGCGCCCTTGGCCATGCCGCCCACGGTCCAGGCCGCGTCGTCGTCCCCGGCGGCCGTGACGACCGCGGTCTTGTGCACGCTGTCGGTGGTCTTGATGGCGATGGCGGCCTTCTCGCCGCCGTGCGCGGACAGCTCCGCCGCGGCCAGGCCCACGCCGGGCAGCAGCTTGTCCATCGGCAGCAGCGTGCCGATCAGCCCGGTGGAGGCCACGGCGACCTCCGCGGCGCTGTGGCCGAGCACCTCGGCGACGCGCTCGGCGGTGGCGTGGGTGTCCTGGAAGCCGCGGGGTCCGGTGCAGGCGTTGGCGCCGCCGGAGTTGAGGATCACCGCGGACACCTCGCCGCCCTGGACCACCTGCTCGGACCAGACGACCGGGGCGGCCTTGACGCGGTTGGCGGTGAAGACGCCGGCGGCGGCGCGGCGCGGCCCCTCGTTGACCACGAGGGCGAGGTCCGGGTTGCCGTTCTGCTTGATCCCGGCGGCGATGCCCGCCGCCGTGAACCCTTTGGCTGCCGTGACGCTCAAGGTGCCACTCCTGTCGTAGAAAGCCCCAGCTCCTCGGGGAGTCCGAGGGCGATGTTCATGCTCTGCACCGCGCCGCCTGCGGTGCCCTTGGTGAGGTTGTCGATGGCGCTGACCGCGATGATGCGCCGGGCGCTCTCGTCGTACGCGACTTGGAGCAGCGCGGTGTTGGAGCCGGTGACGGCGCCGGTGGCGGGCCACTGCCCGGGCGGCAGCAGGCGGACGAACGGCTCGCCCTGGTACGCCTTCTCGTACGCGGCGCGCACCGCCTCCGCCGTGGTGCCGGGGCGGGCCCGCGCCGTGCTGGTGGCGAGGATGCCGCGGGGCATCGGGGCGAGGGTCGGGGTGAAGGAGACCGTGACCGGCTCGCCCGCGACGGAGCTGAGGTTCTGGCCGATCTCCGGCGTGTGCCGGTGCCCGCCGCCGACGCCGTACGGGCTCATGGAGCCCATCACCTCGCTGGCCAGCAGGTGCGGCTTGAGCGCCTTGCCGGCGCCGGAGGTGCCGGAGGCGACGACGACGACGGCCTCCGGCTCGGCGAGCCCGGCGGCGTAGGCGGGGAAGAGGCCGAGGGAGACGGCGGTCGGGTAGCACCCGGGCACCGCGATGCGCCGGACCCCGTGGAGCGCCTCGCGGTGCCCGGGCAGCTCGGGCAGCCCGTACGGCCAGGTGCCGGCGTGCGGCGTGCCGTAGAACCGCTCCCAGTCGGCGGCGTCGGCGAGCCGGTGGTCGGCGCCGCAGTCGACGACGAGCACGTCGTCGCCGAGCTCGGCGGCGACGGCGGCGGACTGCCCGTGCGGCAGGGCGAGGAACACGACGTCGTGCCCGGCGAGCACCCCGGGCGCGGTCTCGGCCAGCTCCCGGCCGGCGAGGGGCGCGAGGTGCGGCTGTATGTCGCCGAGGAGACGTCCGGCGTTGGCGTGGGCGGTGAGAACGCCGATATCGACCCCGGGATGTCCCAGCAACACCCGCAGCAGCTCCCCGCCCACATACCCGCTCGCCCCGGCCACTGCCACCCGCACGGTCATCCGCTCCTCCTCGTCCAGCATGACTATACGGACGACAGCAGAGCTATGCAAAGACTATCCGCCGCGCCCCGGGCAGGGACGGGGGTGAGCGGGCATGACCGGCAGCGTTCCGCGCCCCCTGCGGGGCGTGGTGGGTCAGGCTTGGGGTTTCGGGGGGACTTCCGGGACCGGGAGGAGCAGGGCGCCGAAGGCGGTTGCCGGGACTGCCGGGTGGTGGGGGGTTACCGGGGGGACGCGGGTGTAGGGGTCGTTCTGGGCGGGGCGGGGGTCCTTCTCGCCCTTGTTCGGCCACAGCGCCATCGCCCGCTCCGCCTGCGCCGTGATCGTCAGCGACGGGTTCACGCCGAGGTTCGCCGAGACCGCCGAGCCGTCCACCACCGAGATCCCCGGGTGGCCGTACAGCCGGTGGTACGGGTCGATGACGCCGTGCTCCGCGTCCTCACCGATGGGGCAGCCGCCCAGGAAGTGCGCCGTCAGCGGGGTGCCCATCAGCTCGCCGAGGTTCGTGCCCGGCTGCCCGCCGATCTGCTCCGCGAGCAGCCGCGCCGCCTCCGCCCCCTCCGGGAGGTGCACCGGGTTCGGCGCCCCGTGGCCCTGCCGGGCCGTGAGCAGGCCCTTCCCGAGGCCCTTGTCCTTGAGGTACGTGGTCAGCGAATTGTCGTGGGTCTGCATGACGAGCCCGATGATCGTCCGCTCGGACCACCGGTACGTCGTGGCCGTCCGCGCCACCAGCACCGGGTGCCGCAGATACGCCCCCAGCACCCGCAGCGCCTTGGGCAGCTTCCCGGCGGGCTTGAACTGCGGGACGCACAGCAGCGCCATCGCGTTGGAGCCCTTGCCGTAGCGCACGTTCTCGATGTGCGTCGTGTCGTTGGGGTGGATCGAGGAGGTGATGGCCACGCCCTTGGTGAAGTCCAGCTCGCCCGTGCCGCGCTTCTTGCGGTACGTCCGCGGGAAGGTCACCGCGCCGACCAGGGCCTCGGAGTTGGTGCGGGTCAGCTCGCCGAGGCACGGGGAGAGCCCGGGCAGCCGGCCGCTGCTCTTCATGCGGTGCAGCAGGGTCTGGGTGCCGTACGTGCCCGCCGCGACCACCACGTGGTCGCAGCGCAGTACCTCCCGCTTGCCGCGGCGGCGCTTGTTCGTCGCCACCGTGGTCACCTCGTAGCCGCCGCCGGCGGCCTCGTGCACGTCGACGACGGTGGTCAGCGGGTGGATGACGGCGCCGCGCCGCTCGGCGAGGTAGAGGTAGTTCTCCGTCAGGGTGTTCTTCGCGCCGTAACGGCAGCCGGTCATGCACGAGCCGCACTGCAGGCACGCGGCGCGCTCCGGGCCCGCGCCGCCGAAGTACGGGTCGGGCACGGTCTCGCCGGGGGCCGCCGTGGTCTCGCCGCCGGCGTCGCGCCCGTCGCCGTAGAAGACGCCGACGGGGGTGAGCCGGTAGGAGTCGCCCGCGCCCATGCGCTCGGCGGCGGTCTTGAGGTACGTGTCCGCCTCGGTGGTCGTGGGGTTCTCCCGGACGCCGAGCATCCGCTTCGCCTGGTCGTAGTACGGGGCCAACTCCTCCTGCCAGTCGGTGATGTGGCCCCACTGCCGGTCCCGGAAGAAGGCGGGCGGCGGCACGTAGAGGGTGTTGGCGTAGTTGAGGGAGCCGCCGCCCACGCCGGCGCCGGCGAGCACCATGACGTTGCTGAGCAGGTGGATGCGCTGGATGCCGTAGAGGCCGAGGGCGGGGGCCCACAGGTAGTCGCGCAGCCGCCAGGAGTTCTTGGGCAGTTGCTCGCGGGCGAATCTGCGGCCGGCCTCCAGCACGCCGACCTTGTAGCCCTTCTCGGTCAGGCGCAGGGCGGCCACCGAGCCGCCGAAGCCGGAACCGATCACGATCACGTCGTACGAGCTCATCGCGTCTCGCTCCTCGCACCCGGTGCTGCGGTACCTACCAGGCAGTAGACTTACCTACCCGTAGGGAGTTGGCAATGGCCCCGACATCATCCGCCCGCCGCGCCCCGCAGTCCACTCGCCCCGGCGCTCAGGCCCAACTGTCGACGTGCAAGCTCCACCGCCCGGGACGGCCCGTCAGGCTGATCGCCGAGAGCGGCATCACGTCGATGTGCCAGTACGAGGCGGGCGGCGCCTTCAGCGCGTAGACCAGCGCGGCGCGGATGACCGAGGGCTCGGTGACGGCGAGCACGTGGGTGCCGTCGTCCACCGGGCGGGTGTCCAGCCAGCCCCCTATCCGCTGGATGAAGGCGATCAGCGGCTCGCCGCCGTGCGGGGCGGCGTGCGGATCCGCGAGCCAGGCATCCACGTCGCGCGGCTCGGTCATCATCACCTCCTCCAGCGTGCGCCCCCGCCACCGGCCCATGTCGCAGTCGCGCAGCGCGAGTTGGGCCAGCGGCGCGAGGCCGAGCACCCGGCCGGTCTCGCGGGAGCGCTGCGTGGGCGAGCAGTACCGCAACTCGGCGGCGGCCAGCGGGGAGAACACCGGAACGGCGCGCTCGGCCGCCACCCAGCCGGCCGCGTCCAGCGGCCGGTCGTCGTCGAAGCGCTCCGCGAGCCGCGAGGAGTTGCGGGCCGCGGCGAGCAGCGTGAGACGAACGTTCATGCGGCGATGGTAGGAGCGCCGTCAGGCTCTGCCCAGAGCCATCCACTGGGTAGGATCCGCCAGCGGCTCGAAGCCGAACCTCGCGTAGACCCCGTGGGCGTCGCCGGTCGCCAGCAGGACGCGGCGCAGCCGGTAGGGCGCGAGGTGGTCGCGGACGGCGGCGACCAGGCCGCTGCCGACGCCTGCGCCGCGGGCTTCGCGGGCCACGTAGACGTCGCAGAGCCAGGCGAAGGTGGCGCGGTCGGTGACGACGCGGGCGTACGCGACCTGCCCGCCCGCGCCGCGGGGGGCACCGCCGGCGGCTGCCGCCTCCGGGGCGTAGACGCCGAAGTTCAGGGAGTGGGCGATCGCGGTGTCCTGCTGCGCGCGGCTGCGGCCGAGCGCCCAGTAGGCGTCGGTGGACAGCCAGCGGTGGACGAGCGCGCGGTCGAGCCGGGCGGGGTCGGTGGAGACCTCGTACGGGGCGGGTACGTGAGCCATGGGCAGAGCCTGGCACGCAGTGCATGGCCCGTACACCGGAATTCTCCGGGAGCCAAGCGCGGCGCGCGACCCTAAACTGGCGGTCACGGACCCCATCATTTGGGGACGAGCCGGACAGGAGGTCGACCCCATGCAGGCTGAAGTGGGCGACAAGCTGTGTGTGCACGGCCGCGTCGTCGGTCAGGAGGACCGGACGGCGGAGATCCTCGAAGTCATCGGCGCAGCCGGCGCACCGCCCTACCGGGTGCGGTTCGAGGACGACGGCCACGAGGCGCTGGTGTCACCCGGCCCGGACTCCGTGGTCCGGCATCTGGACGAGGAGTCCGGGCAGGGCTGACGTCCCCGGCCGCGGGTGGCGGTGCGGCCGGGACGGCGGGGGCCGCCGGGCGCGCCGTCAGCAGCGCGGCGGCCTGGCCGGCTCGCCGTAGTGGTCGGCGACGAGCCTGCTGACCGCGCCCAGCGGGTCCTGGGGCAGCAGTTTCGCGGAGAAGTACATGTTGCCCTGGACCTCCGGGTAGCCCTGGCAGAACGTCAGGTGACGGCTCAGCTCCGCCGGGTCGAACCAGGCGGCGGGCTGGCCGGCGGCGCCGACCTTGTACAGCGCCTCGCCGATGTAGAGGTTGACGCCGGTGCCCGCGACCACGTCGTTCCACCAGGGCACGATCTTGGCGTAGTCGGCGACCGCGAAGCCGATGTTCCAGTACACCTGCGGGACGATGTAGTCGATCCAGCGTTCGCGCACCCATGTGCGGGTGTCGGCGTAGAGGTTGTCGTACGTCTGCGTGCCCGCCTGGGTGTCGGAGCCCTCGGGGTCGGTGGCCGCGTTCCGCCAGACCGCGAACGGGCTGACGCCGAACTGCACGTTCGGCTTCGTCCGCTTGATGGCCCGGCCCAGCTCCGCGACCAGCAGGTCGACGTTGTTGCGCCGCCAGTCGGCCTTGTCCGCGAAGGCGCCGCCGTACTTCCGGTACGTCTCCTCGTCGGCGAACTCCTGGCCCGCGACCGGGTACGGGTAGAAGTAGTCGTCGAAGTGCACGGCGTCGATGTCGTAGCGGCGTACGGCGTCGAGGATGCAGCGCTGGACGAAGCGGCGGACCTCCGGTACCCCCGGGTCGTAGTAGATCTTGCCGCCGTACGGTACGACCCAGTCGGGGTGCCGGTTCGCCGGGTGCTCAGGCACCAGCTTCTCCGCGAGCGCGTCGTTGCGCACCCGGTAGGGGTTGAACCAGGCGTGCAGTTCGAGACCGCGCCGGTGGGCCTCGCGGACGGCGAAGCCGAGCGGGTCCCAGCCCGGGTCGGTGCCCTGGGTCCCGGAGAGCCACTCCGACCACGGCTCGTGCGGTGACGGCCACATCGCGTCCGCCGTCGGCCGGGCCTGGAAGACGACGGTGTTCATCCGCCGGTCCGCCGCCTCGTCGAGCCGGGCCAGCAACTGACGCTGCTGCTCGGCCGCGCTCAGGCCCTGCTTGACCGGCCAGTCGATGTTCGCCACCGTCGCCACCCACGAGCCGCGCATCTGCCCGGCCGGGCGGCCGTGGCCGCGCCCCGCCGCGCCGGCCGGGGCCGCGATCGCGTCGCCCGCCACGGCCACCGCGGACAGGGCACCCACCGCGGCGGCGCCGAACCGGCGCCGGCTCAGGTGGTGCGGTCTGCCGGGAGTGCTGCTCCCCATCTGGATCCTCCGAATCGCCGAGAACAAGAATCCGACTGAGCCAAGTGGTCTGAACCACTCGTCAGTTGCGGCACATCCTCGCGCCCCGGCTCACCCGGGGACAAGAGCCATGCGCTACGCGGGTAACGTCAGGGGTCCGAAAGGGTTGCCCACACGGCAGGACGAGGGACGAGGAGAGACATTGACCGACATCGAACGCGTCGGAGTGGTCGGATCCGGCCAGATGGGCTCGGGCATCGCCGAGGTGTGTGCCCGCTCCGGCCTTCAGGTCGTCGTCGCCGAGACCACCGGCGACGCCCTCGAACTGGGGCGTACCCGCGTCACCAACTCGCTCGCCAAGGCCGCGGAGCGCGGCAAGATCACCGAGGTGGAGCGGGACGAGGCGCTGGACGCGCTGAGCTTCACGACCGATCTCGGAGAGCTTGCGGAGAGCGATCTCGTGATCGAGGCGGTGGTGGAAAACGAACAGGTCAAGACCGAAATCTTCCAGATCCTCGACCAGGTCGTCGCCCGCCAGGACGCCGTCCTCGCCTCCAACACCTCCTCCATCCCGCTGATCAAGCTCGCCATCGCCACCACCCGGCCGGAGCAGGTCATCGGGATGCACTTCTTCAACCCCGCCCCCGTGCAGCGCCTCGTCGAGCTGATCCCGGCGCTGACGACCAGCGACGAGACCCTCAAGCGGACCGAGGCACTGGCCCGCGACGTGCTGGGCAAGCACTCCATCCGGGCCCAGGACCGGTCCGGGTTCGTCGTCAACGCACTGCTGATCCCGTATCTGCTCTCCGCGGTGCGGATGTTCGAGTCGGGCATCGCGACGCGCGAGGACATCGACAACGGGATGGAGCTGGGCTGCGCCCACCCGATGGGCCCGCTCAAGCTCACGGACCTCATCGGCCTCGACGTCATCGCCTCGGTGGCCGACTCGATGTACGCCGAGTACAAGGAGCCGTCGTACGCGACCCCGCCGCTGCTGGCGCGGATGGTCGAGGCGGGCCGGCTGGGCCGGAAGACGGGCGCCGGGTTCTACGCCTACTGAGGCGTCCCGTACGGCACGGTACGGGGCCCGCCTGCCGGCCCCGTACCGTCGTGCGGGCTCACGCCCCGCGCAGCACCGCGCCCGCCTCCTCGGCGGCCCTGGCCACCGCGGCGTCCCGGGCGGCGCCCGCCTCCTCGGCGGTCAGCGTGCGGTCGGGGGCGCGGAAGCGCAGCGCGTAGGCGAGCGACTTGCGGCCCTCGCCCACCTGCTCGCCGGTGAAGACGTCGAACAGCCGCACCGACTCCAGCAGTTCCCCGGCCCCCGCGCGCAGCGCCTCGGCGACCTTCGCCGCCGACACGTCCGCGGCCACGACCAGCGCCACGTCCTGCGCCGCCACCGGGTACGTGGAGATCCGCGGCGCCTGCAGCGGGCCGCCGCCGGCGATCTCCAGCAGGTCGAGCGAGACCTCCATCGCGCAGGTGCGCTCCGGCAACTGCAGCGCCTTGACCACCCGCGGGTGCAGCTCGCCGGCGTGGCCGACGACCCGCCGCTCGCCGTCCACGACCGCGAACAGCGCGGCGCACCTGCCGGGGTGCCACGGCGCGTGCCGGTCGGCCTCGGTCGCCAGCTCCACGCCCGCCTCCCGGGCCACGGTACGGGCCGCCTCCACCGCGTCCGCCCAGTCCGCCGGCCGGCCCTCGCCCCACCAGCCGGCCCGCTCGCGGGCGCCGGCGAGGACGACGGCGGCGCGGCGCGGCTGCTTGGGCAGGGCGGCGTCGAGCCGGGCGATCTCCTCGTCAGTGGGCCGCCGGTCGACGGGCAGCCGCACCGGCGCGGTCTCGTAGCCGGAGGGCCGGAAGACCAGGCCGGTCTCGAAGAGCGCCAGGTCCGCGGCGCCGCGGCCGTGGTTGCGGCGCAGGGCGGCGAGGAGACCGGGCAGCAGCGTGGTGCGCAGCGCCGGCTCCTCGTCGCTCAGCGGGTTGACGAGGGTGACCGTACGGCGGCGGGCGTCGTCCGGCTCCAGGCCGAGGGCGTCGAGCGCCGCCTCGCCGAGGAACGGGTAGTTCAGCACCTCGACGTAGCCGGCGCCGGCCAGCGCCCGGCCGGCCCTGCGGTGCAGCCGCTGGCGGCCGGTCAGACCGCGGCCCGCGGGCGGCCGGGGCAGCGTGGAGGGCAGGTTCTCGTAGCCTTCGAGCCGGATGACCTCCTCGGCGAGGTCGTTCGGCGAACCCAGGTCGGGCCGCCAGGACGGCACGGTGACGGTCAGCTCGTCGGCGCCGTAGACGTCGCAGCCGACCTCCTGGAGCCGGCGCACCACGGTCTCACGCCCGTACGTCACGCCCGCCACCAGGTCCGGGTGGTCGGCCTGCATCCGCACCGTACGCGGCCCGCGGGGCGCGGTGACCCCGGTCACGCCCGCCTCGGCGGAACCGCCGGCGAGCAGCACCAGCAGGTCCACGGTGCGCTGCGCCGCGGCCGCTCCCGCCTCCGGGTCGACGCCGCGCTCGAAGCGGCGCGACGCCTCGGAGGTGAGGCGGTGGCGGCGCGAGGTGCGGGCGATGGAGACGGGGTCGAAGTGCGCGGCCTCGATGACGATGTCGGTGGTGCCCGCCACGGTGCCGAGCAGGTGGTCGCGTACCTCGGCCTCGGCGATCTCGGTGTCGGCGCCGCCCATCACCCCGGCCAGCCCGATCGGGCCGCGGTTGTCGGTGATCAGCAGGTCCTCGGGATCGAGGGTGCGCTCGACGCCGTCGAGGGTGGTGAGCTTCTCGCCGGGGGCCGCGCGGCGGACGCCGAGGGGGCCGTCGAGCCGGTCGCGGTCGTAGGCGTGCAGCGGCTGGCCGATCTCCAGCATCACGTAGTTGGTGACGTCCACGGCGAGCGAGATGGGGCGCATGCCGGCCTTCTGCAGCCGGCGCTGGAGCCAGATCGGCGAGCGGGCCTCGGGGTCGACGCCGGTGACGACGCGGGCGGTGAACCGGTCGCAGCCGCGCAGGTCGTCGACCTTGACCTCGTAGCCGTAGTCGTTCGGCGGGGGCACGTCGAGCAGCGCCGGGTCGCGCAGCGGCAGGCCGTAGGCGATGGCGGTCTCGCGGGCGACGCCGCGCAGGGACATCGCGTAGCCGCGGTCGGGGTTGACGGCGATGTCCAGGACCTCGTCGTTCAGCTCCAGCAGCTCGATCGCGTCGGTGCCCGGCTCGTACTCCGGCGGCAGCACGAGGATGCCGTCGTGGTCGTCGCCGATGCCCAGCTCGCGCACCGAGCAGATCATGCCTTCGGAGACCTTGCCGTACGTCTTGCGGGCGCCGATCTTGAAGCCGCCGGGCAGCTCGCCGCCGGGCAGGATGACGACGACCTTGTCGCCGACGGCGAAGTTGCTCGCGCCGCAGACGATGTTCTGCGGCTCGCCGGTCCCTCCCCCAGAGCCTTCTGCCTGGGCGGTACCCCCAGCCCGGCCGACGTCGACCTGGCAGTAGCGGATCGGCTTCTTGAACTCCGTCAGCTCCTCGATCGCCAGCACCCGGCCGACGACCAGCGGGCCCGTCAGGCCCGCGCCGAGCCGCTCGACGGTCTCGACCTCCAGGCCGGCGCTGATCAGCCGGGCCTGGACGGCGCGGCCGGTCTCGCCGGCCGGCAGGTCGACGTACTCCCGCAGCCACGAAAGCGGGACTCGCATCAGATCTCCATCCCGAACGGCCTGGTGAAGCGCACGTCACCCTCGACCATGTCTCGCATGTCCTCGACGTTGTGGCGGAACATCAGCATCCGCTCGATCCCGAACCCGAACGCGAACCCGCTGTAGCGCTCCGGATCGATGCCGCAGGCGACCAGCACCTTCGGGTTGACCATGCCGCAGCCGCCCAGCTCGATCCAGCCCTCGGACCCGCAGGTGCGGCAGGGCCGGTCCGGGTTGCCGACGGACTCGCCGCGGCAGACGAAGCAGACCATGTCCATCTCGGCGGACGGCTCGGTGAACGGGAAGTGGTCCGGGCGCAGCCGGGTCCGCATGCCCTCGCCGAAGAGCGAGGAGACCATGTGGTCGAGGGTGCCCTTGAGGTCGGCCATCGTCAGGCCCTCGTCCACGGCCAGCCCCTCGACCTGCATGAAGACGGGGGTGTGGGTGGCGTCCAGCTCGTCGGTGCGGTAGACCCGGCCGGGGCAGATCACGTAGACCGGCGGCTCGCGGTCGAGCATGGTGCGGATCTGCACGGGCGAGGTGTGGGTACGCAGCACGACGCCGGACTCGTCGTCGCCCTGCCGCTCCGGGGCGTCGCCCTGCGGGCCGCGTACGAAGAAGGTGTCCTGCTCGCTGCGCGCGGGGTGGTCGGGCGCGATGTTGAGGGCGTCGAAGTTGAACCACTCCGCCTCGACCTCGGGGCCCTCGGCCACCTCCCAGCCCATCGCCGTGAAGATGTCCTCGATGCGCTCGGAGAGCGTGGTCAGCGGGTGCCGGGCGCCGGAGGGCGAGCGGTCGTACGGCAGCGTGACGTCCACCGCCTCCTCGACCAGCACGCGGGCGTCGCGCTCCGCCTCCAGCTCCTCCTGCCGCCGCTTGAGCGCCTGGCCCACTTCGCCGCGGGCCCGGCCCACGCGCTTGCCCGCGTCCGCCTTGGCGTGCGGCGGCAGGGCGCCGATCTCGCGGTTGGCCAGCGCCAGCGGGGAGCGGTCGCCGGCGTGGGCGATCTTCACCTCGTGGAGCTCTGCGAGGTCGCCGGCCGCGGCGATGGCGGCCAGCGCCCCGTCGCGCACCCGGTCGATCTCTTCCGGTTTCAGTGCCTCGACCTCGACAGGGTCGTACGACTTGTTCGGTGCCGACATCTCTTCCCGTACTTCCGATTGGCTGGCTGCGCCCCGGCCCGGCGGCCGCGGCGGCGTCGGCGAGCGAAAGTCGCCGAGGGGCCGGGGGTCGAGTCTACGGGCGCGAGGACATGGGCGTGGTCCGTGGGTGATGCCCGTGGGCGGGCGGCCGCTGCTCAGGCGAGGTGGGCCGGGGCGCCGACGGGCAGGGTAAATCGGAAGCGGGCGCCGCCGCCGGGCGCGCGGCCGACCGTGATGATCCCGCCGTGGGCCTCCACGATGCCCTTGACGATGTACAGCCCCAGGCCGGTGCCGCCGCGCTTGCTGCCCCGCCAGAAGCGGGTGAAGACGCGGCTCATCGACTCCTCCGGGATGCCGGGGCCTTCGTCGCTCACGGTGACCTGGGTGCCTTCCCTGCCGTGGTTGAGGGTGGCGGGTGCCACCTCGATGGTGACAAGTCCCTCGCCGTGCCGCACGGCATTTTCCAGCAGGTTGCCCAGCACCTGGTCGACCTTGTCCGGGTCGGCCCACAGGTCGGGCAGCTCCCCCGGCACCAAAAGCGTGCGGAACCGCGCCGGGTCCTGGCCCGCGGTGGTCTGCGCCTCCACGTGCCGGTGCACCGCGGCGACCACGTCGACCCGCTGCTTGCGCACTTCGAGCCGGCCGGAGTCGATACGGGAGATGTCCAGCAGCTCGGCGATGAGCCGGGTGACACGGTTGGCGTCGGCGTGCACCGTCTCCAGCATCAGCCGCTTCTGGTCGTCGGTGAACCGCTCCCACTTCGCCAGCAGCGTGGCGGTGAAGCCCTTCACGGAGGTCAGCGGCGAGCGCAGCTCGTGCGCCACGGTGGCGATCAGCTCCGCGTGGCTGCGCTCGCTGCGCCGCCTGGCCTCCGTGCCGCGCAGGGTGACGACGAGCTTGCGCACCGGGCCCGTGCGCCCGTCGCGTACGTAGCGGGCGGCGACCAGCACCTCGCGGTTGCCGGGCAGCAGCAGGTTGCGCTCCGGGTGCCCGGTGCGGATGGCCAGGCCGCCGTACGGGTCCGTCAGCCGCCACCAGCGGCGGCCCTTCAGGTCCTCCAGGGGCAGCGCCTCGGTCAGCGGGCGGCCGAGGACGGCGGCCGGCTCCAGGGCGGTGATCCGCGCGGCGGCGGCGTTGAAGCGCACCACGATGCCGCGCTCGTCGGCCACGACGAGGCCGTCCGGCAGATCGTCGGGCGCACAGCCGAGGTCCTTGGCCTCGGGCCCGTCATCTGCACTCTCCACCCCATGAACCCCCTCCCGCAGACCGGGCGTTGGCCTGCCCGTACGGTCGACTCGCGGACTTAGAGCGGTCACCTTACCGGGCGGAGCTGACGGCACGGCACCCGCCGATCGGGCGGTGCGCCCGGGCCGAGGCGTAGAGGCACACGGCGGCGGCGGTGGCGAGGTTCAGGCTCTCGGCGCGGCCGTGGATCGGCACCCGCACGACGGCGTCGGCGAGCGCCCTGGTCTCGTCGGGCAGACCCCACGCCTCGTTGCCGAAGATCCAGCCGGTGGGGGCGGCGAGGCCGCCGTCGTCCAGCTCGTCGTCGAGGTCCCGCTCCCCCGCTCCGTCCGCGGCCAGCAGCCGCACGCCGGCGGCGCGCAGCTCGGCGGCGGCGCGCTCGGCGGGCACGCCGGTGACGACGGGCAGGTGGAAGAGGCTGCCGGCGGAGGCCCGTACGGCCTTGGGGTTGTACGGGTCCACGGAGGCGTCGGTCAGCACCACGGCGTCGGCCCCCGCGGCGTCGGCGCAGCGCAGCACGGTGCCGGCGTTGCCGGGGTCGCGGACGTGCGCCAGGACGGCCACCAGCCGGGGGCGGGCGGCGGCGACGTCGGCGAGCGGCACGTCGAGGAACCGGCAGACGCCCACCAGCCCCTGCGGCGTCACGGTCTGCGAGAGCCTGGCGACGACCTCCTCCGCGGCGGCGTGCACGCGCACCCCCGCGTTACGGGCCGCCCCGACGATCTCCGCGTGCCGCTCGGCCGCCTCCGCGGTGACGAACAGCTCGACCAGCGCAGGACCGGCGCCGCCGGCCGCCCCGCCCCCGTACGCCACCGCCTCCCGCACGGCCTGCGGCCCCTCGGCGAGGAACCTGCGCTCCTTGGCCCGCCCGGCGCGCCTGAGCAGCTTGCGGGCGGCGGTGACGCGGGCGGAGCGCGGCGAGATCGGCTCGGGGGTGCCCATGGGCGGCGGGGAGACCTTTCTGACAGCGGGTGCGGACGGCGGGAAGGCCCGCGCTGAAGACAGAACCCGCAGGCCGGCGGGGCCTGCGGGTCCTTGGTACGTACCGTGCGAGCGCGGTGGCTCAGGCAGCGGACTTCGGCGCGTTGACGTCGCTGGGCAGCGCCTTCTGCGCCACCTCGACGAGCGTGGCGAACGCGCCGGCGTCGTTCACGGCCAGCTCGGCCAGCATCTTGCGGTCCACCTCGACGCCCGCGGCCTTCAGGCCCTGGATGAAGCGGTTGTAGGTGATGCCGTTGGCGCGGGCAGCGGCGTTGATCCGCTGGATCCAGAGCTGCCGGAAGTCGCCCTTGCGCTTCTTGCGGTCGTTGTAGTTGTAGACGAGGGAGTGGGTGACCTGCTCCTTCGCCTTGCGGTAGAGGCGGGAGCGCTGGCCGCGGTAACCGCTGGCCTGCTCGAGGATCGCCCGGCGCTTCTTCTGGGCGTTGACTGCCCGCTTGACGCGTGCCACTTGTTCACTCCTTGGGGCTGGGTCACGTCGGCTGCGCGACCCGGAACGGCTGGGTCCCGGTCTCTTGAGTCGTCCTGCGCCCTGCCGGTGCAGGGCGGCGACTCACCTGCCGAGAAGCTTCTTGACCTTCTTGGCGTCGGCCTTGGACAGTTCGACCGTGCCGGCGAGGCGCCGGGTCAGAGTCGACGGCTTGTGCTCCAGGTAGTGGCGCCGGTTGGCACGCTGACGCAGCACCTTGCCGGAGCCGGTCACGCGGAAGCGCTTCTTGGAACCACTGTGGGTCTTGTTCTTCGGCATCTCGCCGTTCACTCCTCGTCTTCGGCGCCTCCCACCACCCGTAAAAGGGCATGCGGAAGCGTCAGACTGACTTCGTCCTAAGTCTCCGGACCCGGGGCCGGGTCCGCGATCAGGCCTCGGCGCGCTCCGCCGGAGCGGTGTCGTCGCCCCTGCGCTCCGCCTTGCGGGCGGCCTGGGCCTCCCGGGCTTCGGCCATCGCCTCGGTCTTCTTCTTGTGCGGACCGAGGACCATGATCATGTTGCGGCCGTCCTGCTTGGGGGTGGACTCCACGAAGCCCAGCTCCTGCACGTCCTCCGCGAGCCGCTGCAGCAGCCGCCGGCCCAGCTCGGGACGGGACTGCTCACGACCGCGGAACATGATCGTGATCTTGACCTTGTCACCCTGCTTGAGAAACCGCTCGACGTGACCCTTCTTGGTGTCGTAGTCGTGCGGGTCGATCTTCGGCCGGAGCTTCATCTCCTTGATGACCGTGTGCGCCTGGTTCTTGCGCGCCTCACGGGCCTTCATGGCCGACTCGTACTTGAACTTCCCGTAGTCCATCAGCTTGCACACCGGAGGACGGGCGGTGGCCGCCACCTCGACCAGGTCGAGGTCGTACTCCTGGGCAAGCTCCAGAGCCTTGGCGAGCGGGACAATGCCCACCTGCTCGCCGCTGGGGCCGACAAGTCGCACCTCGGGGACGCGAATCCGGTCGTTGATGCGGGGCTCGGCGCTGATGTGGCCTCCTCATTTCCACCACGCGACTGCCTGGCGGGCAACCGCGTCACGTTCTGTCTGCCGACCATCCGACGCGGGCACGAAAAAAGCCCCGGACGGGACGCAAATGCGGGCTCCTGCCGGGGAGCACCGCCGCAGAGCCAGCCGCGGGGCGCTTGGGACCGGTGACCCGCCGACCGGGGGCCGGAAGGTGGGAGATCGGAGCCTCCACTTGCGGGCCGGTCGCTCCTCTTTCCTGCATGGCGCGTCCGGCCGGTCGCTGTCCAGCATACCAGTGCGCGGAGAGACCCTGCACATCCGTGCCGCGCCCGCGGCGGAGGTCAGCCGAAGACCGGGCCCGTGTATGCCTCGCCCGGCCCGTGACCCGGCTCGTCCGGGTGCTCGGACGCCTCGCGGAAGGCGAGCTGGAGCGACTTCAGCCCGTCGCGCAGCGGTGCCGCGTGGTACGAGCCGACCTCCGCGGCGCCCGCGGTGACCAGCCCGGCCAGCGCGGTGATCAGCTTGCGGGCCTCGTCCAGGTCCTTGTGCGCGGCGCCGTCCTCGGCCAGCCCGAGCTTGACCGCGGCGGCGCTCATCAGGTGCACCGCCACCGTGGTGATCACCTCCACGGCGGGGACATCGGCGATGTCGCGGGTCATCGCGTCGAAGTCGGGTCCTGCGTCGGCGCCGGGGCCGGTGTCGCTCATGGGGGCTCACTTCCTCGTACGGGACCGGAGGCCACCCTAACCAGCCCCCGGGCCGCGGGCCGGAGCCGGGTGCGGGCGCTATCCGGCCGGGCGCAGCGGCAGCGGAGCGCCCGGAAGCGGGGACTCCGGCGGCAGCAGGGCCAGGTCCAGGCCACGGACCAGCCGGGCCCGCAGGGCGGGGTCGGCGGCCAGCGCCTCGGCGACGGCGCGGGCGACGTCGGCGGGGGCGGTGCCTGCGGTGGGGACGAGGGCCAGGGTGCCGTCCGCCTCGCCGGCGCGGGCCAGGGACGCGGCGCGTACCCCGGGGACACCGGAGACCACGGCGGTCACGGCCGCGACGACGCCGGGGTCGGCCAGCGGGTCGGTGCTGCCGCGGCCCTCGGCGGCGGCAAGCAGGGCCGGTCCTGTCAGCTCGTACGGCACCGGGCCCGCGACGTCCAGGACGACGGTGTCGGCGCGCTCGGCGACGGCGGCCCGTACGGCCTGCGGCAGCGCCACGGCCACGGGGCGGGCGGCGGGGTCCCAGCGGGCGAGGGCGGCGGTGGAGGTGAAGGCGGGCAGGGCACGCCGGCCGCCGGGGATTTCGAGGGTGGGCACGGCCATGTCGCTGGTCTTGTCGCGGCGCAGTCCTCCCCCTGCCTTCGACGGGGGCGACCCCAGTCCCTCCTCCACTTCGCCGAGGAGCGCGACGACGGGGACCAGCACCCGCGTGCCGGCGAGGGCCGCGAGCACCCGGGGTCCGGCCGCGGGGTCGTCGGGGGCTGCCGCGTACGCGGTGAGGGCGGCGGCGAGGCCGGGGTCCGCCGAGCCGTCGTCGGCGGCGAAACCGGGATCAGGAATGTTCTTCAGCGACACCCGACGAGCCTAGCGGTGGCCCGTCGCCGCCCTGCGGGCGCGGTCCTGCGGCGCCGGGCGGGGGCGCCGGCCGCGGCGGCCCGGCCGGCCGCGGCGCGAAGGGCGGGGGCTCGGGGCCGCGCCGGACGCCGGCCGCGCGCGACCGCGGACCGCGCCACAGGAACCACGCGCCCGCGATCAGCCCCACGCCTATGACGCCCGCGGCGAGCGCCAGGCCGTTGGGCCCGTCGTCCTCGGTGGCGACGAGCGCGGGCGCCGAGCCGAAGCGCTTCTCGTCGTACGCGGCCGACCTCGGCTCCTGCGGCGCGGACTGCAGCTCCCGGGCCGCCGCGACCGCGGCCGCCGCGTCCAGCCGGCCGGCGCCCAGCTCGTCGCTGCGGCCGCCCTCCGGCGGGTCCTGCGCGGTGTCCCGCAGCAGGTCGCGGATCTGCCAGGGGGTCAGGTCCGGGTTGGCGGCGCGGACCAGGGCGGTGACGCCGGAGACGAACGCGGCGGCGGCGCTGGTGCCCCAGCCCTCGTAGTAGGTGCGGTCGGGGTCGGCGATGGCGACGTCGACGCCGGGGGCGGAGACGGTGGCGTACCAGTGCTTGGTGGAGAACTCGGCGCGCGCCCCCGTCCGGTCGACGGCGGTGACGGCGATGACGCCGGGGTAGGCCGCGGGGTACGAGATGCGGTCGCCCTTCTCGCCGCTGTTGCCTGCGGACGACACCACGGTCACGCCCTTGCGCAGCGCGTACTGCACGGCGGCGTCCTCGCCGGGCTCGGGGTGGGCGGACTTGCTGTCGTCGCCGAGGGAGAGGTTGATGACGTCGGCGCCGTTGTCGACGGCCCAGCGGATCCCGTCGGCGAGCGCGCTGCCGCGGGTCTCGCGGGCCTTGCCGCGCTGCGCGTCACCGTCCTCCAGGATGACCCGTACCGGCAGGATCTTCGCGTCCGGCGCGACGCCCGTGACGCCCTCCGCGGCGCCGGGGCCGTGGCCGTGCGCGGCGATGATGCCGGCCATGGCGGTGCCGTGCCGGGCCCAGGAGTCGTCGCCGCGGCGGGCGCCGAAGCCGACGAAGTCCTTGCCGTCCAGCACCTGTCCGGTGAGATCGGGGTGGCTGGCGTCGACGCCGGTGTCGAGTACGGCGACGGTGACGCCCTCGCCGCGGGTGGTGTTCCACGCCTCGGGGGCGCGGACGTCGTCCAGGCCCCACTGCAGGTCCTGGAGGCCGTCCGCGTGCGCGGGGGCGGCGGTGGCGGCGAGCAGCGTGGTGGCGGCCAGCGCGGCGAGGAGCGCGGCGGCGCGGCGGCGTACGGGGAACGGGCGGGTCACCGGGGGGACTCCGTGGCCTTGGCGGAGGTCTTGCGCAGGCCGCGCTCCACGCGGTCGGCGATGCCCTCGGCGTCGTGGCCGAGCCCGGCCTGGGCGGGCGCGGTGGCGGCGTCGGGGTGGACGGCCTCATTGGCGGGCTGCGGTTCCGTGACGGCGCGGCCGTCGGCGAAGCCGGTGACGGCGTAGAGGACGACCGGGGCGTCGGAGAGGACCCGCACGGTCCAGGTCGCGCGCTGCCCGGCGCCGAAGCCGGCGGCGGGTCCCGTCTCCGTGCCGTACGCGCGCGGCAGCATGTCCGTCCGCGCGGCCAGCTCCCGGTCCTCGAAGCGGTCCTCGAACCGGCCCATCTTCGCGGCGCCCGCCGCGGTGAAGACCATGCCGACGGTGGTGACGCTGCTGCGGGTGGCGTCGGTGTACGTGGCGCGCAGCAGCTTCTCGCAGCCGACGCGGCGCAACTCCCGTGCCAGCGCCGCGTCGAGGCCCTCCTTGCAGTCCGCGGGCGGGGCGACGGCGACGCGCACCCAGAGGCGGTCGGCGCCGCCGGGGCCCGCGCCGTCGCCTTCGAGGCGGGGCGGGAAGAGGGTGTCGACGGGGGTGGCGTGCCAGAGACCGCGGGCCACCTCGTACGCCCCGGGGCTGGCCTGCGCGCTCGGCCCGTCGCTGAGCAGGCTGCCGGTGGCGGCGCCCACGACGAGGCCGACGCCGGTGACGAGCGCGACGGCAGCGGCCACGGTGCGCGCGACGGTGCGGCGTTCCGCGGGCGGCTCCGGCTCGGGGCGGGGGATGTCGGAGGGGAGCACGGATGCCATGTGCAGCGGGGCGCCTACGGGCTTGGGAGGGACAGCGGGCACCGGCGGGGCGTACGGCCGCGGCGGCGGCTTGGACCCTGACGACGGGGTGGCCGGGGACGGTGAAGACGGCGCGGTGCCGGCGGACTTCGCGGCGGGCGGCGGGGGTTCGGCCGCCGGCTGGGGGCGCTTCGGCCGTACGGAACCGCCGGCCGGTGCAGGCCCCGCCTCCCGTACCGCGGTGCCGGAGCCGCCTGCCGGACCTGCTGGTCGCGGGGGTTCCGCGTCCGCCCGCGGCCGCACCGGCCGTACGGGCTCCGCGCTCTCCCCCGGCTTCGCCGCGGGCGGGGAAGCCGGCGACGGCGGGGCCGCGGGAGTCTGCTCTGCGTCAGTGCTCAACAGCCCCCTCACTCCCCTCCTGTGAGTAGCCCCCGGATGACCTGCTGGACAGGCGCTCGCGACACTCTACTGGGCTCCCGCGGCGGACGGTGCGCCGCCCGAATGCCTCATCCTGTCCGTACCCACTACCGCCTCCCGGCCACGCGGTGGCAGGCTTCCCCCATGCCGGCCCACACCGCCCCCGTCCCGGACCACGCGGCTCTGCGCGCCCGCTACGACCGCGCCACCGCTCATCTCGACGCCCCCTTCGCCGCCGTCGACACCGAGGCGTTCGACGCCAACGCGGCGGATCTGGTGCGCCGGGCCGCGGGCAAGCCGGTGCGGGTGGCGAGCAAGTCGGTGCGCTGCCGGGCGCTGCTGGAGCGGGTGCTCGCCAAGCCGGGCTTCGCCGGGGTCATGTCCTTCACGCTCGCCGAGTCGCTGTGGCTGGCGCGCTCCGGCTTCGCCGACGTGCTGCTGGCGTACCCGTCGGCGGACCGCGCCGGCTTCGCCGAGCTGACCGGCGACCCGAAGCTCGCCGCCGCGCTGACGGTGCTGGTGGACGACCCGGCGCAGTTGGACCTCGTCGACGCCGCGCGGGGGCGCGGGCGCGAGGAGGTGCGCGTCTGCCTGGAACTGGACACGTCACTGCGGCTGCTGGGCGGCAGGGTGCGCGTCGGCGCCCGCCGCTCGCCGCTGTCCGGCGCGGCGGCGCTGGCGGCGGTGGCCCGCGAGGTGGTGCGGCGGCCGGGCTTCCGGCTGGTGGGGCTGATGGCGTACGAGGGGCACGTGGCCGGCGTCGGGGACGACATCCCGGGGTGGCCGGTGACGTCGCGCGGGATCCGGCTGATGCAGGCGGTGGCCCGGCGGCAGCTCGCGGAGCGGCGGGCGGAGGCGGTGGCGGCGGTGCGGCGGCTGGCGGACCTGGAGTTCGTCAACGGCGGCGGTACGGGCAGCGTGCAGCACACCGCCGCGGAGGACGCGGTCACCGAGGTCGCGGCCGGCTCGGGGCTCTACCAGCCGCGGCTGTTCGACAACTACACCGCGTTCGCCGGCCGCCCCGCCGCCGTCTTCGCGCTGCCCGTCGTCCGCCGCCCCGGCGTCGGCGTGGTCACCGTCCTCGGCGGCGGCTACCCCGCCTCCGGCCCCGCCGGCTCCGACCGGCCGCCCGTGCCGTATCTGCCGGCGGGCCTGCGCTACGACAAGCAGGAGGGCGCGGGCGAGGTGCAGACACCGCTGCTCGGCCCGCCCGCCGACGACCTGCTGGTCGGCGACCGGGTGTGGTTCCGGCACGCCAAGGCGGGCGAGCTGTGCGAGCGGTTCGACGCGCTGCACCTGATCGAGGGCGAGCGCGTCACGGAGACGGTCCCGACGTACCGCGGCGAGGGCCGTACGTTCCTCTAGGCAGCGCCCAGGTCCTGCCTGGGCAGGACCGCCCGGACGGCCCGCCTGAGCGGGCCGCCCGCGCGGACCGCGGCTACAGCGGCGTGACGTACGCGCCCGCGATGCCGCCGTCGACCAGGAACTCCGCGGCGTTGACGAACGACGCGTCGTCGCTCGCCAGGAACGCCACCGCGGCGGCGATCTCCTCCGCCTCCGCGAAGCGGCCCGCCGGGATGTGCACCAGCCGCCGGGCCGCGCGCTCCGGGTCCTTGGCGAACAGCTCCTGGAGCAGCGGGGTGTTGACCGGCCCCGGGCACAGCGCGTTGACGCGGATGCCCTCGCGGGCGAACTGCACGCCCAGCTCGCGGGACATGGCCAGCACGCCGCCCTTGGACGCGGTATAGCTGATCTGCGAGGTGGCGGCGCCCATCACGGCCACGAACGAGGCGGTGTTGACGATCGAGCCGCGTCGCTGGCGCTGCATGTACGGGATCGCGGCCTTGCAGCACAGGTACACGGAGGTCAGGTTGACCTCCTGCACCCGGCGCCAGGCGTCGATGCCGGTGAGCAGGATGGAGTCGTCCTCGGGCGGCGAGATGCCGGCGTTGTTGAACGCGACGTCGACCGAGCCGTACGTGTCGTACGCGGCCTTGAACAGCGCCTCGACGTCTTCCTGGACGGTGACGTCGGTACGTACGAACAGCCCGCCGGTCGCTTCGGCCGCCGCCTTGCCCGCGGTCTCGTCGACGTCGGCGCAGACGACGTGCGCGCCCTCCGCCGCGAGCCGGCGGGCGGTGGCCAGGCCGATGCCGCTGCCTGCTCCGGTGACGACGGCGGTGCGGCCGGGCAGCCGGCGGCAGACGGGGGTCTGGTCGGTCAACGTGCTCACTCCTCGGTGCTGATGAAGACGTTCTTGGTCTCGGTGAACGACGCGAGCGCGTCCGGGCCCAGCTCGCGGCCGAGGCCGGACTGCTTGAAGCCGCCGAAGGGGGTCCAGTAGCGCACGCTGCTGTGCGAGTTGACCGAGAGGTTCCCGGCGGCGACGGCGCGCGAGACGCGGACGGCGCGGGCGGTGTCGCGGGTCCACAGCGAGCCCGAGAGCCCGTACGGGCCGGCGTTGGCGAGGCGTACGGCGTCGGCCTCGTCGTCGAAGGGGTGGACGACGGCGACGGGGCCGAAGACCTCCTCGCGGCTGACCGGGTCGCCGGGCGGCGCATCGGTGAGGACCGTGGCCGGGTACCAGTACCCGGGGCCTTCGGGGACGGTGCCGCGGATGGCCGCGGGGCGGGACTCGGGGACGTGGCCGCGGACCCGTTCGCGGTGGGCGGCGGAGATCAGCGGGCCCATCCGCGTACCGGGGTCGGCCGGGTCGCCGGCGGTGAAGGCGAGGACGGCGGGCTCCAGCAGGGCGAGGAAGCGGTCGTACACGCTGCGCTGGACGAGGATGCGGCTGCGGGCGCAGCAGTCCTGGCCGGTGTTGTCGAGGAACGAGGCGGGGGCGGCGGCCGCGGCGCGCTCCAGATCGGCGTCGGCGAAGACGATGTTCGGGCTCTTGCCGCCGAGTTCGAGGGTGACGCGCTTGACCTGCTCCGCGCAGCGCGCCGCGATGCGCTTGCCGACCGCGGTGGAGCCGGTGAACACGACCTTCGCCACGTCCGGGTGGTCGACCAGCGCGGCGCCCGCGACCGGTCCTGCGCCCGGCACGACCTGGAACAGCCCCTCCGGCAGGCCCGCTTCGAGCGCCAGCTCGGCGAGCCGCAGCGCGGTCAGCGGGGTGGTCTCGGCCGGCTTGAGCACGACGGCGTTGCCGGCGGCGAGCGCGGGGGCGGTGCCCCAGGCGGCGATGGGCATGGGGAAGTTCCACGGGGCGATGACGCCGACGACGCCGAGCGGCTCGGCGAAGGTGACGTTGAGCCCGCCGGCCACCGGGATCTGGCTGCCGGTGAGGCGTTCCACTCCCCCGGCGGCGTAGTCGAGGAGGTCGCGTACATTGCCCGCCTCCCAGCGGGCGGCGGCCACCGGGTGCCCGGCCTCGGTGACCTCCAGCCGCGCCAGCTCCTCGATCCGGGCGTCGACCTCGGCGGCGAAGCGGCGCAGCAGCCGGGCGCGGTCGCCGGGGGCGAGGGCGGCCCAGTCCCGCTGGGCCTTCGCGGCGCGGGCGACGGCGGCGGCGACTTCTTCGGGGCCCGCGGCCGGGACGGTGGCGACGGCCTCCTCGGTGGCGGGGTTGACGACGGTGTGCTCGTGCGGCGTGGCGGGTGGTGCCTGTGCTGCGGGTGCCGATGCTGCCAAGGGTGTCGACCTCACATGCGCTCGAAGGACCGGAAGCGTTCCCAGTCGGTGACGGCGGTGTCGTACGCCTCCTGCTCGACCCGCGCCATGTTGCGGTAGTGGCGTACGACGTCCTCGCCGAACGCCTCCCGGGCCAGCGTGCTGTCGCTCCACAGCTCGGCGGCGTCCCGGAGGGTGGCGGGGACGTGCGCGGCGTCACCGGTGTATGCGTTGCCGGTGCAGGCTTCTGGGAGTTCGAGCTTCCGCTCGACGCCGTGCAGCCCGGCGGCGATCATCCCGGCGACCGCGAGGTACGGGTTGACGTCGCCGCCCGGCAGCCGGTTCTCCAGCCGCAGCGAGCCGCCGTGGCCGACAACGCGGATGGCGCAGGTGCGGTTGTCGGGGCCCCAGGCGACGGCGGTGGGGGCGAAGGAGCCGGGGCGGAAGCGCTTGTAGGAGTTGATGTTCGGGGCATAGAGGAGGGTCAGCTCCGGCAGGCAGGCGAGCTGTCCGGCGACGAAGTGCCGCATGGTCTCGGACATGCCGTACGGGGCGTCCCCGTCGTCAGGACCGTCGGGAGCGGCGAAGACGGGGGAGCCGTCGGCGTCGCGTACGGACAGGTGGATGTGGCAGGAGTTGCCCTCGCGCTCGTCGTACTTGGCCATGAAGGTCAGCGCCGTGCCCTCCTGGGCGGCGATCTCCTTCGCGCCGGTCTTGTAGATGCTGTGCTGGTCGCAGGTGGTCAGCGCGTCGTCGTAGCGGAAGGCGATCTCGTGCTGGCCGAGGTTGCACTCGCCCTTGGCGGACTCGACGGTCATGCCGGCGGCGGCCATCTCGTTGCGGATGCGGCGCAGCAGGGGCTCGACGCGGCCGGTGCCGAGGACGGAGTAGTCGACGTTGTACTGGTTGGCGGGGGTCAGGCCCCGGTACGCGCTGTTCCACGCCTGCTCGTAGGTGTCCTTGAAGACCATGAACTCCAGCTCCGTGCCCGCGTACGCGGTCCAGCCGCGCTCGGCGAGCCGGTCGAGCTGGCGTCGCAGCACCTGCCGCGGCGAGGCGGTGACGGGCGCGCCGTCGTGCCAGGCGAGGTCGGCGGTGACCATGGCGGTGCCGGGGTGCCAGGGGATGCGGCGCAGGGTGGCGAGGTCGGGGTGCATGGCGAAGTCGCCGTAGCCGCGCTCCCAGGACGACATCTCGTAGCCCTCGACGGTGTTCATGTCGGCGTCCACGGCCAGCAGGTAGTTGCAGCCCTCGGTGCCGTGTGCCAGTACTTCGTCGAGGAAGAAGGGGGCGGCGAAGCGCTTGCCCTGAAGCCTGCCCTGCATGTCCGTGAAGGCCAGGACTACGGTGTCGAGCTCACCGGCCTCGACGAGCCGGCGCAGCTCGGGCACGGGCAGCGCGGGGGTGCGTGCGGAGTCGGTCACGGATCGGTCTCCTCTTTTGCGGACGTCTTAAGGTATGCGTGGATACCTTTGGTTGGGAAGTAGGCAGAGGCAGCGGGTCGGGAGAGCGGGGTCGGGATGAGGGCGTTCAGCAACGCGGCGGCCGGCGACGGGCTGCGGACCGTACTGCGCCCGGTGCGCGCGGGCAACGGCTTCGAGGAGGCGCTGGAGCAGATACTGCAGGTGCTGCGCCTGGGCCTGGTGCCGCCTGGCGAGCGGCTGCCCGCGGAGCGGGAGTTGGCCGAGCGGCTGCGGATCAGCCGGGTCACGCTGCGGGACGTGCTGAAGGTGCTGGCGGACGAGGGGCTGGTGGAGAGCCGCCGGGGGCGCTACGGAGGCACGTTCGTACGGGAGCGCACCCCCGCGCGCCGGGACGCGCAGGAGGAGTTGCGCCGGCGCACGGAGCGTACGGACCTGGAGGACGTGCTCCGCTTCCGCGAGGTGCTGGAGACGGGCGCCGCCGAGCTGTGCGCCGGCACCGAGATGACGCCCGAGCAGCGGGCGCGGCTGCGCGCCGCCGTGGAGGCCACCCAGGACGCGCCGCTGGGCGACTACCGGCGGCTGGACACCCTGCTGCACCTGACCCTGGCGGAACTCGCGGGCTCGCCGCGGCTCGCCGCGCAGTACGCCGCCGTCCGGGCCACCGTCAACGACCTGTTGGACTGCATCCCGCTGCTGGTGCGGAACCTGGAGCACAGCCAGGCGCAGCACGCCGCGCTCGTCGGCGCGGTGCTCGACGGCGATCCGGACGCCGCCCGCGAGATGATGCGCGAGCACTGCGCCGGCACCGCGGCGCTGCTGCGCGGCTTCCTGGGCTGAGCCCTGCCTGACGCGCCGCCGCGGACGGGGCCGCGTAACAGGACCTTCATGCACGGGGCTTGCGCTCGTGACCTCGGCGCCGCAAAGGTATGGCACCACACCATTGCTGGGTCCCACCGTCCGTTGAGGCAGGAGCGGCACCATGAGCGAAGGCACCGAGTCCCGCACCGCACCGCCCGGCCCGCGCGCCGCCCCCGACGGCGGTCCCGGCGCCCCCGCCGGCCCCGGCCCGGCCGGCCCCGCCGCGCACGACGCCGCGGACGACGCGTACCTCCAGCGCCGCGCGCTGCGCGCCGGCAGCGCCGGGCCGCTGCTGCTCACCGGCCTGGGCGTGGCGTACGTCGTCTCCGGCGACTTCTCCGGCTGGAACTTCGGCCTGGCGGAGGGCGGTTTCGGCGGCCTGGCCATCGCCGCGCTGCTCATGGGCGTCATGTACACCTGCCTGGTCTTCGCCCTCGCCGAGCTGGCCGCCGTGCTGCCCACGGCCGGCGGCGGCTACGGCTTCGCGCGCAAGGCGCTCGGCCCCTGGGGCGGGTTCATGACCGGCACGGCGATCCTCATCGAGTACGTCCTGGCGCCGGCCGCCATCGTCATCTTCATCGGCGACTACGTCGAGTCGCTGGAGCTGTTCGGGCTCACCTCCGGCTGGCCCGTCTACCTCGCCTGCTTCGCCATCTTCCTCGGCATCCACCTGTGGGGCGTCGGCGAGGCGCTGCGCTTCAGCCTCGTCGTGACCGCCGTCGCGGTCGCCGCGCTGCTGATCTTCGCGATCGGCGCCCTCACGGAGTTCAGCGCCGGCTCGCTGAACGACATCCCGGTCGACGACGGCGCCCTCGGCGCCAACTCCTGGCTGCCGTTCGGGATCCTGGGCATCTGGGCGGCGTTCCCGTTCGGCATGTGGTTCTTCCTGGGCGTCGAGGGCGTGCCGCTGGCCGCGGAGGAGACCAAGGACCCGTCCCGTACGCTGCCGCGCGCGATGGCCTGGGCGATGGGCGTGCTGCTGCTGCTCGCCGTCGTCACCTTCATCGCCGCGGCCGGCGCCCGCGGCTCCGCCGCCGTACAGGACGCGGGCAACCCGCTGGTGGAGGCGCTGCAACCGGACGGCGAGGCGACCGCGCTCAGCCGGTTCGTCAACTACGCGGGCCTCGCCGGGCTCGTCGCGTCGTTCTTCTCCCTGATCTACGCCGGCTCGCGCCAGCTCTTCGCGCTCTCCCGGGCCGGCTACCTCCCCCGTGTCCTCTCCCTCACCTCCCGCCGGAAGGCGCCGTACCTGGGCCTGCTGGTGCCCGGCGCGATCGGCTTCGCGCTGGCGGCCGGGAGCGGGAACGGGGCGCGGATGCTGAACGTCGCGGTGTTCGGCGCCACCATCTCGTACGCGCTGATGGCGCTCTCGCACATCGTGCTGCGCCGCCGCGAACCGGGGCTGCACCGCCCGTACCGCACGCCGGGCGGGGCGGTGACGTCCTCGGTGGCGTTCGTGCTCGCGCTGTCGGCGCTGGTGGCGACGTTCCTGGTGGACAAGTGGGCGGCCATGATCGCGGGCTGCGTCTACGCGGTGGCCCTGGGATATTTCGCCGTCTACAGTCGGCACCGGCTGGTCGCGGCGGCACCCGAGGAGGAGTTCGCGGCGCTGGCGGAGGCGGAAGCGGAACTCGAACGTCCCACGACGAGGGAGAAGTGATGACCCGGCCCCGGCCCCTCATCGGCATCTCCACCTACCTCGTGGACGAGGCCAGGTGGGGCCAGTGGCACCTGCCCGCCGCCCTGCTGCCCGCCGGCTACCACCGCCTCACCCAGCGCGCCGGCGGCCTCACCGCGCTGCTCCCTCCCGACGACCCGGCCCGCGCGGCGGAGACCCTGCGCCGCCTGGACGGCCTGATCATCGCGGGCGGCCCTGACCTGGACCCGGCCCGCTACGGCGCCGACGCGGACGCCCGTACGGACCCCGTCACCCCGACGTCACGCGAGCGGGACGAGTGGGAACTGGCCCTGATCGAGGCGGCCCTGGCGGCGGAGCTGCCACTGCTGGGGGTCTGCCGCGGGGCGCAGTTGCTGAACGTCGCCCGCGGCGGCACGCTGTGCCAGCACATGGAGGGCCACCGCGAGCGCCCGGGCGTCTTCGGCGCCCACGAGATCAAACCGGTTCCGGGCACGCGGCTCGCCGCGCTGCTGCCGGAGGCGGTGACGGTCCCGGCGTACCACCACCAGGCGGTGGCGGAGCTGGGCACCGGGGTGATCGCGTCGGCGTACGCGGCGGACGGCGTGGTGGAGGCGCTGGAGCTGCCGGACGCGGGGAGCTTCGCGCTCGGGGTGCAGTGGCATCCGGAGATGGGCGAGGACGTGCGGGTGGTGCGGGGCCTGGTGGAGGCGGCGGGCTGACGTGCCCGACTCCGCGGCTCAGGCGGGCTTGCGGACGATGCCGCCGTACTCGTAGACGGGCTTGGCGTGCTTCGTGGTGCCCAGGTACGGCTGGAGGGCCGGGTCGACGGGGGCCAGCGGCGGCTGGAACCGGTCGGGCCGCCAGTCGACGAGATCCACCAGCCCGGGCTCGACGGGCTCCAGCCCCCGGACGAGGGCGTCGACCTCGGCGGGCGTCCTCGTCTGCCACGGGATGCCCTTGGCCCGTACGCTCTCGGTCATCGCGGCGCTGGTGACGGGGTCGTCGGTGACCACCTGCGACAGACACACGCAACTGCCCGGCTGTGCACGGTCGAGCACCGCGCCGAGAACGCCGACGGGGTCGTCTTCGTCGGGCACGTGGTGCATTACGGACAGGTAGAGCACGGCGAGCGGTTCGTCGAAGTCGATGAGCCGGGTGACGAGCGGGTCGTCGAGGATGGTGGCGGGGTCGCGCAGGTCGCCGTCGACGACGATGGTGGAGGCGTCCTCGGCGAGGAGCGCGCGGCCGTGGGCGAGCACGATGGGGTCGTTGTCGACGTAGACGACGCGGGCGTCGGGGGTGAAGCGCTGGGCGACCTGGTGGACGTTGTTGTCCGTGGGCAGCCCGCACCCCATGTCGAGGAACTGCCGGATCCCGGCTTCTTCGACGAGCCACCGCACGGCCCGGTAGAGGAACAGCCGGTTCTCACGGGTGATGTCGAGCCCGGCGGGGAACTCCTTGAGCTGCTTGAGCGCGAACTCCCGGTCGACGGCGTAGTTGTCCTTGCCGCCGAGAAGCCAGCCGTAGACGCGGGCGGACGTGGGCTGCTCGACGGAGACGCCGGGTATGAAGGACTGGTCCTCTGCTGACACCACGCGCTCCCCGCGTCCGCTCGACGCCTCGAAGATCAAGACAGGTTGGAAGCAGGGTAACGCGGAAATCCCTCACCCGCAGGGGGTACGGAGCCCCTTGCAGGGGCGCGCGGGGCGTGTGCCGGGAAGGCAGGCGCGACGGGTGCAGGGGCGCAGCCCGCGGGGGCGCGGCGGCGGGTGCTGGGAGCGCAGGCCGGGGGTTGCAGGGGCGGAGCCCCGCAGGGGTCTCGGGAGCGGCTCCGCGGAGGCGTACAGGCAGGTATTGGGGCCGCAGGCCCGGGGTGCAGGGGCGCAGCCCCGCTGGGGGTCCGGGGCGCGGCCCCGGCGGGGGCTCGGGGGCGGGGCCCTGAGGAAGCGGGAAGGGGCGGGGACGGGGTCATCCCCACCCGCCACGGAACCGGCAGGCGCTCATCCCTCCCCCGTACCCGCACGCTCACCCCTTCTCGTCAGGGACAGCAGGTCCCGCGCCGGGCCCGTCGGGCGCTGGCCGCGAGGCCAGACCGCGCGGAGGGCTCGGGTCAGGGGTAGGTCCGCCACCTCGACCGACACCAGGCGGCGGGTCGCCACCTCGTCCGCCACCGCCAGTTCCGACAGCACCGCAGGACCCGCACCCGTGACCGCAGCCGACTTCACCGCCGTCGTCGACGCCAGCTCCAGCAGCGGCGTTCCCAGCCCGCCGTACGGGCCCAGCGCCTCGTCCAGCACCTGTCGCGTGCCCGAGCCCTGCTCCCGCAGCACCAGCGCCGCCCCCGCCAGCTCCCCCGGCGGCAGCCCCCGCCGGCGCCGCGCCCACGGATGCGACGGCGCCACGACCACCAGCAGCCGGTCGTGCCCGATCACCGCCCAGTCCAGACCCGACGGCACCCCCGAGCCCTCCACGAACCCCAGGTCCGCCGCCCCGGACCGGACCTGCGACGCCACCGCCACCGAGTTTCCCGCCTGCAGCGACACCGCCGTCTCCGGCCGCGCCGCGCGCAGCGCGACCAGCCACCCCGGCAGCAGGTACTCCGCGACCGTGAGGCTCGCCGCCACCCGCAGCCGCGAGTCCCGCCGCGCGCGCAGCGCCCCCGCGCCCGCGTCGAACGCCTCCGCCGCCTCCACCACCCGCCGGGCCCACTCCGTCACCACGCCCCCGGCCTCCGTGAGCCGCGAACCCGCGGGCGAGCGGTGCACGAGCGCCACACCGAGCTGCCGCTCCATGGACCGGAGGCGCGCGCTGGCCGCCGGCTGGCTCACGCCGAGGGCCTTCGCCGCCCGCCCGAGGCTGCCCAGCCGCGCGACGGCGAGCAGCAGTTCCAGCGCCGCCAGGTCCGGCACCCGGCGGGCCAGCGACGGCTCCGGGTCGCCCGCGGCCTCGTACTCGCTCATAACCCCAGCTTATGAGCCGATAGAAGATCGGTCCCTACCAGGCGCCCACCACCCGGGCAAGGCTGAAGCCATGGCCGCCACCGCCCTCGTACGCCCCCGCCCCGCCGCCCGCGCCCGCCACCGGTTCTCGACCCGCGACCTCGGCCCCAACTGGTACGCCGGCGTCATGGGCACCGCCATCGTCGCCACCGCCGGCGCCGCGGTCGGCCTGCCGCCCGCCGTGCTGGTCCCCGTCTGGGCCCTGGCCGCCGTCCTCCTCGCCGCGGTGCTCGCCGCCCGCGCCGCGCACTGGGCCCGGCACGCCGACCGCGCCCGCGAGCACCTCGCCGATCCCGCGGTCGCGCCGTTCTACGGCTGCCTGTCGATGGCCCTGCTCGCGGTCGGCGCCGCGACGACCGCCGTGGGGGCGCGGGTGACGGGCGGCGACGCCGCGTTCGCCGTGCACGCCGCGCTGTGGGTGGCGGGTACCGCGGTGGGGCTGGTGGCGGCCGTGGCCGTGCCGTATCTGATGGTCGTACGCCACCGGGTGCGCCCCGGCGACGCCTCGCCCGTGTGGCTGCTGCCGGTGGTGGCCCCGATGGTGTCGGCCGCGACGGGCCCGGCGCTGGCGCCGCGGCTGCCCCCGGGGCAGTGGCGGGAGTCGCTGGTGCTGGGCTGCTTCGCGATGTTCGGGATGAGCCTGCTGGCGACGCTGCTGATGCTGCCGCTGGTGTTCGCCCGGCTGGTGGAGCGGGGGCCGCTGCCGCTCGTGCTGACCCCGGCGCTGTTCCTCGTGCTGGGCCCGCTCGGGCAGTCGACGACGGCCGCGGGAGCGCTGGCGGACGGCTCGGCGGCGGTGCCGGGGGCGTTCGCGGCGCTGTACGGGGTGCCGGTGCTGGGCTTCGCGCTGCTGTGGCTGGCGGTGGCGGGGGCGCTGGTCGTACGGGCCGCGCGGCGCGGCATGCCGTTCGCGCTGACGTGGTGGGCGTTCACGTTCCCGGTGGGCACGTGCGTGACGGGCGCGGCGAGCCTGGCGGAGCATACCGGGCTCGCGGCGTTCCGCGGGCTTTGCGTGCTGTTGTACGGGTTCCTGGTCGCGGCCTGGCTGACGGCCGCGGTCCGTACGGCGGCGGCGGTGGCCCGCGGCGACCTCCTCGCGGCCCCGGCCCGCTGACGGCCGTCCCCGTAGCCTGAGGACATGGCAGGCAGGCGTGTGGTGTCCCTGGTTCCGTCGCTGACCGAGGCGGTCGCCGTCTCGGCGCCCGGCGCCCTCGTCGGCGCCACCGACTGGTGCACCCACCCGGCCGGGCTCGACGTCGTACGGGTACGGGGGACGAAGAACCCGGACGTCGGGCGGATCGTCGCACTGGCGCCCGACCTGGTCGTCGCGAACGAGGAGGAGAACCGGGAGCCGGACCTCGCCGCGCTGCGGGCGGCGGGGCTTGAGGTGCTGGTCACCGAAGTCCGCACGCTGGAGCAGGCGTTCGCGGAGCTGGCGCGGGTGCTGACGGCGTGCGGGACCGCGGCGCGGCCGGAGTGGCTGGCCGCCGCGGAGGCGGCCTGGCGGGACGTACGGCCGGAGTCACGGCGGCGGGCGGTGGTGCCCGTGTGGCGGCGGCCGTGGATGGTGCTGGGCCGGGAGACGTTCGCCGGGGACCTGCTGGCGCGGCTGGGGGTGGCGAACGTGTACGCGGCGCACGCGGAGCGGTATCCGCGGGTGCCGCTCGCGGAGCTGCACGAGAGCGGCGCGGAGCTGGTGGTGCTGCCCGACGAACCGTACGCGTTCGGGGCGGACGACGGCCCGGAGGCGTTCCCGGCGATGGCGGCGGCGCCGGTGAGCGGGCGGCATCTGACGTGGTACGGGCCGTCGCTGGCCGAAGCGCCCGGCGTGCTGGGCGCGGCGCTGCGCGCGGCGTAGGAAGCGCAGGCAGGCAGAGGCAGGCGGAGGCGGGCAAAAGGCGGGCGCCCCGCCGCCCCCGCGCAGGGGGACGACGAGGCGCCCGGAGTGTGCCGCCGGTCAGGAGACCGGTGCGATCCTGTCGATGACCTCGGGGTGGTCGTCCAGCCACTTGCGGGCGGACTCCTTCTCCTTGCCGTCACCGCCGTTCTGGATCTCGACCTCCAGCGAGGACAGCTCCTCCTCGGAGAGCTTGAAGTCCTTCAGCCACTCGTTGAACTCCGGGAAGTCCTCGGCGAAGTCCTTCTTGGCCACGGTGTGGATGTCGTCGCCCTCGCCCCATGCCTTCTTGGGGTCCTCCAGCTTGGTCAGGTCCCACTTGCCGTAGGCCCAGTGCGGCGACCAGAGCGTGACGACGATGGGCTCCTTCTTGTCGTACGCCCGCTCCAGCTCGGCCAGCATCGAGGAGGTGGACGAGGAGACGACCTCCCAGTCCTCAAGCCCGTACTCGTTGACGACCTTGTCCTGGAGGATCCCCATCATGCCGGCGCTGGCCTCGATGCCGATGATCTTCCCGTCGAACTGGCCCTTGTGATCCTTCAGATCCTCCAGGGACTTGATGTCCTTCATGTACGACGGGACGGACAGCTCCAGCGTGGTCGGCCCGTACCAGGAGCCGATGTCGGTGAGGTCGTCGCCGAATCTCTCCCAGTACTGCTCGTGCGTCACCGGTAGCCAGGCGTCGAACTGCACGTCCATCTGGCCTTCGGCGAGCGCGGTGTAGAGCGGGCCGGGGTCGAGCTGCTTGACGTTGGTCTTGTAGCCGCGGTCCTCCAGCACGTTCTGCCACAGGTACGTGGACGCGATGGCCTCGTCCCACGGGAAGTAGCCGAGGTTCACGGTCTTGCCCGCGTCCTTGCCCTGGGTGCCGCCGCCGCTGCCGCCGTCGGGGAGCGGGGCCATCTTGTCGACGTAGCCCTCGTTCTGCTCCAGCCAGTCGCGGACGGCCTGCTGCTCGTTGCCCTCCCCGGCGTCGACGATCATCTCCTCCAGGCTGGTGAGCTCCTTCTCCTTCATGGTGAAGTCGCGCAGCCACTCGGCGACGACGGGCTCGTCCTTCGCGAAGCCCTTGCGCGCGGTGGTGTGCACGTCGTCACCGGAGCCCCATGCCTTCTTCGGGTCCGCCAGCTTGGTCATGTCGTACTTGCTGTACGCCCAGTGCGGCGACCACAGCGTGACGACCACCGGCTCCTCGGCCTGGTACGCGCGCTCCAGCTCCGCGAGCATCGAGGAGGTGGACGAGGAGACGACCTCCCAGTCCTCAAGCCCGTACTCGTTGACGACCTTGTCCTTCAGGATGCCCATCATGCCGGCGCTGGCCTCGATGCCGATGATCTTCCCGTCGAACTCGCCCTTGTGATCCTTCAGATCCTCCAGGGACTTGATGTCCTTCATGTACGACGGGACGGACAGCTCCAGCGTCGTGGGCCCGTACCAGGAGCCCATGTCCTCCATCTTGTCGCCGAACTTCTCCCAGTACTGCTCGTGGGTCACGGGCAGCCAGGCGTCGGTCTGGAAGTCGACCTGGCCCTCGGAGACGGCGGTGAAGAGCGGGCCCGGGTCGAGCTGCTTGGCCTCCGCCTTGAAGCCCCGCTGCTCCAGCACCTCCTGCCACAGGAAGGTGGAGGCGATGCCCTCGTCCCACGGGATGTAGCCGATGTCGATCTGCCGGCCCTGGCCGACGTCGGTGGACGCGGCGGCGGCCTGCGGGGTGCCCCCGTCGTCGTCGGAGTCGGCCAGGTTCAGGCCGCCGGCGAGCAGCGCCAGCACGACGATGCCGACGGTGGCGATCGCGGTGGTGGGCTTGTAGTGCAGGAACTTCCACCGGTCGACCGCGGCCGCGGTCTTGGCGAGCGCGCGCCGGCCGAGCGGCGAGACGCGCTGGTTGAGCGCGCTGGTCATCCGGTCCAGGTACATGGCGAGGATGACGACGACCAGGCCGCTCTCGAAGCCGGTGCCGATGGCGACGCGGGTGACGGCGTTGTAGACGACCTCGCCGAGGCCGCCGCCGCCGACCATGCCGGCGATGACGACCATGGACAGCGCGAGCATGATGACCTGGTTGACGCCCGCCATGATCGTCGGCAGCGCCAGCGGCAGTTGCACGCGGCGCAGCGTGTCGGCGGGCTTGGTGCCGAACGCCTCGGCGGCCTCGACCAGTTCCGAGTCGACCTGCCGGATGCCCAGCTCGGTCATGCGCACGCCCGGCGGCATGGCGAACACGATGGTCGCGATGATGCCGGGGGTGATGCCGATGGAGAAGAAGATGACGCCCGGGATCAGATAGACGAAGGCGGGCATCGTCTGCATGAAGTCGAGCATCGGCCTGATGGCGGTGCTGACGACCTTGTTGCGGGCCGCCCAGATGCCCAGCGGCACGGCGATCACCACGGTGATCGCGGTGGCGACCAGCACCATCGACAGGGTTTCCATGGCCTCGGGCCACAGTTGCACCGAGTCGACGACGGCGAATCCGGCGAAGGCGAGCACCGCGGGCAGCGGGCCGCGCAGCCAGAAGGCGATCACGGCGAAGATGCCCGCCATGACGAGCGGTTCCGGCGCGTCGAGGACGGCGTTGACGCCGTCGTACATGCCGGAGAGGACCGTGTCGATGAAGTCGAAGAGCCAGCCCAGGTGGTCCTTGAGCCAGTCGACGACCGACTCGACCCGGGACCCGAAGTCGATCTCAGGCACCTGCGGTCACCTTCTCGCCCTCGTCGTCGCCTGCCTGGTCGCCCAGGATGGACAGCAGCCGGCCGCGCTCCACGAGGCCGACCAGGTCGCCGTCGGCGTCGGTGACGCCCACGGCGTCGTCGCCGGTCGCGAACGGGCCGAACAGCTCGGCGACGGGGGTGTCCTCGGTGACGCTGACGGGCGCGGCGGCGCGCAGTTCCTTCGGGGAGAGGCCGTCCTCCGGCTCCTCCATGATGGATCCGGCGGTGAGCACCCGGGTGCGGTCGACATCCTCGACGAAGCGGCGTACGTAGTCGTCCGCGGGCCTGACGAGGATGTCCTCGGGGCTGCCTATCTGGACGATGCGGCCGTCGCGCATGACGGCGATGCGGTCGCCCAGGCGCATGGCCTCGTTGAGGTCGTGGGTGATGAAGACGATGGTCTTCTTCAGCTTGGACTGCAGCTCGATGAGCTGGTCCTGCATGTCCCGCCGGATCAGCGGGTCGAGCGCGCTGAAGGACTCGTCCATGAGCAGCAGGTCGGCGTCGGTGGCCAGGGCGCGGGCCAGGCCCACGCGCTGCTTCATGCCGCCGGACAGCTCGTCGGGCCAGTGGTGCTCCCAGCCCTTCAGGCCGGTCAGTTCCAGGGCCTCGGTGGCGCGCTGCTCGCGCTCCGCCCGGGGTATGCCCTGGACTTCGAGGCCGTACGCGGCGTTCTCCAGGACGCTGCGGTGCGGGAAGAGCGCGAAGTGCTGGAAGACCATGCTGATCTTCGTGGAACGCACCTCGCGCAGGTCGCGGTCGGTCAGCGACGTCAGGTCCTGGC